>NZ_JBNRIJ010000049.1:10881-14757 GCF_053557675.1 Pseudomonas sp. XP1 | reverse complement strand
CTGCGCGGACAGGTACCGCCCCCGCCTTGAGCTGTGGGAGCGGCTTTAGCCGCGAACACCGGCGCAGCCGGTGCCATGCACCGTGTTGGATTCTTCGCGGCTAAAGCCGCTCCCACAGTGTTTGCGGATTGCTTGCGAACTCAGTTATCTACGCGACAGCGCAGCCCAAAGGGCTGGGCGATCTCCCGCAAGCCTGACCTGATAGCCCTCGCCGATGACCTATCCGGACGTTGCCGAACTGCCCCGCGATACCGACAATGGGCCATCATCCCCCACCCGGACCCGGCGCCATGTCGCAGCAGATCTTCTTCGCCCATGCCAACGGTTTCCCCTCGGCCACCTACGGCAAGCTGTTCGCCGCTCTGGCACCGGACTACCAGGTGCAGCACCTGGCCCAGCACGGGCACGATCCGCGCTTTCCGGTGGACGACAACTGGCGGAGCCTGGTCGATGAACTGCTGCACCACCTGGCTCGGCAAGACCAGCCGGTATGGGGCGTCGGCCATTCGCTGGGCGGGGTGTTGCACCTGCACGCAGCCTTGCGCCGCCCCGAGTACTACCGCGGCGTGGTGATGCTCGATTCGCCGGTGCTCACCCGCGCCGACCAATGGCTGCTGCGTACCGCCAAGCGCTTCGGCTTCATCGACCGTATCACCCCGGCTGGCCGCACCCTGGGGCGCCGCGAAACCTTCAATGACCGCGACAGTGCCCGGGACTATTTCGCCGGCAAGTCACTGTTCCGCCATTTCGATCCCGATTGCCTCGATGCCTACATAGAGCACGGCCTGCAGGCGATGGAGCAGGGGCTGCAGTTGCGCTTCGACCCAGCCACGGAAATCAGCATCTACCGCAGCATCCCGCATACCAGCCCAGCGCCCGCGCGGCAATTGCAGGTGCCGCTGGCCATGGTCCGCGGCGAGCGCAGCAACGTCATTCGCCGCCACCACACCCTGGCCGTGCGCGGCATGCCCAGGGGCGAGTTTCACAGCGTGCCGGGTGGGCACATGTTCCCGCTGGAGCGGCCAACCGACACCGCCAGCCTGATCAAGGGCCTGTTCGACCGCTGGAGCCAGGCATGAGCGCGCAGGTCGAGGAAATCCGCCTGAGCCTGGGCCATATCGAACTGGCGGCGCACCTGTTCGGCCCTGATGACGGACTGCCGGTAATCGCCCTGCATGGCTGGCTGGACAACGCCAACAGCTTCGCCCGCCTGGCGCCGCAGCTGAAAGGCTTGCGCATCGTCGCCCTGGACCTGGCCGGGCATGGTTACTCCGAGCACCGGCCGCTTGGCGCCGGCTATGCCCTGGCCGACTACGCCCATGATGTGCTGCGGGTGGCCGAGCAGCTGGGTTGGCAACGTTTCGCCCTGCTGGGCCATTCGCTGGGGGCAATCATTTCGGTGCAACTGGCTGGCGCGTTGCCGGAGCGGGTCAGCCATCTGGCCCTGATCGACGGGGTCATCCCGCCGACCGGCGCCGAGCAGGATGCCGGTGAGCGGCTGGGCATGGCACTGCAGGCCCAGTTACGCCTGGATGGCAAGCGCAAGTCGGTGTACACGACCCTGGAGCAGGGCGTGCAGGCACGCATGAAAGGCATGGTCGCGGTCAGCCGCGAGGCGGCCGAGCTGCTGGCCCAGCGCGGCCTGATGCCGGTGCCCGGCGGTTACAGCTGGCGCAGCGATAGCCGCCTGACCCTGCCTTCGCCAGTGCGCCTGAGCGAGGCCCAGGCCATGGCCTATGTGCGCCGGGTGAATTGCCCGGCGCGCCTGGTGGTGGCCGCCGACGGCATGCTGGCGCGCCACACCGGGTTGCTGGAGCAGCTACCCTTTGAGCAGGTGACACTGCCCGGTGGCCATCACCTGCACCTGAACGATGAGCAGGGCGCGGCCCTTGTCGCAGACTGTTTCAATCGCTTCTTTGGCTTTGCTTGACTTGCACCGGACAAGTGTCGAGGCTTGGCGGGTTGAACAGGGAGACAACCATGCAACTGCCAGACATCCTGGAGCTTCACCTCGGCGCTGAGCGCCGCCTGGTTCGCCAATGAGCGCGCCTGTTGCCATCCGTAATGCCTTCGCTGCCTGCCTGATGCTCGCCAGCCCCGTTTTGTGGGCCGGCAGCCTGCCGGTACCGGTGGACGCCAAGGTGGTCGACCAGCGCCCGGCCGTGGAGCAGGAGCGTGTCTACCCCATGGGCCCGCTGCGCAAGATCAGCGGCCGCCTGCGGGTCGAGGACAAGGTCGAAAGTCGTGGCCAGGTCAGCTCGGTAACCTACGAACTGCCGGTCGAGCGTACCGCCCGCGAAGCCTTCACCAGCGCTCGCGAAGCACTACAGCGCGACGGGGGCTACCCGCTGTTCTGGTGCCAGGGCCGCGATTGCGGCGAGGCCAGCCTGTGGGCCAATGATGTGTTCGGCAATGCCCGCCTCAACGGCGGCGACGAGCAGCAGGCGTTCATCCTGCTGCGCCGCTCGGCGGAGCAGGCCGACACCCTGGTCGCGCTGTACAGCGTCACCCGCGGCAACCGCCGCGCCTACCTGCACGTGGAAGAGTTCGTCGCCGGCAGCCCGCTGGGCGAACTGCTGCCGACCGCCGCCACGGTGCTGCGCGAAATGCGCGACACGGGCAAGCTCGACTACCCTGACCTGGCCGCGCCGCAAGACGCCTGGGCGAACCTGCTGGCCCGCAGTCTGAACCTCGACAGCACCCTGCGTGCCAGCCTGAGCGGCGCCCAGGCTGAAGCCTGGCGCGAGGCCTTGGTCAAGGCAGGGGTGCGCGGTGGCCGCCTCGAAGTCGGTAGCGCGCCTACCGATGGCCTGCACCTTGAACTGATCCGTTGAACGAGCACCACCATGGCTAACAATGACCGCTTGCTGGTACAGATACTGCTGCTGGCGCTGCTGGGGGCCGGTCTGTGGGTAATGGCACCTTTCATTTCAGCACTGTTGTGGGGGGCCATCCTGGCCTTTGCGAGCTGGCCGTTGATGCGTTTGTTGACGCGTGCGCTGGGCGGGCGCGAAACCCTGGCGGCCAGCCTTCTGACCACTGCCTGGATACTGATCGTGGCGCTGCCGCTGGTGTGGCTGGGGTTCAACCTGGCCGATCACATTCGCGATGCGACGGCGTTCGTGCGTGACGTGCAGGTGGACGGCCTGCCCGATGCTCCGGCGTGGCTGGGTGGCGTCCCGCTGGTTGGCGAGCGTCTGGTCAGCTGGTGGCAGTCGCTGGACCAGCAGGGCGCGGCCTTGCTGGCCTCGGTCAAGCCGTACCTGGGGCAGGTGGGCAACTGGTTGCTGGCGCGCAGCGCGCAGATCGGCAGCGGCGTGCTGGAGCTGACCCTGAGCCTGGTGTTCGTGTTCTTCTTCTACCGCGACGGCCCGCGCTTGTCGGCGTTCGTCCTGCGCTTGCTGCACCGCCTGATGGGCGACCGCGCCGAGTATTACCTGGAGTTGGTGGCCGGTACGGTGCAGCGGGTGGTCAACGGGGTAATCGGTACGGCCGCCGCGCAGGGCGTGCTGGCGTTGATCGGCTTCCTGATCGCCGGCGTGCCCGGGGCCATCGTGCTGGGGCTGGTGACCTTCATGCTCAGCCTGATCCCCATGGGCCCGCCACTGGCCTGGATCCCTGCCACCGGCTGGCTGGTATGGAAGGGCGAATACGGCATGGCGGTGTTCCTGGGGGTCTGGGGCACGTTCGTCATCAGCGGCGTGGACAACGTGCTCAAGCCGTACCTGATCAGCCGTGGCGGCAACCTGCCGTTAGTTATCGTGCTGCTGGGTGTGTTCGGCGGTTTGATTGCCTTTGGCTTCATTGGCCTGTTCATCGGGCCGACCTTGCTGGCGGTCGGTTACAGCCTGCTGCTGGACTGGAGCCGCAACGCCG
>NZ_JBNRIJ010000049.1:6113-10766 GCF_053557675.1 Pseudomonas sp. XP1 | reverse complement strand
GGTGCGGTCCCTGTGGGAGCGGGTTCACCCGCTAAGAGGCCGGTTCAGGCAGCCTCAATACCCGATTTTTACGCCTTCTTTATTCCCATCCCCACCCCACAATCTCGCCCCTTTACGCCGTTCGCTCGGACAATTTCCCCAAAGCGGCCCAAGCCGCACCACGGGGAGAACCACACATGAACATGCTCGACGGGCTGTCACTGCTGCTGGCAGTGGCATTGGCGTTTTATCTGCTGGTGGCGCTGTTGCGCGCCGATCGCAGCTAGGGAGCGGCCATGCACAGTTACGATTTCGCCTTGCTGTTGGCATTTTTCGCCATCGTGCTGCTACCGGCACCCTGGCTTGGGCGGTTCTACTTCAAGGTCATGGAAGGCCAACGTACCTGGCTGTCTCCCATCCTGGGCCCGGTCGAGCAAGCCTGCTACCGGGTGGCGGGCGTGCGCGCCGGCCAGGAGCAGAACTGGCAGCAGTACACCCTGGCCCTGCTGGCCTTCAACCTGGCCGGGTTCCTGCTGCTGTTCGCCGTGCTGCTGTTGCAGGGCTACCTGCCGTTCAACCCGCAGCATCTGCCCGGCCAGGAATGGTCGCTGGCGTTCAACACCGCGGTCAGCTTCGTCACCAACACCAACTGGCAGGCCTACAGCGGTGAGGCGTCGGTCAGCTACCTGAGCCAGATGCTAGGCCTGACCGTACAGAATTTCGTCAGCGCCGCCACCGGCCTGGCGGTGCTGGTCGCCCTGTGCCGTGGCATCGCCCGGCGCAGCGCCACGACGCTGGGCAACTTCTGGATCGACATGACCCGCGCCACCCTCTACGGCCTGCTGCCGCTGTGCCTGCTGCTGGCGTTGCTGCTGGTATGGCAGGGCGTACCGCAAACTTTGGCCGACTACGCCCACGCGGTCACCCTGCAAGGCACCGAGCAGACCATCCCGCTGGGCCCGGCCGCCAGCCAGATCGCCATCAAGCAGCTGGGTACCAACGGCGGTGGCTTCTTCGGGGTCAACTCCGCGCACCCGTTCGAAAACCCCACGGCCTGGAGCAACCTGTTCGAGGTGGCTTCGATCATTCTCATTCCGGTGGCGCTGGTGTTCACCTTTGGTCACTACGTGAAGGACCTGCGCCAGAGCCGCGCCATCCTCGCCTGCATGCTTGCCCTGTTCCTGATCGGCGGCAGCACGGCGTTGTGGTCCGAGTACCAGCCCAACCCGGCCCTCGAGAGCGCGCAGGTACAGCAAAGCGCCCCCATGGAGGGCAAGGAAAGCCGCTTCGGCACCACCGGCTCGGTGCTGTGGACAGTGACTACCACCTCTGCTTCCAACGGTTCGGTCAATGCCATGCACGACAGTCTCAACCCACTGACCGGCATGGTGGCGATGGTCAACATGATGGTCGGTGAAGTGATCTTCGGCGGTGTCGGGGCAGGGCTGTACGGCATGCTGCTGTTCGTGCTTATCGCGGTGTTCCTGGCCGGGCTGATGATCGGCCGCACCCCGGAATACCTGGGCAAGAAACTGCAGGCCCGCGAGGTGCAGTTGCTGGTGGCGACCCTGCTGGTGATGCCGGTCGGCGTGCTGGTGCTCGGCGCCATCGCGGCCAGCCTGCCAGGCCCGGCAGGTGCAGTGAGCAATCCGGGGGCGCATGGTTTCAGCCAGCTGCTGTACGCCTACACCTCGGGCACGGCCAACAACGGCTCGGCCTTTGCCGGCTTCGGTGCCAACACGGTGTTCCACAACCTGATGATCGGCCTGGCCATGCTTGTCGGCCGCTTCGGCTACATCCTCTCGGTGCTGGCGCTGGCTGGCTGTCTGGCGGCGAAGAAAAGCGCGCCTCAGGGGCTGAACAGCTTCCCCACCCATGGCCCGCTGTTCACCGGCCTGCTGCTGGTCACCATCCTGCTGGTAGGTGGCCTCACCTTCCTGCCGACCCTGGCCCTTGGGCCGATCGCCGAACACTTGAGCCTGGGTTTTTGAGGACCGACCATGAACATGCCCATTCCTGAAGTACAAGCCCGGCACAGTGCCAAGGACCAGACCCGCTTCGCCGCGTTGTGGCGCCCGGCGTTGGTGCAGGCATTCGTCAAGCTCGACCCGCGCCAGCTCAAGCGCTCGCCGGTGATGCTGGTAGTCGCCTTGACTGCGCTACTGACCACCGTCCTGTGTTTTGCACCCGGTAGCGGCGTGAGCACCGGCGTTGCCGTGCAGATCGCCCTGTGGCTGTGGTTCACCGTGCTGTTCGCCAACTTCGCAGAGGCCCTTGCCGAGGGCCGTGGCAAGGCCCGCGCCGACAGCCTCAGGGCCGGCAGCCAAGGCCTGACCGCCCAGCTTCGCAAGCGTGATGGCAGCTACGAGACCGTCGCGGCCAGCGCGCTGCGCAAGGACGATGTGGTGCGCGTGGTGGCCGGTGAAATGATCCCCGGTGACGGCGAGGTGCTTGAAGGTATCGCTGCGGTCAACGAGGCCGCCATTACTGGCGAGTCCGCGCCGGTGATCCGCGAGTCCGGCGGCGACCGATCGGCGGTGACCGGTAATACCCGGCTGGTCTCCGACTGGTTGTTGATCCGCATCACCAGCAACCCGGGTGAATCCACCCTCGACCGCATGATTGCCCTGGTCGAAGGCGCCAAGCGGCAGAAGACCCCGAACGAGATCGCCCTCGACATCCTGCTGATCGGCCTGACCCTGATCTTCCTGATCGTGGTGGTGACCCTGCAGCCGTTCGCCCACTTCGTTGGTGGCAGCCTGCCGCTGATCTTCCTCGCCGCATTGCTGGTGACGCTGATCCCCACCACCATCGGTGGCCTTCTGTCGGCCATCGGCATTGCCGGCATGGACCGGCTGGTGCGGCTGAATGTCATCGCCCGCTCCGGCCGCGCGGTGGAGGCGGCCGGTGACGTGCACACGCTGATGCTCGACAAGACCGGCACCATCACCTTCGGCAACCGCCGCTGCAGCGCCCTGCACGCCGCGCCGGGCATCACCGCCCGCGAGCTGGGGGAGGGCGCCTTGCTGGCCTCGCTGGCGGACGACACCGCCGAGGGCAAGTCGATCGTCGAGTACCTGCGCCAGTTGCATGACTTCGTCGAACCGGCCGCCGGGCAATTCGATGCGGTGGCGTTCAGCGCCGAGACGCGGCTGTCGGGCATCGACCTGCAGCAGCACCGCTATCGCAAGGGCGCCGTCGACGCAGTGTTGGCATTCGTCGGCATGCAACGCCTGGAAATGCCCCCGGCGCTGGCCCGCGAAGTGGAGCGCATCGCTCAGAGCGGCGGCACACCATTGCTGGTGTGCATCGACAAGCGCCTGCTCGGCGTGATCCACCTCAAGGATGTGGTCAAGCCCGGCATCCGCGAGCGCTTTGCCGAGCTGCGCAAGCTGGGCATCCGCACGGTGATGGTGACCGGCGACAACCCGCTGACCGCCGCCGCCATCGCTGCCGAGGCCGGCGTGGATGACGTGCTGGCCGAGGCCACGCCAGAGAAGAAGCTGGCGCGCATCCGCCAGGAGCAGAACGACGGCCGCCTGGTGGCCATGTGCGGCGACGGCGCCAACGACGCCCCGGCACTGGCCCAGGCAGATGTGGGCATGGCCATGAACGACGGCACCCAGGCCGCGCGCGAGGCGGCCAACATGGTCGACCTGGACAGCGACCCAACCAAGTTGCTGGATGTGGTGCAGGTCGGCAAGGAGCTGCTGGTGACCCGTGGCGCGTTGACCACCTTCTCCATCGCCAACGATGTGGCCAAGTACTTCGCCATCCTGCCGGCGCTGTTCGCCGCCATCTACCCGCAGCTGGGCGTGCTCAACCTGATGCACCTGGCCAGCCCGCAGAGTGCGATTCTGTCGGCCATTGTGTTCAACGCGCTGATCATCATCGTTTTGATCCCGCTGGCGCTGCGCGGCGTGCGGGTGCAGGCGGCCAGTGCGGCGCACCTGCTGCGGCGCAACCTGCTGATCTACGGGCTGGGCGGCATTGTCGTGCCGTTTGCCGGGATCAAGCTGATCGACCTGCTGCTCAATGCTCTGCACCTGGTCTGAGGAGCCCACCATGAATGCTTATGTACGCCCGGCATTGAGCCTGGCCCTGTTGATGACCCTGGTGACCGGTGCGCTGTATCCGCTGGCGGTGACCGGTATTGCCCAGGTGGCTTTCCCCAGCCAGGCCAATGGCAGCCTGGTGCGCGATGGCCAGGGCCAGGTACGTGGCTCCGCTCTGATCGCCCAGGATTTCCAGGGCGATGGCTGGTTCCACGCGCGGCCATCGGCGGGCGCCTATGCCACCGTGGCCAGCAGCGCCAGCAACCTGTCGCCGAGCAATCCGGCACTGGCCGAGCGGGTCAAGGGCGATGCGGCTGCGTTGTACCAGGCGCAGCAGGGGCCGGTGCCCCAGGCGCTGCTCACCACTTCGGGCAGCGGCCTCGACCCGCACCTGCCGCCGGAGGCAGTGGCCTATCAGATCCCGCGGGTGGCGGCGGCACGGCAGTTGCCGGTGGAGCGCTTGCAAGGCTTGCTGGAAGAGGCCACCCTCCACCCATTGATCGGCCCGCCGGTGGTCAATGTGCTGGCCTTGAACCAGGCCTTGGAAAACCTCAGCCATTGATAGATGACTTGGGGGGCTAGCAGGGACCCTGTGGGAGCGGGTTCACCCGCGAATGCG
>NZ_JBNRIJ010000049.1:0-6044 GCF_053557675.1 Pseudomonas sp. XP1 | reverse complement strand
CCCGCTCCCGCAGGTACGGTGTTTGTCCCTGAATTTGCTGCTTGCTGGAAATAGCAAAGGATGAAAGATGAGTGACTCCGCCCGCGCAGACGCGCTGTTGGCTACCCTCCCGCGATCCGGCCGGGGCCGGCTGAAGGTGTTCCTTGGCGCCGCCCCCGGCGTCGGCAAGACCTTCGCCATGCTCCAGGCCGCCCACGCCCAGCAACGCCAAGGCGTGCAGGTGCTGGCCGGGGTGGTCGAAACCCATGGCCGCGCCGAAACCGAGGTATTGCTCGCTGGCCTTCAGCAGCAACCCCTGCTGCGCAGCCAGTACCGCGGCGTCACCCTCGAGGAAATGGACCTCGACGGCCTGCTCAAGGCCGCGCCGGCCTTGGTGCTGGTCGATGAACTGGCCCACACCAATGCGCCCGGCAGCCGCCACGCCAAACGCTGGCAGGACGTGCAGGAACTGCTGGCCGCCGGCATCGATGTGTACACCACGGTCAACGTCCAGCACCTGGAAAGCCTCAACGACAAGGTCCGCGACATTACCGGCGTGCAAGTGCGCGAAACCCTGCCGGACTGGGTACTGCAGGAAGCCTTCGAGCTGGTGCTGATCGACCTGCCACCCCGTGAGCTGCTCGAACGCCTGCGCGAAGGCAAGGTGTACGTGCCCGAGCAGGCGCGGGCCGCCATCGATGCGTTCTTCTCGCAAACCAACCTTACCGCCCTGCGCGAACTGGCCATGCAGACCGCCGCTGCCCAGGTGGATGCCGACCTGGCCCACGGCTATCGCCAACGCGGCCAGGAAGCCCCGGCCCTGCGTGGGCGCTTGCTGGTGGGCGTGGATGGCGACGACCAGGCCGAACGGCTGGTGCGCCATGCCAGTCGCGTGGCGCAACGCCGCCACCTGCCTTGGAGCCTGGTGCATGTGGACAACGGCCGCCTGCGCGACGAAACCGCACGCCAGCGCCTGCAAGCTGCCCAGCAACTGGCCGAACGCCTGGGCGGGGAGGTGGTACTGCTGCGTGCCGGTGAAGTGGTGCGCACGCTGATCCAGCATGCCGCCGAACGGCGGGCCAGCCTGGTGCTGGTCGGGCAGTCCCGCGACCGCCTGCGCCGGCGCCTGTTCGGTGCCGGTGTGGCCGCGCGGCTGCTGCGCGAAAGCCACGGCCTGGAAATCAACGTGCTGGACCGCGACGCGCAGCCGCAAGCGCCACGTTCGGCGGTGCGGCGGGTGTGGGTCTGGCGCCATTACCTGCTGGCGCTGCTGGCCACGCTCATGGCCGCGGGCCTGGCCTGGGCGGTGTCGAGTGTGCTGGCCCTGCCCAACATCTCGCTGGTGTTCCTGGCCGCGGTGTTGCTGGTGGCGGTGCGCAGCAGCCTGGGGCCTGCGCTGGCCTGCGCGGTGCTGTCGTTCCTGACCTACGACTTCCTGTTCATCCCGCCCAACCTGTCGTTCAGGATCCAGCGCGAAGAAGACGTGCTGACCTTGGTGTTCTTTCTGTTGATGGCTGCACTCACCGGCAACCTGGCTGCGCGCCAGCGTCGGCAGTTGCAGGCGCTGCGCGAAACCCAGGCGCAGACCAGCCAGTTGCTCGACCTGTCGCGCCGGCTGACCGTGGCCACCGACCGCCAGGCGGTGTTCAACGCCGCCGGCCAGCACCTGAACGGCTGGCAGGACATGCAGGTATGCCTGCTGGAGCGCAATGTCGAAGGTCAGTTGCAAGTGGCCAGCGGCGAAGCCCATGCCTTCAACGATAACGAGCGCGCCGCCGCAGAGTGGGCCTGGCAGCATGGCCAGGCCGCCGGTCAGGGCAGCGACACCCTGCCCAATGGCCGCTGGTGGTGGTGGCCGCTGGCGGTGGATGAACAGCCCCTGGCATTGCTCGGTGTGCGCCCACGTTCCGGCCAGCCGCTCAGCGACCCGCGCCGGCGTCTGCTCACCGCCCTTGGTCAGCCGCTGGCCCAGGCCCTGGCCCGCGCCCGGCTGGCCGAACAGCTGGAGGCCGCGCGCCTGCATGGCGAAACCGAGCAGTTGCGCAGCGCCTTGCTTGCGTCCGTTTCCCATGACTTGCGCACCCCGCTGACCGCCATGCGCGGCAGCATCGACAGCCTGCTGGCGCTGGGCGAGGCGATCCCCACCGCCGACCGCCGCGAACTGCTGGAGGGCACCCGCAACGAGGCCGAACGCCTCGACCGCTACATCCAGAACCTGCTCGACATGACGCGCCTTGGTCACGGCGGCCTCAAACTGGCCCGCGACTGGGTGGCCCCGGCCGACATTGTTGGCAGCGCGCTCAACCGCTTGCGCGCGGTGCTGGCGCCGCTGCGGTTGCACACCGACGTGCCGGCCGAGCTGCCGTTGCTGTTCGTGCATGCGGCGTTGATCGAGCAAGCCCTGGTCAACGTGCTGGAAAATGCCGCGCGCTTCTCGCCAGCCAATGGCCGGCTGGAGCTGCAGGTGTCGGTGCAGGACGCCAGGTTGTGCTTCGCCGTCAGCGACCAGGGCCCCGGCATTCCCGTGGAAGACCGCGAGAAGATCTTCGACATGTTCTATACCGCCGCTCGCGGCGACCGCGGCGGGCAGGGCACCGGCCTGGGCTTGGCGATCTGCCAGGGCATGATCGGCGCCCATGGCGGACAGATCCTGGTGGGCGAAGGCATCGATGGCCAGGGCACCAGCATCACTTTATGCTTGCCGCTGCCTCCTCAACCTGAAACCGAAAGCGAAACCCCATGAGTCAGTCCGCCACCCTCCTGGTCATCGACGATGAACCGCAGATCCGCAAGTTCCTGCGCATCAGCCTGGCCTCGCAAGGCTACAAGGTGCTCGAGGCTGCCACCGGCGCGGAAGGGCTGGCCCAGGCGGCCCTGGGCAAGCCGGACTTGGTGGTGCTCGACCTGGGCCTGCCGGACATGGACGGTCAGCAGGTACTGCGTGACCTGCGCGAATGGAGCGCGGTGCCGGTGCTGGTGTTGTCGGTGCGTGCCAGTGAAGTGCAGAAGGTCGATGCGCTGGATGGCGGTGCCAACGACTATGTGACCAAGCCGTTCGGCATCCAGGAGTTTCTGGCGCGGGTGCGCGCCTTGCTGCGCCAGGTGCCCCAGGCGGGTGGCTCGGAAGTGGCGGCCAGCTTTGGGCCGCTGATGGTGGACTTCGCCTTCCGCCGGGTGACCCTGGATGGCGTGGAAGTGGCGCTGACCCGCAAGGAGTATGCGCTGCTGGCGCAACTGGCCGGGCATCCGGGGCGAGTGATTACCCAGCAGCAGCTGCTCAAGGATATCTGGGGGCCTACCCATGTGGATGACACCCATTACCTGCGGATCGTGGTCGGGCATCTGCGGCAGAAGCTGGGCGATGACCCCACGGCGCCGCGGTTCATCATCACCGAGCCAGGGGTGGGGTACAGGTTGGTGGCGCCGACCATGTAACCCCGGTGGGTGCTGGCTTGCCCGCGAAGAATCCAGAGCGATGCATGGCACCGGCTGCGCCGTTGTTCGCGGGCATGCCCGCTCCCACAGGGTCCCTGCTAATTCAATGAGTCATGTGCAGTTCTATGAGAGCTGGCATGCCGGCGATGGTGCCAGAGCAAGCAGTGTAAGACAGTATCTCAGGGGGCGGTTCTCGACTCCAGATCCATTTCCGCTGGCCACTCTACTCGGGGTGCCAGGCGCAGGGCGAACTCACACCAGAGTACATCGTTGTGATCCTTGGGTTCGCCTGGTGGTGGCAGGGCTGAGGGACCTTCCTGCATGTAGGTGCAGATGTAGGCCCAGGCATGCTCATTGGCGCCCATAGTGACCAGAGGGAAACGGTCGATGACATTGTTTGTGCCTGGTGCAACGATGGAGAGTGTGACACCCCATTTGAAAATTAACCCACCGTTTGGCAGTGCGCCGGTTTGTGACCAGCGCTCGGCGCGGACTTGGGACCAGTCATAACTGACCGGTACGACTTTGCCCTTGTCGAATGGGTTCCACCATTGATGCTTGAAGTTGTAGGCGTAGATTTTATTACGGGCCCGGTTGAATCTAATGGGCAGGTCTCGGGGCGCTGAGAGGTCTGCCCGGAACAGGACAACCGTGCACCATGCTGACAATGAGAGCATGATAATTTCCTGAAGAGCACTCTCGATGTCCGTTGGGTCCGTATGCCTGATCACCCAAGGAAGGTCAACCAGGATCGTAATCAGAAAGATAAGTGCCAATATCGAAACGATCCCACGATACGCCATTGCTGAGCGACAAATCTCGAGGTAAATATCATCTTGAAAGTTCGGTGTGTGGGGAGCCAAGCCAGGTTCTAGAATCGGTGCATCGAAGGGCGATGGCAAGTCTTCTTGCCAGCCAGTGCAGGGTGGGATCAGTCTTGGGCGGCTCATTGAATTTTGCTCTTGTTGGTACGTATCTCATTCTCTACTACTACAATCTGAGCAAGTGTTGTTTTGTCGTCTTTGTCAGGCCAGAAGTTTAGGGTGAATTCTATTGCCTGGATGGTGTGGTGGTCGGACAATGGCAGCGCTCCTTGAATGGTGAGGGCTTTAGTCATTGGGTCGACCTTTGTGAATGGCTGCATATCGGGTGGTCTTGAAAAGAGCTTATTGGTCGCTCTGTCTTGAGCTTGCAGTTTCAACGGCGACGAACTGTCTGCGGACAGTACAGCTAATTCACTACCTCTAGGTCCGTGGTACAGACTTAAGCTCCACTCGTAATGCGACAGGTGCTGATTGAAGTTTGGAATGTGAATAAAGAAAATCAGGCCGACGCTTGCCGGGACCGCATTACCATCACTGGTAAATATCGTTGACGCATTTTCTTTGTGGATGGAATGATTGATTTCGAATTGGATTTGAATCGAGACCTCCGCCTCCAAACCGAGGAGGGATGCATTGAGAGCGGCAATGGCCGCGTCCATATCGGTGTTGGTCACCCATTGGCGATGTGATTCCGGTAACCCCCACTTGGTATTTCTGGCCCAAATCTGCGTTGCTGATGATTCTTTGTGCTTGGCTGAAGTTGCAAGCAGATAGGCTGCTATGCCCAAGGTGATGCTTATGCCTATCGGGCCAAGTAAAGCGCTGGAGCCAAATGCGGCCCAGACGCCAAATGCTGCGGCCCCGAATGAAGTGGCACTTGCGAACCGGTAGAGGCGAGCTGCAGAGCCATCTCCCACTCTCTCGGATCTAAGGTTTGCATACCTGTACTGAGCCGCATCCATGACACCAGCAAGCGCAGAAATCCCCGCGCCGAATCTGGCAATGCCTGTCCCCAATGAGATTGTTGTCACCGTCCCCGGCCATGGTATTTTCGGACGCACAAGCGCAACAACCAGTCCCGCCGCTTCGACGCTGGCACCCAACAACCCAAGCGAAGAAGACCAGATCGCCGCAAGCGCCTCCGGGTTGTCCTGATGTGTCTCTTGCAACGCTCGATAGTTCTTGCCAAGGCTATCCTGCTGGAACCACATGCTGCCCAAGGCAAATAGCAGCCCGACGCTTCCGCTACTCGCTGCAGCATCCCGCAGGCTGCGCATCGCATCGCTTGCCACGCTTTGCGCGGCCGTAGAACTGATCTTCAAACCACTCGTAACCTGCGCACGCAGCGTACCCGCACCAATCGCAACATTGCGTACCAGCGCCCCGACGCCACCGGCTGCACCTTCGTGCAACTGCACCAACCGCGCCTGCAAACTCTCGGCGCTTTCGAGCGTCCAGAGCATCACCTCGATCATCTGGCTACGGTTACCCGCTGCCGCAATATTGATCGCGCCACTCAGCACCATGGCCCGCACCTTGCGGCCCAGTGGGTCACGGAACTGCTTGTCTACCTGCTGCAGAAACGCATCGGTCCGCGCCTCCAGGGCTTCGTTGAGCAGGCTCATGTATTCGCCCACTGTCAGCGACACCCGCAGCGGCGTTACCTGCTGCCCCGCAAACAGGGCAAACGCCGAGCGATGCACATGGCCGATCAGGGTCTTGGTCCGTTCACTCAGGTGCTGGCTGAGCGCATTCCCGGCGCTGTTGGTCGCGGCCAGCAACTGGCCAACGGCATCCTGTATCGGC
>NZ_JBNRIJ010000048.1:20249-24109 GCF_053557675.1 Pseudomonas sp. XP1 | reverse complement strand
CGTCAAGATTCATTTCGCAAAACCCCTATCTGCGCATGCAGGTAGGGGTTTTGTCTTTCTGGCCTACCAATCCCAGGCCTGCACACGCCCCTCTGTGGGAGCGGGTTCACCCGCGGACACCGGCAAAGCCGGTGCCATTCACCGCGTTGCCGGTTTCGCGGCGGTTCGATGCCTCGACTTGCCCGCTCCCATAACTCCCACAATTCGAGCCAGAACACTAGAATAGGCCCACGCACCTATTCAGAAGCGCTATATGCCCAATCCTGTCGAACCTGAAACCTTGGCCCAGTTGCCGCTGGACCAGCTTGTCGCCTGCCATGAATGCGACTTGCTGCTGCGCAAGCCTGTGCTCCAGCATGATGAGAAGGCCCAATGCCCGCGCTGCGGCTACGAGCTCTACGCCCATCGGCACAATGTGGTCAACCGCAGCCTGGCCCTGGTACTCACCGCCTTGCTGCTGTTTGTGCCTGCCAATTTCCTGCCGATCATGCAGCTGCACCTGCTTGGCCAGACATCGGACGATACCGTCTGGAGCGGCGTGCTGGGCCTGTACAACTCGGAAATGCGCGGTGTAGCTGTGGTGGTGTTCCTGTGCAGCATGGCCATCCCTCTGGCAAAACTGCTTTGTCAGCTGCTCGTGCTCCTGAGCATCCGCCTGAACGTGGGGCGTAGTTTCGGCCTGCTGTTCTACCGCATCTATCACCACTTGCGTGACTGGGGCATGCTCGAGGTCTATTTCATGGGCGTGCTGGTGGCCATCGTCAAGCTGGTGGACCTGGCCGAGCTGACTGTGGGCCTGGGGCTGTTCTGCTTCATCAGCCTGTTATTGATCCAGGTGTGGCTCGAGGTGGTGATGTCACCGCACCAGATCTGGAGTGCGCTATCGGGGGAGGACCTGCATGCGGGCGATTGATGCAGGCATTCTTGTCTGCAATGAGTGTCACGAGCTGAACAGGCAACAGCCAGACAGCACTTCACAAACCTGTACACGCTGCGGTGCCATCGTGCATGCCCGTCGGCCGAACAGCATCGCGCGTACCTGGGCGCTGCTGATTGCCGCGTCGATCCTGTATATCCCGGCCAACATGCTGCCGATCATGACTGTGAGCACCCTGGGCCAAGGCAGCCCCGACACGATCATGTCCGGCGTCATAACCTTGCTCAAGCATGGCATGGTGCCCATTGCTGCGGTGGTGTTCATTGCCAGTATCCTGGTGCCTACGTTCAAGCTGGTGGGCATCGGCTTGCTATTGTACTCAGTTCAGCGCCGGCAGCCGCTTTCGGCGCGGCAACGGATATTGATGTACCGCTTCATCGAATTCATTGGGCGCTGGTCCATGCTCGATATCTTTGTCATCGCCATCCTGGTGGCGGTGGTGAATTTCGGCCGAATAGCCAGTGTCGAAGCCAACCTGGGCGCTGTCGCCTTTGCAACTGTGGTGATCCTGACAATGCTTGCCGCTTTAACTTTCGATCCCCGACTGATTTGGGATAACACGGAGTCGGATGACGACCATGAGTGACCTGCCAACGGCTAAAACCCGCCCAGCCTCGAACTGGTCGGCCATATGGATCCTGCCTTTGATCGCCTTGATGATCGGTGGCTGGCTTGCATGGCAGGCTTATCGTGATGCCGGTGTGGAAATTGAAGTCCGCTTCGAGTCAGGCGAGGGTATTGTCGCCAACAAGACCGAGGTGATCTACAAGGGCATGCCTGTTGGCAAGGTCAAAAGCCTGGTGCTCGACGCCAAGGGTGATAACCAGGGGGTGATCGCCACCATCGAGATGAACAAGGCTGCCGAGCCTCACCTGACCAAAGGTACGCGTTTCTGGCTGGTAAAGCCGAGCGTCAGCCTGGCCGGTATTTCCGGCCTTGAAACACTGGTGTCAGGCAACTACATCGCCGTCAGCCCGGGCGAGGGGGAACGTACCAAGCGTTTTACCGCGTTGAAGGTGGCGCCGCCGCTGTCGGATACCGAGCCGGGCCTGCACCTTACCCTCAAGGCCGAGCGGCTGGGGTCGCTCAACCGTGACAGCCCGGTGTTCTACAAGCAGATCCAGGTTGGCCGGGTGAAAAGCTACCGCCTGTCCGAGGACCAGAGCACTGTCGAAATCAAAGTCTTCATCGAGCCGGCCTATGCCAGCCTGGTGCGCAAGCACACGCGTTTCTGGAATGCCAGCGGCGTCAGCATCGATGCCTCGCTCTCGGGCGTGAAAGTGCGTAGCGAATCGCTGTCGAGCATTGTTGCCGGTGGTATCGCCTTTGCCACGCCGGAACACCGCAAGGACAGCCCACCTACCGACTCGAACCTGCCGTTCCGTCTGTATGAGGACTTTGATGCGGCCCAGGCCGGTATCCGGGTAAAGGTGAAATTGAGCGATTACGAGGGCCTGCAGGCGGGCCGTACACCGGTCATGTACAAGGGCATCCAGGTGGGCTCGCTCAAAGCCCTGACAATGGCAGACAACCTGGCCAGCGCATCGGCCGAGCTTACGCTGGACCCGTTGGCCGAGGATTATCTGGTCGAGGGCACGCAGTTCTGGGTGGTCAAACCGTCGATTTCCCTGGCGGGTATCACCGGCCTGGAGGCGCTGGTCAAGGGTAACTACATCGCCATTCGCCCAGGTGACAAGGGGGCGCGGCCAGAGCGTGAGTTCGAAGCCCGCGCCAAGGCGCCGCCGCTCGACCTCAAGGCGCCAGGCCTGCACATGGTGCTGTTCGCCGACACCCTGGGTTCGCTGGAAGTCGGTAGCCCGGTCATGTACCGCCAGGTGAAGGTGGGTAGCGTGCAAAGCTACCAGTTTGCCCGCAACAGCAATCGCATCCTGATCGGTGTGCATATCGAGAAGGAATACGAAAAGCTGGTCAACGGTTCGTCGCGCTTCTGGAACGTCAGTGGTATCACCCTTACGGGCGGTCTGTCGGGTATCAAGATCAAGAGTGAATCACTGCAGACCCTGATGGCTGGTGGTATCGCGTTCGACACGCCACGGCCCGATGTTCCGCTCAAGCGCCACATCCCACGCTTCCGCCTGCATGACAGCCAGGACGCGGTCAACCGCGCAGGTACGTTGATCACCATTCGTGTGGACCGTGCCGACGGCCTCAAGCCAGGTACGGCAATTCGCTTCCGCGGCCTGGATGTGGGCAGCATCGAGAGCGTCGACCTGACCGATGACTTGCAGGCGGTGCTGCTGCGGGCGCGCATTACCGAAGCGGCGGATCGAATCGCCCGCGTCGGTACGCAGTTCTGGGTGGTCAAGCCCGCCTTTGGCCTGGTGCGCACGCAGAACCTCGACACCTTGGTGGGCGGGCAGTATCTGGAGGTGCAGCCGGCTGCCAAGGACCGTGGCCCGCAGCGCGATTTCATCGCCTTGGCCGACGCCCCGCAGGTGGCAGGGCCTGAAGTCGGCCTGCCGTTGACGCTGAGCGCCCCGCGCCGTGGCTCGATCAAGCCGGGCGTGCCGGTGACCTACCGTGAGGTTGCGGTGGGCAAGGTTACAGGCTTCGAGTTGGGCCAGAGCGCTGACCGCGTGTTGATCCATATCCTGATCGAACCGCGCTATGCGGCCCTGGTGCGCAGCGGTAGCCGCTTCTGGAACAGCAGCGGCTTCGGTTTCGACTGGGGGCTGTTCAAGGGGGCTACGGTGCGTACCGAGTCGGTGGAGACCATGATCGACGGCGGTATCGCCTTTGCCACGCCGGATGGTGAGCAGATGGGCAACCCGGCACGGCCGCAGCAGACGTTCGCCTTGTTCGACAAGGCCGAGGATGAATGGCTGCAGTGGGCGCCGAAGATTCAGATAGCCAAGTGATGTGGAGGCAGGGCTGCCAAGTGCAGCCTTGCGCTTTTCCGTAG
>NZ_JBNRIJ010000048.1:12230-20239 GCF_053557675.1 Pseudomonas sp. XP1 | reverse complement strand
GGCGATGGGCTGCGTAGCAGCCCCAGGCTTCAGCTGGCAGCGGACATTGTCGGGGCTGCTTTGCAGCCCATTCGCAGCACAAGGCTGCTCCTACAAAAAGCCGATCGTAATCAACTGGGCGGGATGCTTGCACAAATCGCAGGCAACAAAAAGCCGACCCTGGGGTCGGCTTTTCGACTAGCACGTCGCTTAGGCAGCTGCAGCTTCTTTCAGCGCCTTGATGTGGCCATTCAGACGGCCTTTGTGACGAGCAGCCTTGTGCTTGTGGATGATGCCCTTGTCGGCCATACGGTCGATTACAGGCACAGCCAGAACGTAAGCGGCTTGCGCTTTTTCGGCGTCTTTTGCGTCGATGGCTTTGACTACATTCTTGATGTAGGTGCGGACCATGGAACGCAGGCTGGCGTTGTGGCTGCGACGCTTCTCAGCCTGTTTTGCACGTTTCTTGGCGGAAGGTGTGTTGGCCACCGTCGAGCTCCTCGAAAGACTTTAGGTAAATAGCAAACAAAATAGGCCGCGAATCATGCCGATCAGTCGAACGGATGTCAAGGCCACCTGCAAGGTTCCGCCGAGCGGTGCGCCAACAAGAGGGAAATATTCCTTTCTGCTGCGCGACCTGTAAACTCGGGAATTTTTGGCTCCCCTGCGAAGGCGCGGGAGTATCGCACATTCGGACGCTGTCTGGCAGCGTCCTCTGCCCTTGGCGTGAATCTTTTCGATGAACCTGCTCAAATCCCTGGCTGCGGTAAGCTCGATCACCATGATTTCGCGGGTGCTGGGCTTTGTCCGCGACACCATCCTGGCGCGTGTTTTCGGTGCCGGCATCGCCACCGATGCCTTCTTCATCGCCTTCAAGCTGCCCAACCTGCTGCGGCGCATCTTCGCCGAGGGCGCGTTTTCCCAGGCCTTCGTGCCAATCCTGGCCGAATACAAGACCCAGCAAGGCGAAGAGGCGACCCGCACCTTCGTCGCCTATGTCAGCGGCCTGCTGACCCTGGTTCTGGCGCTGGTGACCGCCATCGGCATCCTGGCGGCGCCGTGGGTGGTGTGGGCGACCGCACCAGGTTTTGTCGACAGCGCCGAGAAATACGAGCTGACCACCGCCCTGTTGCGCGTGACTTTTCCTTATATATTGCTGATCTCGCTGTCGTCCCTGGCCGGAGCGATCCTCAATACCTGGAACCGTTTCTCGGTGCCGGCCTTTACCCCGACCCTGCTGAACGTGGCGATGATCGCCTTCGCCGTGCTGCTCACGCCGTATTTCGACCCGCCGATCATGGCCTTGGCGTGGGGCGTGCTGGCGGGCGGCCTTGCGCAGTTGCTGTACCAGCTGCCAGCGCTGAAGAAGATCGGCATGCTCGTCCTGCCACGCCTGAACTTGCGTGATGCCGGTGTGTGGCGGGTGCTCAAGCAGATGCTGCCGGCGATCCTCGGGGTGTCGGTGAGCCAGATCTCGCTGATCATCAACACCATCTTCGCCTCCTTCCTGGTGGCCGGTTCGGTGTCGTGGATGTACTACGCCGACCGCCTCATGGAGCTGCCTTCCGGCGTGCTGGGCGTGGCCCTGGGCACCATTCTGCTGCCTACCCTGGCCAAGACCTACGCCAACAAGGACCGCGAGGAGTACTCGCGTATCCTCGACTGGGGCCTGCGCCTGTGCTTCCTGCTGGTGCTGCCCTGCACCCTGGCCCTGGCCATCCTCGCCGAGCCACTGACCGTGGCGCTGTTCCAGTACGGCAAGTTCACTGCCGTCGACGCAGCCATGACCCAGAAAGCGCTGATTGCCTACTCCGTGGGCTTGCTGGCGATCATTCTGGTCAAGGTACTGGCACCCGGCTTCTATGCACAGCAGAATATCCGTACACCAGTGAAGATCGCGGTATTCACCCTGGTCTGCACCCAACTGTTCAACCTGGCCCTGATCGGCCCGCTTGCGCATGCCGGCCTGGCCTTGGCGATCAGCCTGGGGGCCTGCCTGAACGCCGGCCTGCTGTTCTGGAAGCTGCGCAGCCAGCAGCTGTTCCAGCCGCAGCCAGGCTGGGCGATGTTCCTGCTCAAGCTTGTGCTGGCGGTGGGGCTGATGTCGGCGGTGTTGCTGGCCGGCATGCATTACCTGCCGGCCTGGGAACAGGGCAACATGCTCGAGCGCCTGTTGCGCCTTGGGGTTCTGGTACTTGCGGGCGTCGTGACCTATTTCGGCTGCCTGTACCTGTGCGGCTTCCGGCCTCGGCATTTCGCCCGCAAGGCTTTGCACTAAGGCATCGGGCGGGTCAGGCGTCGGTTTTTCGCATTCCACGCCGCCCTTGGGCGCTGCTGCCTGTCACCGGCGCCCGGGTGTGGTTATAATCGGCCACTTTATGAGCAAGAAGCGCGTTATGCAGCTGGTTCGAGGTCTTCACAACCTGCGCCCCGAGCACCGGGGCTGTGTCGCCACCATTGGCAACTTCGACGGGGTTCACCGCGGCCACCAGGCGATCCTGGCGCGCCTGCGCGAGCGCGGCCAGGCCTTGGGCCTGCCGACCTGCGTGGTGATCTTCGAACCGCAACCACGCGAGTACTTCGCCCCCGATACCGCGCCGGCCCGCCTGGCGCGCCTGCGCGACAAGATCGAGCTGCTGGCGGCCGAGGGTATCGACCGGGTGCTGTGCCTGGCATTCAATCAGCGCCTGAGCAAGCTCAGTGCAGATGCCTTCGTCAAGGCCATCCTGGTCGACGGCCTGGGTGTGCGTCACCTCGAAGTGGGCGATGACTTCCGCTTCGGCTGCGACCGCGCCGGCGACTTCGCCTTTCTGGTCGAGGCCGGCGAGCAGTACGGCTTCACCGTCGAGGCTGCCAACACTGTGATCCAGGACGGCCTGCGGGTCAGCAGCACCGAAGTGCGCAATGCCCTGTCCGAAGGCAACTTCGAGCTGGCCGAGCACCTGTTGGGCCGCCCATACCGCATCACCGGCCGCGTGCTGCATGGCCAGAAGCTGGCCCGCCAGCTCGGCACACCTACCGCCAACATCCAACTCAAGCGCCGCCGCGTGCCGCTGTCCGGGGTCTACCTGGCCAGCATCGAAATCGACGGCAAGGCTTGGCCGGGTGTCGGCAACATCGGCGTGCGCCCCACCGTTGCCGGTGACGGGCGCCCGCACCTTGAGATTCATCTGCTGGACTATGCCGGCGATCTTTACGGCCGGCGCCTGACGGTGGAGTTCCACCACAAGCTGCGTGAAGAGCAGCGATTCGCCTCCCTGGAGGCGCTGAAGTCGGCGATCGATGCGGATATCGCCGCCGCACGTGCACATTGGCACGCTCAACCGCTAACGAAGAGCCTGAAATGACCGACTACAAAGCCACGCTTAACCTTCCGGACACCGCCTTCCCCATGAAGGCCGGCCTGCCTCAGCGCGAACCGCAGATCCTGCAGCGCTGGGACAGCATTGGCCTGTACCAGAAGCTGCGCGAAATTGGCAAGGATCGTCCAAAGTTCGTCCTGCACGACGGCCCGCCCTATGCCAACGGCAAGATTCACATCGGTCATGCGCTGAACAAGATCCTCAAGGACATGATCGTCCGTTCCAAGACCCTGGCCGGCTTCGATGCGCCGTATGTACCGGGCTGGGACTGCCATGGCCTGCCGATCGAGCACAAGGTCGAGGTCACTCACGGCAAGCACCTGTCCGCCGACCGTACACGCGAGCTGTGCCGCGAGTACGCCGCCGAGCAGATCGAAGGGCAGAAGACCGAGTTCATCCGCCTGGGCGTGCTGGGTGACTGGGACAACCCGTACAAGACCATGAACTTTGCCAACGAGGCCGGCGAAATCCGCGCCCTGGCCGAGATGGTCAAGCAAGGCTTCGTGTTCAAGGGCCTGAAGCCGGTGAACTGGTGCTTCGATTGCGGCTCGGCCCTGGCCGAGGCGGAAGTCGAGTACGCCGACAAGAAATCGCAGACCATCGACGTTGCCTTCCCGGTAGCCGACGAGGCCAAGCTGGCTGCTGCCTTCGGCCTGGCGTCGCTGGCCAAGCCGGCCGCCATCGTGATCTGGACCACCACCCCGTGGACCATCCCGGCCAACCAGGCGCTGAACATCCATCCGGAGTTCAAGTACGCCCTGGTCGACACCGGGGAGCGCCTGCTGGTTCTGGCCGAAGAACTGGTCGAGTCGTGCCTCAAGCGCTACAGCCTGGAAGGCTCGGTCATCGCTACCGCCCAGGGTTCGGCACTGGAACTGATCAACTTCCGCCACCCGTTCTACGACCGCCTGTCGCCAGTCTACCTGGCTGACTATGTCGAACTGGGTGCCGGTACCGGCGTGGTGCACTCCTCGCCAGCCTACGGTGAAGACGACTTCGTTACCTGCAAGCGCTACGGCATGGTCAACGACGACATCCTCACCCCGGTGCAGAGCAACGGCGTGTACATCGACTCGCTGCCATTCTTCGGCGGCCAGTTCATCTGGAAGGCCAACCCGGCCATCGTCGAGAAACTGAGCGAAGTCGGTGCGCTTATGCACACCGAAACCATCAGCCACAGCTACATGCACTGCTGGCGCCACAAGACCCCACTGATCTACCGCGCCACCGCGCAGTGGTTCGTGGGTATGGACAAGCAGCCGACCACCGGCGAGCCGCTGCGTGAGCGAGCACTGAAAGCCATCGAGGACACCAAGTTCGTCCCGGCCTGGGGTCAGGCGCGCCTGCATTCGATGATCGCCAACCGCCCGGACTGGTGCATCTCGCGTCAGCGCAACTGGGGTGTACCGATCCCGTTCTTCCTGCACAAGCAGACCGGCGAGCTGCACCCACGCACCGTCGAGCTGATGGAAGCGGTGGCCAAGCGTGTCGAACAGGAAGGCATCGAGGCTTGGTTCAAGCTGGACGCCGCCGAACTTCTGGGCGCTGAAGCCGAGCAGTACGACAAGATCACCGACACCCTGGACGTGTGGTTCGACTCGGGTACCACCCACTGGCACGTGCTGCGTGGTTCGCACGACATCGGCCACGCCACCGGCCCGCGTGCCGACCTGTACCTGGAAGGTTCCGACCAGCACCGCGGCTGGTTCCACTCGTCCTTGCTGACCGGTTGCGCCATCGACGGCCACGCGCCGTACCGCGAGCTGCTGACCCACGGCTTCACCGTCGACGAGAACGGCCGCAAGATGTCCAAGTCGCTGGGCAACACCATCGAGCCGGAGAAGGTCAACAACACCCTGGGTGCCGATATTCTGCGCCTGTGGGTTGCCGCTACCGACTATTCCGGTGAAATGGCCGTTTCCGAGCAGATCCTGCAGCGCAGCGCCGACGCCTACCGCCGTATCCGCAATACCGCACGCTTCCTGCTGTCCAACCTGTCCGGCTTCGACCCGGCCCGCGACCTGCTGGCCCCGGAAGACATGCTGGCGCTGGACCGCTGGGCCGTAGACCGCACCCTGCTGCTGCAACGCGAGCTGGAAGAGCACTACAGCGAGTACCGTTTCTGGAACGTCTACTCCAAGGTGCACAACTTCTGCGTACAGGAACTGGGCGGCTTCTACCTCGACATCATCAAGGACCGCCAGTACACCACCGGCGCCAACAGCGTCGCCCGGCGTTCGTGCCAGACCGCGCTGTACCACATCAGCGAGGCGCTGGTGCGCTGGATCGCGCCGATCCTGGCGTTCACCGCCGACGAAATCTGGCAGTACCTGCCAGGCGAGCGCAACGAGTCGGTAATGCTCAACGGCTGGTACCAAGGCCTGAGCGAGCTGCCGGAAGGCACCGAACTGGACCGCGCCTACTGGGACCGCGTGATGGCCGTCAAGGCATCGGTCAACAAGGAGCTGGAAAACCAGCGTACCGCCAAGGTCATCGGTGGCAACCTGCAGGCCGAAGTCACCCTGTACGCCGACGAAGGCCTGAGCGCCGACCTGGGCAAGCTGGGCGATGAACTGCGCTTCGTGCTGATCACCTCGGCCGCCAGCGTGGTGCCGTTCGCGCAGGCGCCGGCCGAAGCAGTGGCCACCGAAGTCGAAGGCCTCAAGCTGCAGGTCGTCAAGTCCGGCCACGCCAAGTGCGGCCGTTGCTGGCACTTCCGCGCAGACGTCGGCAGCCACCCGGAGCACCCGGAAATCTGCGGACGTTGCGTCGACAACCTGAGCGGCTCGGGCGAGGTGCGTCACTATGCCTAACCCTGCAGCGGGGCGCTTCGGGCGCCTTGCATGGCTTTGGCTGAGCCTGGTGGTACTGGTCCTCGACCAGGCCACCAAGCTGTATTTCAACAATGCCCTGACCATGTACCAGCAGGTTGTAGTCATCCCTGACTACTTCAGCTGGACCCTGGCCTACAACACCGGCGCGGCGTTCAGCTTCCTGGCGGAAAGCTCCGGCTGGCAGCGCTGGCTGTTCGCCCTGATCGCCGTGGTGGTCAGTGCCGTGCTGGTGGTGTGGCTCAAGCGCCTGGGGCGCAACGAGACCTGGCTGGCCGTGGCGCTGGCGCTGGTGCTGGGTGGCGCGATCGGCAACCTGTACGACCGCGTCGTGCTCGGCCATGTGGTCGACTTCATCCTGGTGCACTGGCAGAACCGCCATTACTTCCCGGCCTTCAACCTGGCCGACAGCGCCATCACCGTTGGTGCGGTGATGCTGGCGCTGGATATGTTCAAGAGCAAGAAGTCCGAGGATCCGGTCCATGACTGACACCCGTATCGGCCAGAACACCGAAGTCACCCTGCACTTCGCGCTGCACCTGGAAAACGGCGACACCGTCGACAGCACGTTCGACAAGGCCCCGGCCACCTTCAAGGTTGGCGATGGCAACCTGTTGCCAGGTTTCGAGAACGCCCTGTTCGGCTTCAAGGGCGGTGACAAGCGTACCGTGGTGGTGGCCCCGGAAAACGCCTTCGGCCAGCCCAACCCGCAGAACGTACAAGTCATGCCGCGGTCCCAGTTCGAGGGCATGGAGTTGTCCGAAGGGCTGTTGATCATCTTCAACGACGCCGCCAACACCGAGCTGCCGGGTGTGGTCAAAGCGTTCGATGACGACCAGGTGACCATCGACTTCAATCACCCATTGGCTGGCAAGACCCTGACCTTCGAGGTGGAGATCCTCGAGGTGAAGGCCCTGTAAGCCTGGAGCCGAGCATGCAAATCAAACTCGCCAACCCTCGCGGCTTCTGCGCGGGGGTCGACCGGGCGATCGAGATCGTCAACCGCGCGCTGGAAGTCTTCGGCCCGCCGATCTATGTACGTCACGAAGTGGTGCACAACAAGTTCGTGGTGGAAGACCTGCGCAACCGCGGTGCCATCTTCGTCGAAGAGCTGGACCAGGTACCGGACGATGTCATCGTCATCTTCAGTGCCCACGGGGTTTCCCAGGCCGTGCGCCAGGAAGCTGCTGGCCGTGGCCTGAAAGTGTTCGATGCCACCTGCCCGCTGGTGACCAAGGTGCACATCGAAGTGGCCAAGTACAGCCGCGACGGCCGTGAGTGCATCCTCATCGGCCACGAAGGGCACCCGGAAGTCGAAGGTACCATGGGCCAGTACGACGCCAGCAACGGTGGCGCCATCTACCTCGTCGAAGACGAGGAGGATGTTGCCAACCTGCAGGTGAAGGACCCGGACCACCTGGCGTTCGTCACTCAGACCACGCTGTCGATGGACGACACCAGCCGCGTCATCGACGCCCTGCGTGCGCGCTTCCCGAACATTGGCGGCCCGCGCAAGGACGACATCTGCTACGCCACCCAGAACCGCCAGGACGCAGTCAAGCAACTGGCGGACGAGTGCGACGTGGTACTGGTGGTCGGCAGCCCGAACAGCTCCAACTCCAACCGCCTGCGCGAGCTGGCCGAGCGCATGGGCACCCCGGCCTACCTGATCGACGGTGCCGAGGACCTGCAGCGTGGCTGGTTCGACCAGACGGCGCGGGTCGGCATCACTGCCGGTGCGTCGGCCCCTGAGGTGCTGGTGCGTGGCGTGATCGAGCAGCTCAAGGCCTGGGGCGCTACCGGTGCTGAAGAGCTGGATGGGCGGGAAGAGAACATC
>NZ_JBNRIJ010000048.1:0-12048 GCF_053557675.1 Pseudomonas sp. XP1 | reverse complement strand
ACGCCCGCTCCTACGTTGACCGCGCTGATCTGCTAGTGGTGTCTTTGCATCGGGATTTTTTTGGCTCTCCCATCTGTACGTTGACCCTGCCAGTCGATGCCATCACCACTTGATACTGGCTAGTTGCGGTCAAGCGCTCGCAAATCTCCATCGTTGAAGCTAACCAATTACCGGTTGCCCCAAGCGGAACCCCCTGCGCACTGAATTTCAGTTGCTCGCCGCGGTTGCTCGTGATCTTCAGTGGCCGTGAAAGGCGCTGCTCACGCAGCACCTGCTGGTTATGCTCCAGCATCACCCGCCAACCATTTCCCCAATTACCGTCTAATGCCTGCACCAGCACCGGCTGGTTTTGCAACATGGCATGGCTGCGCGCACTGCGCAGCGCCTGCGCCAGGTCTCGTGCGGCTGCCGCCCTGTGTAGGTCGTCGCTCAATCTGGCGTAGGCCGGCATGCCAAGCTGTGTCAGCAATACGGCCACGCCCAGGGCCGACAACATTTGAATCAGTGTTACACCTCGTTGCTTCACCGTGCATTCCTCCCTGGAAGTGCTTGGCTGTAGCTTCACGGTCGTTGGACTGGCGGTCCAGTCGCCCGGGTTCAATGCAATTGCAGGAAAAGTCGCAGGAGGTGCAGGGATGCACGCAAGACAACGAGGCATGACGCTTCTGGAAGTGTTGTTGGCGGTGGGTGTGGTGGCCGTGGGCATGTTCGCAGCGGCAGGCCTGCAACTGCAGGCATTGCAGGCTGCGGAGGACGCGCGCCGCGATGGGCAGGCGGCAATGGCGGCGCACAGTGAGCATGAAAGGGCGCGACCATGAGCCGCGCCCAACGTGGTTTCGGCTTGCTTGAGCTGATGCTGGCGCTGACCATCGGGTTGCTGCTGTTGGTGGCGGCCAGCCAGCTATTTACCTCGGCCCACCATACCTGGCGGCTGCAAAGCACGGCAGTACGCATGCAGGATGAGGCTCGCCTGGCATTGCTGCGAATGGCCCAGGATATCCGCATGACCGGGATGTTCGGCTGCTTGCGACTGCAGCCAAAGCACTTCGGCAGTTCGAGCGCAAAGCACGCATTCGCCCGGCCGATGGAAGTCGAAGCAACCACCCTCAGCCTGGTTGTTGCGGAGTTACCTGGGCAAGCCGGGGGGCCGCAGTGGTTCCTGCACACGGACTGTACTAGCAAAGTGTCTGTGGACGATGAGTTGAAGGAGGGCTACCCACAGGTTTACCCCATCAGCAGATATGTCTACCAACTAAAGGGCAATACGCTGAGATTCAAACGCAACGACAGCAAATTCCAGCCGCTGGTTGAAAATGTGCGATCAATGCGTTTGCAGCGTGTGCAAATGGCACAGGGTGAGGGGGTGGATATTGCCCTGACGCTTTACGAACCCACGCTCGAACTTGAACAGCACCATGAACTGAGCGTCGCAATCCGCAACCCGGTGCCGGCCTCATGAGTCGTCAGCGTGGCATTGTCCTGTTATTGGCCTTGGTCCTGAGCCTGCTGCTGGGGCTGCTTGCGGCATCCGCCCTGCGCGATGCGCTGGCGCAAACGCGGATGACCGGCTATCTGAGCGAAGGCCTGCTGGCGCTGGAGCAGGCCGAGGCCACGTTGCTGGCAGGGGCTGGGGAGCTCGAACGGGCTCCCCCCGACCCTTGTGAAGCGTGCCCACCACCAACTCGACCGCATGACCTGAAGGGGCAGTGGCAGCGCACACCAACCGGCTACTTCCATTTGCAGAATCTGGGTACCAGCGAATACGCCGCGCATATGCCGGAAGGGCAGCAGGTCACCCTGTACCGCGTCACCGCCGTAAGCCTGCAAACCCAGTCACGGCATGTGCTGGAAGCGGTCTATGCCATGGGCGAGGACACGACCCGGCGCATTGCCTGGCGCCAGAGATTGCGAGGAGACTGACATGCAGCAAGGCTTGAGCCTGATCGAGCTGTTGATTGTGCTGGCCGTGACCGGCATTCTGGCAGCCATTGCCTACCCCAGTTACAGCGACCAGCTACGGCGAGCCGCGCGCAGCGAAGTGGTTGGCCTGCTGCATGACGCCGCCCTGCGCCTGGAGCGCCACCGCGTACGCACTGGCCAATACGCCGAGGGCGACCCTGCCTTGCCTGGCGGTACCCGCTATTACAGCCTGCAGGCCCAGCGCGACAGCGACACCTTCACGCTGCGCGCCCGGCGGCTGCCGAGCGGGCTGATGGCGCAGGACCGCTGTGGAGATTTCCAGCTCGACCAATCCGGCGTGCAGCGCAATCCGGGTGCCGTCGAAGACAGTGTGCACTGCTGGGGAAGCTGAAGATTGAATGATGCCCGGCGCATCGCGGATTTACTTCAGGTGTTGGATCGACAGATGAGCAAGCAAGTAGTGGTGGTCGGTGGCGGGGTGATTGGCCTGCTGACGGCATTCAACCTGGCGGCGAAGGTCGGGCAGGTGGTGGTGTGTGATCAGGGGGAAGTCGGCCGCGAGTCGTCCTGGGCCGGCGGTGGCATCGTCTCGCCGCTGTACCCGTGGCGCTACAGCCCGGCCGTGACCGCCTTGGCACACTGGTCGCAAGACTTTTATCCACAGCTGGGCGAGCGTTTGTTCGCCAGCACAGGCGTTGATCCCGAGGTGCACACCACCGGCTTGTACTGGCTCGACCTGGACGACGAAGCCGAAGCGCTGGCCTGGGCCGAGCGTGAGCAGCGGCCGCTGAGTGCCGTGGATATCTCGGCGGCCTATGACGCGGTGCCGGTGCTGGGCCCGGGCTTCAAGCGTGCCATCTACATGGCCGGCGTGGCCAACGTGCGCAACCCGCGCCTGGTGAAGTCGCTCAAGGCTGCGTTGTTGGCGTTGCCCAACGTGACCTTGCGAGAGCACTGCCAGATTACCGGTTTCGCCGAGCAAGGCGGCCGCGTGACCGGTGTGCAGACGGCAGACGGCGTGCTTGCGGCGGATGAGGTGGTGCTCAGTGCCGGCGCCTGGAGTGGCGACCTGCTGCGTACGCTCGGCCTGGAGCTGCCAGTGGAGCCGGTGAAGGGCCAGATGATTTTGTTCAAATGTGCCGAAGACTTCCTGCCGAGCATGGTGCTGGCCAAGGGGCGGTATGCGATCCCTCGGCGGGATGGGCATATTCTGGTAGGTAGCACGCTTGAGTATGCCGGGTATGACAAGACCCCGACCGAGGAGGCGTTGGAGAGCCTGAGGGCCTCGGCGGTGGAGTTGTTGCCTGAGCTCGAGGGGGCCACGGTGGTGGCGCACTGGGCCGGGCTGCGGCCGGGGTCGCCGGAAGGTATTCCGTATATCGGGCCGGTGCCGGGGCATGCGGGGTTGTGGTTGAACTGCGGGCATTACCGCAACGGGCTGGTGCTGGCGCCGGCTTCGTGTCAGCTGTTCACTGATCTGCTTACCGGGGCAGAGCCGATCATTGACCCGGCGCCGTATGCGCCAGCCGGGCGATTGAACTGAGGGCCTCTTCGCGGGTAAACCCGCTCCCACAGGTACATCACAGGTTTCGAAAACTGTGCGATCCCTGTGGGAGCGGGTTTACCCGCGAAAGGGCCGGAGAGGCAAGTAGACTTTTCAGCCGGTAATCGGTGCCTGCAAGTGCCGGCTAGGGTAATGCTGCTCATAGACCTTGCACACCCGCAGCACCTGCTCATCGGCAAAGCGCCCGGCCACCACCTGCAGCCCCACCGGCAACCCCTCGCGGGTGAACCCGCACGGCACCGAAGCCGCCGGCTGCTGAGTCAGGTTGAAGGGATAGCTGAACGGCGTCCATTCCATCCACTGCGTCATCCTCGACCCAGGCGGCACATTGTGCCCAGCCTCGAATGCCACCAGCGGTAGCATCGGCGATACCAGTACGTCATGACGCTGGTGGAAGGCATTCATTTTCGCGATCAAATCTGCCCGTGCCTCCAGGGCCTGGGTGTATTCGCCAAGGCTGATTCGCGCTCCCTGTTCGGCAATCCGGCGCAGCCCTGGGTCAAGCAGCGCTCGCTGTTCATCGCTGAACGCACCGGCCAACCGCGCCGCCCCGGCAAACCACAGGGTATTGAACGTCTCCAGCGGGTCATCGAACCCTGGGTCGACTTCCTCAACCTGTGCGCCCAGCCGTGCCAGGCGCTGCACGGCCTGGGCCACCAGTGCCTGGACCTGCGGGTCGACCTGCACGTAACCGAAGTTGGCACTGTAGGCGATGCGCAGGCCGCTCAGGTCCTGGTCCTGGTCCTGGCCCAGCCACGGCGCCTGCCTGGGGGCGCCGGCCAACCCGTCACGCGCATCGGGGCGGGCTACACAGTCGAGCATCAGTACCGAATCGTCGACGGTGCGCGTCATCGGCCCCAGGTGCGACAGCACGGTCATGGCACTGGCCGGCCATTGCGGTACGTAGCCGAAGGTCGGCTTGATGCCGAAGGTGCCGGTAAAGGCGCAAGGGATTCGAATAGAGCCGCCGGCATCGCTGCCCTGGTGCAGCACGCCCAGGTTCAGCGCGGCTGCTGCCGCGGCGCCACCAGACGAGCCGCCGGCGGTCAGCCGGGTATCCCAGGGGTTGCGGGTGATGCCGTACAGCGGGTTGTCGGTCACCCCCTTCCAACCGAACTCCGGCGTGGTGGTCTTGCCCACCAACACGGCGCCGGCTTCGCGCATGAAGGCCGTGAAGGGCGCATCGACTTCCCACGGGCCGGCGCCCGAGGTGGTGCGCGAGCCCTTGCGTGTGGGCATGCCACGGGTCAGGGTAAGGTCCTTGATAGAGGCGGGTACGCCATCCAGCCGGCCGCAGGGCTCGCCACGCCGCCAGCGCTGTTCGCTGGCGCGGGCGGCGACGCGGGCACCTTCGCCGTCGACATGGCAATAGGCGTTGACTGCCGGGTTGTGCAGGTCGATGCGCGCCAGCACATCGTCGATCACCTCGACCGGTGACAGTTGGCGGCACTGGTACAATTCGAGCAGTTCGACGGCGGTGAACTCGCCAATCGCGGTTTTCTGGGTCATCTCAATGGGCTCCCTGGGTGGCGGCCTGGAACATGGCGCGCAGCAGCACGTCGCAGCCATCGGCCAGGTCCTGTGGCGCGGCATTTTCGATTTCGTTGTGGCTGATGCCGCCCTCGCAGGGCACGAAGATCATCCCGGCCGGGCCCAGTTCGGCGAGGAAGATCGCGTCGTGGCCGGCGCCGCTGACGATATCCATGTGGCTCAGGCCCAGCTCCCGCGCGCCTTGGCGCACGGCGTCCACGCACTGCTCGGCGAAATACAGCGGCGGGAAGTCGGCGGTTGGCGTCAGCTCGTAACTCAACCCGTGCCTTGCCGTGCTGGTTTCAATGGCCGCGCGTACTTCGCTGACCATGGTGGCGAGGTGCTCGGGGTCGAGGTGACGCAGGTCGATGGTCATCTGCACCCGGCCGGGGATGACATTGCGCGAGCCCGGGTGCAGGTTCAGACAGCCGACGGTGCCGCAGGCATGCGGCTGGTGGGCATGGGCCACGCGGTTGACCGCAGCCACCACCTCGGCGGCGCCGACGAGGGCATCCTTGCGCAGGTGCATCGGGGTGGGGCCGGCATGGGCCTCGACGCCGGTCAGTACCAGGTCGAACCATTTCTGTCCCAGGCAGCCTTGGACCACGCCAATGGTGGTGCGCTGGTCTTCCAGCACCGGACCTTGTTCGATATGCGCCTCGAAGTAGGCACCGACCGCATGCCCGGTGGGCACGCGTGGGCCTGCGTAACCGATGCGCTGGAGCTCCGCGCCTACCGACAGGCCTTGGTCGTCGACCTTGGCCAAGGTCTCCTGCAGGTCGAACTTACCGGCGAACACCCCCGAGCCCATCATGCACGGCGGGAAGCGCGAGCCTTCCTCGTTGGTCCATACCACCACTTCCAGCGGGGCCTCGGTGGTCAGGTCCAGGTCGTTGAGGGTGCGCAACACCTCGAGGCCGGCCATCACCCCGTAGCAACCGTCGAACTTGCCACCGGTGGGTTGGGTGTCGATGTGGCTGCCGGTCATGACCGGCGGCAGGGCCGGGTTGCGCCCCGGGCGGCGGGCGAAGATGTTGCCGATGGCGTCGATGCTGACCGTGCAGCCGGCGTCTTCGCACCAGCGCACGAACAGGTCGCGGGCCTGGCGGTCGAGGTCGGTCAGGGCCAGGCGGCATACGCCACCCTTGGCGGTGGCGCCGAGCTGTGCCAGGTCCATCAGCGATTGCCAGAGGCGTTCGCGGTTGACCAGCGGGCCCTGGCCGAGCAGATGCTGCGATGGATCGATGCGGGTGTTCATGGTTCATCTCTCCTGAAATGACTGGGTTGCTTGTACTGGCCTTTTCGCGGGCGAACCCGCTCCCACAGGGACATCACTGCCTTCAGGTGTGGGAGCGGGTTTACCCGCGAAGAGGCCAGTACAGGTAAACGAGGCCTGTATCAGGCACTCAGGGCCAGGTAACGGTTCTTGATGCTCGGGTCCTCGCGGAACTGCGCCGCACTGCCCTGGTAGGCGACGCGGCCCTGCTCCAGCACGTAGTGGCGGTCGGCGAGGGCATCGCAGACCATCAGGTTCTGCTCCACCAGCAGGATCGACAGGCCTTCGTCCTTGATCCGCCGCAGAATCCTCACCAGTTCGTCGACGATCACCGGGGCCAGGCCTTCGGTGGGCTCGTCGAGGATCAGCAGCTTGGGCCCGTTGAGCAGGGCGCGGGCGATGGCCAGCATCTGCTGCTCGCCGCCGGACAGGGCGAAACCGCCGTTGCGTCGCCGTTCCTTCAGCCGCGGGAACATGCCGTACACGTCTTCCAGCTGCCAGCGGCTGTCCTTGCGAACGGCAATCCTCAGGTTCTCCTCCACGCTGAGCTGGCGAAAGATGCCGCGGTGCTCCGGCACCAGGGCAATGCCGAGCCGGGCGATATCGAAGATTTCGCGGCCGACCAACTGCTGGCCGTCGAAGCTGATGTGCCCCTGCCGTGGGCGGACGATGCCGAGGATGCTGCGCAGGGTAGTGGTCTTGCCGGCGCCGTTGCGCCCCAGCAGGGTCACCAGTTCGCCAGCTTCCACTTTGAGCGAGACGCCTTCGAGCACATGGCTCTTGTCGTAGTAGGAATGGATCGAATCGACGTTGAGCATCAGGCGGCCTCTCCAAGGTAGGCGGTGCGGACACGCTCGTCGTTGCGCACCTGTTCAGGGGTACCCTCGACCAGGATCTGGCCGTGGCTCATCACCGTGATGCGCTGGCTGATCGACATGACGATGCTCATGTTGTGCTCGATCAGCAGCACGGTGTGGTCGCGGCCGAGGTCGCTGATCAAGTCGGTCATCACCGGGATGTCGTCGATGCCCATGCCCGAAGTGGGTTCGTCGAGCATCAGCAGGGTGGGTTTGGCGCAGATCGACATGCCCACCTCCAGCACCCGTTGCTGGCCGTGCGACAGCTCGCCGGCCAGGGTCTCGGCGCGGGCGGTGAGCTTCAGGCGCTCCAGCACCTGGTCGGCGGTGTCCCAGTGGCTGCGCTTGTGCTCGACGCTGCGCCAGAAGTTCAGCGCACCCAGGCCATCGCGGCCCTGGGCGGCCAGGCGCAGGTTCTCGCGTACAGACAGGTTCTGGAACAGGCTGGTGAGCTGGAACGAACGGGCCATGCCCAGCGCCACGCGCCCGTGGGAAGGCTTGCGGATGATGTCCTGGCCGTTGAACAGTATTTTGCCCGCGGTGGCCTGGCGCTCGCCGGTCAGGCAGTGGAACAGGCTGGTCTTGCCGGCGCCGTTGGGGCCGATGATGGTGTGGATGGAGCCGGCGCAAACCTTGAGGTCGACGCCCGCAACTGCCTTGAAAGGCCCGTAGGCCAGTTCCAGCTGGCGGGTTTCCAGGAGGTAGTCGCTCATCACAGGGTCTCCTTGGTCTTGACCTGGGGTTTGTCATTGGCATTGCGGTTAGCCAGCAGGCGCTTGCCCAGTTCGGCCAGGCCGCCCCAAAGGCCGCCACGCATGAACACCACCACCAGGATCAGGATCACCCCCAGCAGCATCAGCCAGCGCGGCCACAGCTCCGACAGCACATCGCCCAGCAGCACAATGGCGCCGGCCCCCAGCAGCGAGCCGAACAGCGAGCCGGTGCCGCCGACGATGGTCATGATCAGGATGTTCTCGCTCATCATCAGGTCGATGTTCGACAGCGGCGCAAAGTGCAGCAGCATGGCGTACAGCGCCCCGGCGACACCGGTAATGGCGCCCGACAGCATGAACACCAGGATCTTGAAGTGGCGGGTGTCGTAGCCGATGGCTGCGGCGCGGGTCTCGTTTTCGCGGATGGCCAGCAGGGTGCTGCCGAATGGCGAGCGGATCACCCGCAGGGCGCCAGCAAAGATCAGCAGGAACAGCACCGCGACGAACACATAGAAGTGCCGTGGGTCGGCCAGATCGACCAGCACATGGCCGGCGATTTCGATGTTGGGCCGGGGCACATCGAGCAGGCCGTTGTCACCGCCGGTCCAGCCGCTGAGGGTGTAGGCCAGGAAGTACGCCATCTGGCTGAAGGCCAGGGTCAGCATAACGAAGTAGATACCTGTGCGGCGGATCGCCAGGGCGCCTACCAGCAGCGCCAGGAAGGCACCGAACACGGCTGCGCCAAGCAGCGCGGCGAACATGCCCCACTGCAGGTGGATCATCAGCAGCGCCGCGCCATAGGCGCCCACGCCAAAGAAGATGCCTTGGCCGAACGACAACAGGCCGGTGTAGCCGAGCAGCAGGTTGCAGGCCAGCGCCGCCAGGGCAAAGATCAGGATCTCGGTGGCCAGGGTGGCCGATGGTAGCAACAGCGGCAGCGCCACCAGGCTGGCGACCACCAGCAACAGCAGCGCCGGGGCGCGGCCCTTGGCGACTGGCAATGGGTTTTTCTCGCTCATCTCAGGCTCTCCCGAACAGGCCATAGGGACGGACCAGGATCACTGCGGCCATGGCGCCGTAGATCATCAGGCTGGCGCCTTGCGGCCAGAGGCTGGTCATCATGCTTTGCACCACACCCACCAGCAGGCCGCCGACCAGGGCACCGCCGAACGAGCCCATGCCGCCGATCACCACCACCACGAAGGCGATGCCGAGGATTTCCGGGCCGACGAAGGGCTGGGCGCCACGCAGCGGTGCGAACAGCACGCCCGCCACGCCGGCCAGGCCCACGCCCAGGGCGAAGGTCAGGGAGAACAGGCGGAAGATGTTGGTGCCCAGCAGTGACACGGTTTCGGTGCTTTCGCTGCCGGCCCGCACAAGGGCGCCGAAGCGGGTGCGCTCCAGCAGCAGCCACAGGCCAAGGCCGATCAGCGCGGCAAAACCGATCAGGAACAGCCGGTAGTAGGGGTAGATGAAGTCACCGACGATCAGCACCCCGCGCAATTCCGGCGGCACGGCGATGTTCTTGCCCACCGGGCCCCAGATCAGTACCGAGGCTTCCTGGATGATCAGCGCGATACCGAGGGTGACGAGGATCTGGAAGGTGTGCGGCAGGTGGTAGATGCGCTTGATCAACAGACGCTCGACCGCCCAGGCCAGCGCCGCCACCACCAGTGGTGCGATCAGCAGGGCCAGCCAGAAGTTGCCGGTAATGGCCACGGCGGTGTAGCACAGGTATGCGCCCAGCAAGAAGAACGCGCCGTGGGCGAAATTGACGAAGTTGAGCAAGCCGAAAATGATCGTCAGGCCCACGGCGATGAGGAAGTAGATCATCCCCAGGCCCAGGCCGTTGAGCAGTTGGAACAGGTACAAATCGAGCATGAGCGTGCCCTCGACAGCGCGTGGTGCGGCTGCCTGTACGAGTGTTTGTGACTGACGCCGCGGCTTCAGGCCAGGGCGCAACCGGTGTGGTCGACTTCGACGAACGAGCGGCCCGAGCTGATGACTTCGGCCAGGTCGTCCTCGTCGCGCATCTGCCCCTGGGGCTTGCCGCGCAGCAGGTAGTAATCCTTGAGCACCTGGTGGTCGCCCGGGCGGATCAGTTCTTCGCCGGTGGGGCCCTGAAAGCGCATGCCCTGCAACGCCGCGGACACGGCGGCGCCATCCAGGCTGCCGGCCTTGATGATGGCTTCGAGCATGACCTTGGTGCCGATGTAGTCGGCTGCCAGCGGGTAGTTGGGGTTGATGCCATAGGCCTTGCGGGTGGCTGCGACCAGCTGCTTGTTCAGTGGGGTATCGACCTGGTGCCAGTACTGCGCGCCCAGGTACACGCCTTCGAGCACGTCGCTGCCCAGCTCCTGGAACTGGTCGAGGCCGGCGGACCACACAATCAGCACTTTCATGCGCTCCTTGATGCCGAAGTTCACTGCCTGGCGCAGGGCGTTGGACGCCTGGCTGCCGAAGTTGAGCAGCACCAGCACGTCAGGCCTGGCGGCGATGGCGTTGGTCAGGTAGCCGGAAAACTCCTGCTCCTGCAGCGAGTGGTAGCTGTTGCCGATGTGTTCCACGCCGAGCTCGGCGAACACCTTGCGGGCGTTGTCCAGCAGGGCATCGCCGAACACGTATTGCGGGGTGATGGTGTACCAGCGCCTGGCCTGTGGCAGCTGTCGGATCATCGGCACCAGTGTTTCGCGGATGGCGCCGTAGGTGGGCACCGACCAGCGGAAGGTCGAGGCATTGCAGTCCTTGCCGGTGATTTCGTCGGCGCCGACCGGGGTCATGAACACGCCGCCGGCCTTGTGGATTTCCTTCGACACCGCCAGAGCCGAGGACGACAGCGTGCAGCCCTGGAAGAAGCGGGCGCCATCCTGGCCGATGGCTTCCTGCACCTTGCGCACTGCCTTGCCGGCGTTGCCTTCGGTGTCGATGACCTTGTACTTGAGCGGGTGGCCGAGCAGTTGCGGGTACTCGGCGATGGCCAGGCGCGAACCCATGTCGGCGTACTTGCCGTAGCTGGCGAAGGCCCCAGACATGGACTTGAGCCCATAGAAGGTCAATGGTTGGTCGGCGAATGCCCGGTGCGCCCCCAGGGGGAGGCTCCCTAAGGCACCCAGGGCAAGGCCTGCCTTGAGCAGGGTACGTCTTTGCATGAGTAACTCCTTGGTTGTGGTTATTAGGCAGGAGTGGCAATGACAAAGCGGGTACGGCCGGGCCTGTGTGCAGGCCTCTTTCCAGGCGGATCAGTGGTTGTGTTCGAACTCCAGCAGGAAGTTGCGGGCAACCTCGCCTTCCAGCGCGGTCATGTGGTGTTCGGCGTCGCACATGTGTTCGTGCATCAGCCGGCGTACGGCGGGCTCGTCGCTTGCGCGCAGGGCGATGAGCAATTGCTTGTGGTAGGCGATGTTGGCAGCGGCGAACTGCTGGCGCTTGGGCAGGTAGGCCTTTTTCAGCACCACCAGGTCGCGCAGCAGGTCGTTGAGGAACACCGCCATGAAACGCAGCAACGGGTTGGGGCAGCGGTCGGCCAGCAGGGTGTGGAATTCCAGCTCCGCCAGGCGCTGTTCGCGCTGGCCTTCCTCGCTGTCTTCCGGGGCGCTGCAGAAATCGATGTTGGCCTGCAGCGCGGTGTAGTCGGCTTCGCTCAGCTTGCCCATTACCGATACCGCCAGCTCCACCTCGATGACCTTGCGCAGCTGGTAGACCTGTTCGCCGTCCAGGTGCTGGAAATGCAGGTAGTTGCGCAGCGCGCGGCTGGCAGGTTCGGTCCCCACTTCATTCAGGTAGGCGCCGCCGCTCGGGCCGGTGCGGGTGCTGACCAGGCCTTCCACCTCCAAGGCCTTGAGCGCTTCGCGGGCGGTACCCTTGGAGCACTCGAAATGCTCCATCAGCTCACGCTCGGTGGGCAGGCGGTCGCCGGGGTGCAGCGCTTCGGTGACGATCGAGCGTTTTACCGATTCGACGATCACATCGGACAGCTTCTGGCGTTTGCGTTTGGGTTTGAGCATTTCGCTATTTTTCATATTTATGCGGATAAATAGGATTTAGCGAGTTTTGCCGGAGTGGGTCAATGCTGGCGGCGGGGGTGGGGTCGCAAATGGTGCGAAAGGGTCGGGGAGGGATAAGTGGTGTTGGATTCACTGGCCTCTTCGCGGGCACGCCCGCTCCCACAGGTACTGCAAAAGGCTCAAG
>NZ_JBNRIJ010000047.1:18504-24698 GCF_053557675.1 Pseudomonas sp. XP1 | reverse complement strand
TCGCCTTGATGAAGACTCAAGGCGAATACATGAGCAAAGGGGGCAAAAAGCATTGCCCACAACCATAGAATCTCCCACAGGTACCCCACTGGTTTCGAGACATGTGGTGTCCCTGTGGGAGCGGCTTCAGCCGCGAAGGGGCCGGTACAGGTTCAAGCAATCGATCAGTGCCACACCGCCATCAGCGCCTGCATTTCTGCTTCGCTGATCAGCCCTTGGGGATATCGTCCGGCAAGCAGACGTCGTGGGTCGGTCGTCCTGACCCTGATGCTTCCATGGTGTTTCAACCACTTCGCCACAAGCCTGAGCGATTGGTGATTCACTGCCGATGGGCGCAAAGCCGACTCACTTGCTGCGTTCATTTCTACACGTACTCCCTGGCCCGTGAGCGGCTAATTTACGTAAGGATTGTTACAGATCCGAGAGTTCGGCATGGCCGAGCTATCTGACTGAAAACAATACAAAACGTATGCCAGCACAGGCCTGAGGACAGCCTTGGAAACAAAAAGGCCCGTCATCCGACGGGCCCCTTCATTCACCGTGCGCTCAACGCTTGACCGGCGCCGGCTGCTGCTGGGTCAGGCAGTGAATGTTGCCACCGCCCAACAACAGCTCGCGACCGGGGATCATCACAACCTCGTGGTCGGGGAAGATCTTCGCCAGGATCGCTCTGGCCTCGGCATCTGCCGGGTCGTCAAAGCTTGGCGCGATGATGCCGCCGTTGACGATCAGGAAGTTCACGTACGAGCCGGCCAGGCGCACCGACGGGTCACGCTCCTGGCTGCCGGCCACCTGATCGACACCGGCACACTCTTCGGCGGTGGCGAACAGCGGGCCCGGGATCGGCATCTTGTGCACGATGAACTCACGGCCCTTGGCATCGCGGGTGTTTTTCAGCACCTCCATGGCGGCATGGCAACGTGCATAGTTGGGGTCGTTGGAATCATCGGTCCAGGCCAGTAACACTTCGCCCGGGCGCACGTAACAGCAGAAGTTGTCAACGTGGCCGTCAGTCTCGTCGTTGTACAGGCCATCCGGCAGCCAGACCACGGTGTCCACCGCCAGATGGTCGCGCAGCACCGCTTCGATCTGCTCGCGGTTCAGATGCGGATTGCGGTTGCGGTTGAGCAGGCACTCCTCAGTGGTGATCACGGTACCTTCACCGTCCACGTGGATCGAGCCGCCCTCGAGCACGAAGCCTTCGGTCTGGTAGCGCTGGCAGCGTTCCATTTCCAGGACCTTGGCTGCCAGCTCCTCGTCGCGGTTCCACGGTGCGTACAGGCCGCCATCGAAGCCGCCCCAGGCATTGAAGCCCCAGTCCACGCCACGCACCTCACCCTGGTCGTTGATGACGAAGGTCGGGCCGGTGTCACGCACCCAGGCGTCGTCGTTGCTGATCTCGACCACGCGGATGTTCGGCTGGTCGAGCTGACGACGGGCATTTTCGTACTGGCCAGCGGACACCGCGACGGTTACCGGCTCGAAGCGGGCAATGGCCTTGGCCAGTGTCACATGGGCAGCCTGCGCCGGCTTGCCGCCCAGGCGCCAGTTGTCAGGGCGCTCCGGCCAGACCATCCACACCTGGGTTTGCGGGGCCCACTCGGCGGGCATGTGGAAACCATCGGCACGGGGAGTGGAGTTGAGGGTTTTCATGATTGACCTCTGTGATGGCCCTGAGCCGGACTGTGCTGGGGCGTTTGTCAATTTATAACCGATATATATCGATATTTGAAGCCCGATAAGCGGGAAATCTATGACAAAATACCGACATTAAATCGATAACAATCGAAACATGCGCAACCTTGGTCGAGAATCAAAGCGGCACGACCTCTACCATAGCCAGCCCTTGTGAATGCCGTTGAAGCTCAAGGCGGAAAAAACGGCCAGACCGGCTAGGGTCAATACATGAGCAGAACGGGCCAGCGAACCGCCATGAACATCATCCCTACCGCGATCCCCGAAGTACTGATCATCGAGCCGAAGATTTTTGCTGACAGCCGTGGCTTTTTCTTCGAGGCGTTCAACGCTCGTGAGTTCGCCCGGCAAACCGGCGTGAATGTCGAGTTCGTCCAGGACAACCACTCGAGCTCCATCAAGGGTGTGCTGCGTGGACTGCACTACCAGGTGGAAAACACCCAAGGCAAGCTGGTGCGCGTGGTGCAGGGGGAAATCCGTGATATTGCCGTGGACGTGCGCAAAAGCTCGCCAACCTTCGGCCAATGGGTCGCGGTGCAGCTGTCGGCCGAAAACCATCGCCAGTTGTGGATTCCGCCCGGCTTCGCCCATGGCTTTGCGGTGATGAGCGAGTCGGCCGAGTTTCTCTACAAGACCACCGACTACTACAACCCGGGCGCCGACCGCTGCATCCGCTGGGATGACCCGACGCTGGCCATCGACTGGGGGCTGCAGCAGCCACCAGTGCTGTCGGACAAGGACAAGCTCGGCCTGCCACTGGCAGAGGCGGAACTGCTGCCTTAACTAGCGCATAATTGCGGCAGACTTTTCTGGCGCCTTTACGTGATGATTGCAAAACCCACGCCCCCACGCCGTCCTCGCTGGCGCAGCCTGGCCCTGTTGGCCCTGTGCCTGGCCCCGTTACTGTGGCCCCTGCACCATCTGGCCGAACGCTACTACCAGGAAGAACTGGCCTCGCAGAACCGCCAGACCCTCGACCTGTACGTCGCCAACCTGCTCGGTACCCTGCACCGCTACGAAACCTTGCCGCAAATACTCGGCGACCTGCCGGCCCTGCGCGGGGTGCTGGCCGACCCGTTCCGTCTGGAAGCGGTGACCAACGCCAACCGCCTGCTCAAGGACATCGTCCAGCAGACCGGCGCCGAGGTGATGTACCTGATGGACGTCAGCGGCAACACCCTGGCCGCCTCCAACTGGGACAAGCGCGACAGCTTCGTTGGCCGCAACTTCGCCTTCCGTCCCTACTTCAACGAAGCCATGGCCGGCCGCCTGGGGCGCTTTTTCGGCCAGGGCACCACGTCGGCCAAGCGCGGCTACTTCTTTGCCGCCGCCGTGCGTGACCGTGAACGCATCGTTGGCGTACTGGTAGTCAAGGTCGACCTCGACCACACCGAAACCCTGTGGGGCCGCACACCCGAGCAGCTGTTGCTGACCGACCACAATGGCGTGGTCATCCTGACCTCCCGGCCCGACTGGCGCTTCCGTGCGACCCGCGCACTGACCGAGGCCGAGCGCCAGGCCATCATCGCCATTCAGCCCTACCCGACCCAGGCCCCGCAGCCGCTGGTGCTCAACCAGGACGCCTGGATCAGCCAGACCCGCGATATCAAGGAAACCGGCTGGCAGGTCAGCATCCTCGCCCCGCGCATGCTGGTCGACCGTTCGGTGCAAACCGTGATGGCCATCGGCGCTGGCACCCTATTGGTGCTTATGCTGCTGGCCGGCCTGGTGATGCAGCGGCGCCGTCATTACATCGACCGCATCGACTTCGAGGCACGTGGCCGCCAGGAGCTGGAAAAACGCGTAGCCGAGCGCACCGCCGATCTCGAAGGCCTGAACACCCGGCTCAAGAGCGCCGTGCTGGAGCGCGAAAACGCCCAGCAGGAGGCCGTGCGCGCGCAGGACGAACTGGTGCAGGCCGGCAAGCTGTCGGTACTCGGCACCATGTCGGCCAGCATCAGCCACGAACTCAACCAGCCGCTGGCCGCCATCCGCAGCTACGCGGAAAACGCCGAGATCCTGCTTGACCACCAGCGTACCGAAGACGCCCGCGGCAACCTCAAGCTGATCGGCGAACTGACCGGGCGCATGGCCTCGATCATCGCCCACCTGCGCGCCTTCGCCCGTCGTGACCGCCATGCCCCGGAGAGCGTGGCCCTGCAGCCGGCCCTGGACGATGCCCTGGCGCTGCTGGCCAAGCGCCGCCGGGCGATGGCCGTCGAGCTGATCCGCGACCTGCCGGAAGCCACCTTGTGGGTACAGGCCGGCGAGACCCGCCTGCGCCAGGTGCTCGGCAACCTTCTGGCCAATGCCCTCGACGCCCTGACCGAGAAGGCCAACCCGCGCCGCCTGTGGCTAAGTGCCGAGCAGCGCGATGACTGCGTCTACCTGTACATTCGCGACAACGGCCCCGGCTTCAGCCGCCAGGCCCTGGAGCACGCCAAGGAGCCGTTCTTCACCACCAAGACCCGCACCCAGGGCCTGGGCCTGGGCCTGGCCATCTGCGAAAGCCTGATGCGCGCCCTGGGCGGTGAGCTGCTGCTGGCCAACCACCCGGAGGGTGGCGCACTGCTGACCGTGCAGCTGCGTGTGGCCGCGCCTGGCGCTACTTTGCCCAATTCGGAGGACCCCTCGGCATGACCACCGAGACACTGATCGACAGCCGAGCCCAGATCATCCTGGTCGATGATGACCCGCACCTGCGCCAGGCACTGAGCCAGACCCTGGACCTGGCCGGGCTCAAGGTGGTCGCCCTGGCCGATGCCCAGGGCCTGGCCGAACGCATCGAGGCCGACTGGCCCGGCGTGGTGGTCAGCGACATCCGCATGCCGGGCATCGATGGCCTGCAGCTGCTGGAACAACTGCACGGCCGTGACAACGAACTGCCGGTGCTGCTGATCACCGGCCACGGCGATGTACCGCTGGCGGTGCAAGCGATGCGCGCCGGCGCCTACGACTTCCTGGAAAAGCCCTTTGCCAGCGACGCCCTGCTGGACAGCGTGCGTCGCGCCCTGGCCCTGCGCCGCCTGGTGCTGGACAACCGCAGCCTGCGCCTGGCCCTGAGCGACCGCCAGCAACTGGCCACCCGCCTGGTGGGCCAGTCGCCGTCCATGCAGCGCCTGCGCGAGCAGATCGGCGCCCTGGCCGGCACCCGCGCCGATGTGCTGATCCTGGGTGAGACCGGTGCCGGCAAAGAGGTGGTGGCCCGTGCCCTGCACGACCTGTCCAGCCGCCGCGACGGGCCGTTCGTGGCGATCAATGCCGGCGCACTGGCCGAGTCTGTGGTCGAAAGCGAGCTGTTCGGCCATGAGCCCGGGGCGTTCACCGGTGCGCAGAAACGCCGCATCGGCAAGTTCGAGTTCGCCAACGGTGGCACGCTGTTCCTCGACGAAATCGAGAGCATGAGCCTGGATGTGCAGGTGAAACTGCTGCGCATGCTGCAGGAACGGGTGGTCGAGCGCCTGGGTGGCAACCAGCTGATCCCGCTGGATATCCGCATCATCGCCGCGACCAAGGAGGACCTGCGCCAGTCAGCCGACCAGGGGCGCTTCCGTGCCGACCTGTATTACCGCCTGAATGTGGCGCCGCTGCGTATTCCACCGCTGCGCGAACGTGGCGATGACATCCTGGTGCTGTTCCAGCACTTCGCCGACGCCGCCAGCCAGCGCCATGGCCTGCCGCCACACGCCCTGCAGCCGGCCCAGCGCGCCATTCTGCTGCGTCACGACTGGCCCGGTAACGTACGCGAGCTGCAGAACGCCGCCGAGCGTTTCGCCCTTGGCCTGGAACTGGCCCTGGACGGCCAGGCGCCACCTGCGGCAATGCCTGCGGTACCGATGCCGAGCGGCAACCTCAGCGAACAGGTCGAGCAGTTCGAACGCTCGCTGATCGCGGCCGAACTGGCCCAGCCACACAGCTCCATGCGCAGCCTGGCCGAGGCGCTGGGCATCCCCCGCAAGACCCTGCACGACAAGCTGCGCAAGCATGGCTTGAGCTTCGACGGCGGTAGCGGCGGGCATGACGATCAAGAGGACAACCGTTAATGAATACCGAAAGCCAGCACCTTCAGTCCGTCCTGCACGGCGACATCCCCCTGACCCGCGAAATGGGCCTGGAAGTGCTTGATTGGCAGCAGCACACCCTGCGCCTGCAATTGCCGCTGGCGGCCAACGTCAACCACAAGAGCACCATGTTCGGCGGCAGCCTGTACTGCGCCGCGGTGCTGGTGGGGTGGGGCTGGCTGCACCTGCGCTTGCGCGAGTTGGGGATCGATGACGGACATATCGTCATCCAGGAAGGGCAGATCAGTTATCCGCTGCCGGTTACCGGGGCGGCGGTGGCGCGCTGTGCGGCGCCGGATGAAAAGACCTGGGAGCGGTTCTTGACCTTGTACCAGCGCCGCGGGCGGGCACGGTTGACGCTGGAGACCACGGTGAGCAATGCCGGTAGTGACGAGCCTGCTGTTACCTTCAGCGGCCAGTACGTGCTGCACCGCTGAC
>NZ_JBNRIJ010000047.1:10991-18346 GCF_053557675.1 Pseudomonas sp. XP1 | reverse complement strand
CCGGCGATGGGCCGCAAAGCGGCCCCGGCGATATAGGCGGCGAAGCTGAAGTCCTCAGCTCCAACAGAGTGTGATGATACCCGTCAGATCAGGCTCAGGAAGGCTTGGCGCCACGCAGCATTTGCCGGCAATGCCAGGAAATGCGGGTTAAGCAACGACTCCTGCGCTGGGTACCGGAACGGCAAGCCATCCAGCCCGATTACCTCCCCACCAGCCCCTTCCACCACGCCCTGCGCCGCCGCGGTATCCCACTGCGAGGTCGGTGCCAGGCGCGGATAGCAGTCGGCGCTGCCCTCGGCCAGCAGGCAGAACTTCAAAGAACTACCGATATTAGCCAGCTCCAGCTCACCCACCGCAGCCCCCAACCCGGCCAATAACGCTTCCTGTTCCGGGCTGGAATGGCGACGGCTGGCGACCACGGTGAAACGCGCACCCGCCGGCGGCGCGTTGCGTACCTGGATCGCCTGGGCGGCCTCACCCGCTTCGGCACGCCAGGCGCCCAACCCGCGACCACCGAAGTAACAGCGCCCGTTGGTCGGCATGGAAACCACGCCAAACACCACCTCACCGTTTTCGACCAGGGCGATGTTGACCGTAAATTCCTCGCTGCCGGTGATGAATTCCTTGGTGCCGTCCAGCGGGTCGACCAGCCACCAGCGGCTCCAACCCTGACGCTCGACCAGCGGAATGTTGCAGTCCTCTTCGGACAGCACCGGGATCTGCGGCGCCAGCGCCAGCAGGCCATCGGCAATCACCCGGTGCGCCGCCAGGTCGGCGGCGGTGACCGGCGAATCGTCGGCCTTGTTGGTCACGGCCACATCGGCACGCCAGAACGGCAAGATCGCGTCCCCCGCCAACAGGGCCAGCTTGACAACTTCGTGCATCAATTGCAGGTCGTTCATGCTTCCAGCAGCCCCCGCTGAATCAGCAGGTCACGCGCCAGGTACAGCGCCGCCAGCGCACGCCCCTCGGTAAACTGCGGGTGCATGGCCAGGGCCGAGAGTTCGCGCAGGTTGACCTTGTCGACCCGCATCGGCTCCGGCTCGTCGCCCTCCAGGCGCTCCTCGTACAGGTCGCTGGCCAGCACCACCTGGATCTTCTGGCTCATGTAGCCCGGCGACAGCGACAGCTCGGTCAGGTGCTCCAGCTGGCGCGCGCCAAAACCGGCTTCTTCCTTGAGCTCCCGGTCGGCTGCCGCCAGCACGTCCTCGCCCGGCTCGATCAAGCCCTTGGGCAACGACAGCTCGTATTCATCGGTGCCGCCACAATATTCCTCCACCAGCACCGCGTGCTCGGCATCGAGCATGGCCACGATCATCACCGCACCGTAGCCATTACCCCGGCCCACCAGGCGCTCGTAGGTACGCTCGTTGCCATTGCTGAAGCGCAATTGCACGGCTTCGACGCGAAACAGGCGGCTGCTGGCGACGATTTCGCGGCTGAGGACGGTGGGTTTCTGGCGCATGGGGCGGCTCCTTGGCGTGAACGGGTTACTATACCGTGGCTTGCCGACTGATCGAGAGTTTCCCATGCCTGTTCTTCCCTGGTCTGCCATCGATACCGTCCTGCTGGACATGGACGGCACCCTGCTCGACCTGCATTACGACAACCGCTTCTGGCTGGACCACCTGCCCCAGCGCTACGCCGAGCTGCACGGGGTGAGCCGGGCAATGGCGGAAATGGAGCTGCAGCCGCTGTTCGAACGCAATGCTGGCACGCTGAACTGGTATTGCCTGGACTTCTGGAGCCGCGAACTGCGGCTGCCGATCCGCGAGCTGAAACAGGAAATCGCCGACCTGATCGCCCTGCGCCCGGATGCCGATACGTTCCTTGCCGCGATCCGCAACGCGGGCAAGCGCGTGGTGATGATCACCAATGCGCACCGGGATTCACTGTCGCTGAAGCTGGAGCGGGTGGAGTTGGCGCCGTATTTCGAAAGGCTGATCAGCTCGCATGACTATGGCTACCCGAAGGAAAGCCCGCAGTTCTGGGACGCATTGCAGGCGGACATCGGCTTTGAACCGGAGCGCAGCCTGTTCATCGATGACACCCTGGCGATTCTGCGCAGTGCACGACGGTTTGGCGTGGGGCATCTGCTGGCGGTGCGCCAGCCGGATAGCCAGGCAGGGCCGCGGGATACCGAAGAGTTTGCGGCGGTCGAGGATTACCGGGAGCTATTGGTCGGCCTGTGAGGCCCCATTCGCGGGCATGCCCGCTCCCAAAGGTACAGCGCCACATTCACGGCTGGCGTTGTACCTGTGGGAGCGGGCGAGCCCGCGAAAAGGCCGGTACAGGCGGCAGAGATCAGTCAGGAATACGCAACACCTGCCCCGGATAGATCTTGTCCGGGTGCTTGAGCATCGGTTTGTTGGCCTCGAAGATCTTCTGGTACTTGTTCGGGTCGCCATACACCTTCTTCGAAATGGCGCTCAACGTATCACCCTTCTCCACCGTGACGAACCGCGCAGCCTGGGCCACCGGTCCGGTCACGGTGATCTGGTCATCGACACTGGCCACGCCAGCGACGTTGCCCGCCGCCAGGATGATCTTCTCTTTCTCCTCCTGGCTGGCCACCTCGCCCGTGAGGATGATCTTGTCTCCCTCTACAGTGGCCTTGATATTCGGATTGCCCAGGCCGACACTTTCCACGTGTTTCTTCAACTGCTCTTCGGCATTGGCATTGCCGGAGGTCAGCAGGTCGATCAACTTCTCGCCCGCTTCCTTGACGAAACTGAACAAGCTCATAGCGCTCTCCTTGTTGACGAAACCTCGGACACAGCAGTCTAGGCCAGCTTTTCCCCTGGCGCCCCATGCGACCAATCGACGCGGTCTATCAAGGCATAGACCCTAGCGATTAGACGCCACCGACCCGCACGCCTAGGCTTGTGCTATCTGAAAGCCGCCAATAGCCCCGATGAAAAGTCAGCCCCGATGAACAGCAAACCTCCGGTATGCGCGGCCTCATCGCCCTTGACCATGCCCGCCGCCAGCAACACCTACGATTACGTCCAGCTCAATGACGCCAGACGCGACAGCACGCCCCTGGCCGAAGAAGTGGCCCTGGCCATTGCCTACAACGGCCTCAACCAGGCGGTGATGCTGGTCAGCCCCACCGACCTGGAAGACTTCGCCGTCGGCTTCAGCGTCGGCAGCGGCATTGTCGACGGCACAGCAGAAATCTACGATCTGAAACTCTCCGGCAGCGGCTCGGCGATGTATGCCGACCTGGAGATTTCCAGCCGAGCGTTCTGGAACCTGAAAAACCAGCGCCGCCAGCTGGCCGGCACCAGTGGTTGTGGCCTGTGCGGGGTCGAAGCATTGGAGCAGGCGCTGCCAGAGCTGGCCGAGCTGCCTGGCGCGCCCTTGCCACCGGCACAATGGTTGGTCGGCCTGCGTGAACGCATCGATGCCTTCCAGCCGCTCGGCCAGCACTGCGGCGCGGTGCATGCGGCGCTGTTCATGGACCGCCACGGCGAACTGCTGCTCGGCCGCGAAGACATCGGCCGGCACAACGCCCTCGACAAGCTGATCGGCGCCCTGCTGCGCCAGGGCATCGACAGCCAGGGTGGCCTGGCCATCGTCACCAGCCGCTGCAGCCTGGAGCTGATCCAGAAGGTGCTGCGGGCCGGTATCCAGACCTTGGTCAGCCTGTCGGCGCCAACCGGCCTTGCCCTGCAATGGGCGCGCAAGCACAACCTCAACCTTATCCATCTGCCCAAGCACAGCGCACCGCGGGTCTACAGCCCAGCGGCGGAGTCGTAACAGCCGTGACCTCGTACCAACACCTCCCGGACAACGCCCCAGCCTCTTCCCCTCGCTACAAGCCCTACCACGGCCCCGCCGGTGGCTGGGGCGCGCTGCGCAGCGTAGCCAAGGCCTGGGTGGGCAGCGATAACGCGCTGAAGAACATTCGCGCGCTGCTCAAGACCAACCAGAACGGCGGCTTCGATTGCCCCGGCTGCGCCTGGGGCGACTCGCCGGAAAGCGGCATGGTCAAGTTCTGCGAGAACGGTGCCAAGGCCGTGAACTGGGAGGCGACCAAGCGCCGCGTCGATGCCGCCTTTTTCGCCCGCTACAGCGTCACTTCGCTGCTGCAGCAGAGCGACTACTGGCTGGAGTACCAGGGGCGCCTCACCGAGCCGATGGTCTATGACGCACCCAGCGACCGCTACCAGCCAATCAGCTGGGACGCCGCCTTCAACCTGATCGCCCGCGAGCTGAACAAGCTGGCCAGCCCTGACCAGGCCGAGTTCTACACTTCGGGGCGCGCCAGCAACGAAGCGGCGTACCTGTACCAGCTGTTCGTGCGCGCCTACGGCACCAACAACTTCCCCGACTGCTCGAACATGTGCCACGAGGCCAGCGGCGTGGCCTTGGGGCAGAGCATCGGGGTCGGCAAGGGCACCGTCACCTTCGACGACTTCGAGCACGCCGACGCGATTTTCGTCTGGGGCCAGAACCCCGGTACCAACCACCCCCGCATGCTCGACCCGCTGCGCGACGCGGTAAAGCGCGGTGCCCAGGTGGTGTGCATCAACCCGCTCAAGGAGCGTGGCCTGGAGCGCTTCCAGCACCCGCAGAACCCGCTGGAAATGCTGACCAACAGCGACCGGCCGACGAACACCGCATTCTTCCGCCCGGCCCTGGGCGGCGACATGGCGCTGCTGCGCGGCATGGCCAAGTTCGTCCTGCAATGGGAACGCGAGGCCCAGGCCAACGGCGAACCAGCAGTCTTCGACCACGCCTTCATTGCCGAACATGGCCATGGCGTCGACGACTACCTGGCGGTAGTGGATGCCACCCCCTGGGAGCACATCCAGGCCCAGTCCGGCCTGGCGCTGGCCGACATCGAACTGGCCGCGCGCATGTATTGCCGTGGCAAGCGGGTGATCATGTGCTGGGCTATGGGTATTACCCAGCACCGCCACTCAGTGCCGACCATCCAGGAAATCGTCAACTTGCAGATGCTGCGCGGCAACATCGGCGTGCCAGGCGCAGGCCTGTGCCCGGTGCGCGGCCACAGCAACGTGCAGGGTGACCGCACCATGGGCATCAATGAGCGCCCGCCGGTGGCCCTGCTGGACGCCATCGAGCAGCGCTTCGGCTTCCCCGTGCCCCGGCACAATGGCCACAACACCGTCGAGGCGATCCACGCCATGCTCGACGGCCGGGCCAAGGTATTCATCGGCCTGGGCGGCAACTTCGCCCAGGCCACGCCGGACACCGAGCGCACCGCCCAGGCACTGAGCAACTGCGAGCTGACCGTGCACATCAGCACCAAACTCAACCGCAGCCACCTGGTACACGGCAAGCAGGCACTGATCCTGCCGTGCCTGGGCCGCACCGACATCGACCTTCAGGCAGAAGGGCCACAGGCGGTAACGGTAGAAGACTCGTTCAGCATGGTCCACGCCTCCAATGGCCAGCTGAAGCCGCTGTCGACGCAGATGCGCTCGGAGCCGGCGGTCATCGCCGGTATCGCCGCCGCCACCCTCGGCAAGAAGCCCGTGGACTGGCACTGGCTGGTAGCTGACTACGACCGTATCCGCGAGCTGATCGGCGACACCATCGCCGGCTTCAGCGGCTTCAACCAGCGCCTGCGCGAGCCGGGCGGTTTCTACCTGGGCAACAGCGCTGCCAGCCGTGAATGGAATACCAGCACCGGCCGCGCAAACTTCAAGGCCAACCTGCTGCCCGACACGCTGATCGACGAGCGTGTACGCGCCAGCGGGCAGGTGCCTGACCTGATCATGCAATCGATGCGCTCGCACGATCAGTACAACACCACCATCTACGGCCTGGACGACCGCTACCGTGGCGTGCGTGGCCAGCGCGAGGTGCTGTTCGCCAACGAAGCCGACATCATCCGCCTGGGCTTCCAGCCGGGGCAGCAGGTCGACATCGTGTCGTTGTGGGGGGATGAGCATGTGCGCCGTGTGCACGGCTTCACTTTACTGGCCTACGACATCCCGGCCGGGCAGGCGGCGGCGTACTATCCGGAGGTGAACCCGCTGGTGCCGCTGGAAAGCATTGGCGATGGCAGCCATACGCCGACGTCGAAGTTCATCGCCATCAAGCTGGAGCGGGCGCGGGACGACGGGCGCATCCTGTAGGAATGGTGTTGGCCTCTTCGCGGGCGTGCCCGCGAAGAGGCCGGAAGCCGTGCCGCCAAAAACGAAAAAAGCCCTGTTCCATCAAGGCTCAGGGCTTCGTCATAAAGGTCTCAGACAGCGAAAAAACGATAAAGTTTCACAGTAAATACAGTAAGTTAGAGAATTGTGTACAACTCGTGTTACTCGTCGGATTTCCGTTGCCAGGCGTGCCTGCAAGGCTCAAAAATCGCCCCGTCATCCTTATGAGGCTCTCTTGATGAAGAAGTACTCCTCGATACTGTTGTTGTCTTTCAGCTTGCTCAGCGGCGTTGCCATGGCAGGCGGCACCACCGAGGCCGGCATTGGCGGCGCATTGGGTGGGGTACTGGGCTCCGTGGTGGGCAACTCCATCGGTGGTAGCACCGGCGGCGCCATTGGTGCCGGTCTGGGCGGCGCAGCTGGCGGTGCCCTGGGTGCCGACAAGCGTCAGCGCGGTGAAGCCGCTATCGGCGGCGCGCTGGGCGCCGCAGGCGGTAACGTGGTCGGCCGCTCCGTGGGCGGCACTACCGGTAGCTACATTGGCGCAGCAGCCGGCGGTGGTGCCGGTGGTGCACTGGGTAACTACCTGGGTAAAGAGGCCGACAGAGACGATTACCACGAAGGCCGCCGCTACCGTCGTGGTTATGACGACGACCGTCGCCACTGGGACCGTGGCCACCACTACGGCCATCGCAAGCACAAGCACAAGCGCCACTGGCGCGACTAACGCCTGAGGGCCTTGCCCCGGCAACAAAAGCCCCGCCCCTGCCAGCGGGGCTTTTTTATGCCTGCTGTTCCAGCAGTACACCAGACAGGATCACCTGCAGCGTCTCTGGCAACACCACTGGCCGTCCATTGGCGCGTTCGATGAAAACCTGCACCACCGTGCCTGCCGCACACGCCTCCGGCTCCCCTGGGCGGAACAGGGCCAGGCGGTACTCCACCGTGCTGCCAGCCAGTCGTGCCACCCCCAGCCCTACTTCCAGCACGTCCGGGAAGCCGGGCAGAGCGTAGAAATCCGCCGCCGAACTGACCACGAATGCCGCCAGCTCGCCGTCACGCAGGTCCAGGTCGGCCTGTTCGACGAGGAACGCCTGGATGGCGGTTTCGAAGAAGCCGTGCACGGTGGCACCGGCAATATGGCCGTTCAGGTCGTTGTCCTGGGGGCGGGTGAGGATGGGGTGGAAGTGGGAGAAGGCAGTGCGCTGAGGGGATTCGGTCATC
>NZ_JBNRIJ010000047.1:0-10872 GCF_053557675.1 Pseudomonas sp. XP1 | reverse complement strand
ACGAGGCCGGTACAGGCAGTAGAAAACGAAAAGGCCGCCCGTAGGGGCGGCCTTTTCGTTACAGGTAAGCTCAGCTTACAGCTGCGGGCCAGCGGCCTTGATGGCGTCGGAAACTTCGAACTTCTTGAAGTTTTCGATGAACAGCTTGGCCAGGCCTTTGGCAGCCTCGTCGTAGGCAGCCTTGTCAGCCCAGTTGGTGCGCGGGTTGAGCAGCTCGGTTTCAACACCCGGAACGGCCTTCGGCACATCCAGGTTGATGATGTCCAGGTGCTCGGTTTCGGCACCGATCAGCGCGCCACTCTGGATCGCAGCGATCACGGCACGGGTGGTCGGGATGCTGAAGCGCTTGCCAACGCCGTAGCCACCGCCGGTCCAGCCGGTGTTGACCAGGTAGACCTTCGAGTCGAAGCCTTTGATACGCTTGATCAGCAGCTCGGCGTACTCGCCAGCCGGGCGCGGGAAGAACGGCGCGCCGAAGCAGGTGGAGAAGGTCGACTTGATGCCGCTGCCCGAACCCATTTCGGTGGAACCGACCAGCGCGGTGTAGCCGGACAGGAAGTGGTAGGCCGCCTGCTCGTTGTTCAGGATCGAAACCGGAGGCAGAACACCCGTCAGGTCGCAGGTCAGGAAGATGACTGCATTCGGCTCGCCACCCAGGTTCGCTTCGGAACGCTTGGCAACGTGCTCCAGCGGGTAGGCCGCACGGCTGTTCTGGGTCAGGCTGACATCGCTGTAGTCGGCGTGCTTGTTGGCGTCGAGAACGACGTTTTCCAGCACGGCGCCATGCTTGATGGCTTTCCAGATGACCGGCTCGTTCTTCTCGGACAAGTCGATGCACTTGGCGTAGCAACCGCCTTCGATGTTGAACACCACGCCCTCGCCCCAGCCGTGCTCGTCGTCACCGATCAGGTAACGGCTTTCGTCGGCCGACAGGGTGGTCTTGCCGGTGCCGGACAGGCCGAAGAACAGGGTCACATCGCCTGCTTCGCCAATGTTGGCCGCGCAGTGCATCGGCAGCACGTCGGCAGCCGGCAGCAGGAAGTTCTGCACCGAGAACATGGCTTTTTTCATTTCGCCGGCGTAGCGCATGCCAGCGATCAGCACCTTCTTCTGGGCGAAGTTGATGATCACGCAACCATCGGAGTTGGTGCCGTCACGCTCAGGCTCGCACACGAAGTTGGCGACGTTGAGGACCTGCCACTCGCCACGGCCAGCCGGGTTGTACTGCTCCGGGTTGATGAACAGGCAACGGCCGAACAGGTTCTGCCAGGCAGTCTGGGTGGTCATCTTCACCGGCAGGTAGTGCTCGGCGGCCGCCCCTACGTGAACGTAGGAAACGAAGTGATCCTGGGCGTTGTTGAACGCCTCGACGCGGTCCCACAGGGCATCGAACTTGTCGGCCGGGAACTTGCGGTTGATCGGGCCCCAGGCAATGGCGTCCTGGGTGGAAGGCTCTTCGACGATGAAACGGTCAGCCGGCGAACGGCCAGTACGGTGACCGGTCTCCACGACCAGTGCGCCAGTATCGGCTAGTACGCCTTCACCGCGTTGCAGCGCTTCTTTTACCAGCTCATCGACGCTCAGGTCGGTGTACACGGTGTTGTTGGCTTGCGTCATGAGATACCCCATCCGGCCCGAGGCCGAGTGCTCCAAACGTTTTGTAGTTGTCTTGAAAAAACTACTACAGCGAAAAAAGTGGCCGGATTATGCCAGAAACGCCCAAAAAAAGTAGGCCCCTCCTGTCAGAACTGCGCTTTTGCGCAATTCGACAGGAGATTGTCCTGTGGTTAAACGTTTCAGTGACGAGTTTCTGAGGCTACGTCAGTGCCGCCACCGGCAAACAGTTGCGCCACATCGCTGGCGTCGAAGAAATAGCGCTCGTTGCAGAACTGGCAATCGATCTCCACCTGCCCGCCGCACTCTTCCACCAGCGCCTTGGCATCGTGCTCGCCCAAACTGACCAGCGCATTGCCGGAACGTTCGCGCGAGCAGCTGCACTTGAAGCGCAGCGGCTGGATATCGAACAGGCGCACGGCATCTTCATGATACAGGCGGTGCAGCAGGGTTTCGTTGTCCAGCGCCCACTCATCAGCCTTGAGCGTGGTAGCCAATGCCACAACGTGCTGCCAGCTTTCTTCACGCTCTTCATCGTCCGGCTGGCGATCGCGCGGCAGTTGCTGCAGCAGCAGGCCACGGGCCTTGCCGCCCTCGGCGTTGAGCCAGAAACGGGTATTGAGCTGCTGCGACTGGACGAAGTAGTTGGTGAAGCACTCCGACAGGTTGGTGCCATCGAGATCCACGGTGCCTTGGTAGCGTTGGCCCTTGACCGGATCGATGGTCAGGGTCAGGTGGCCGTCGGGCATCAGTTGCGACAGGGTGGCGCCGTCAGGGATCTGCTCGGCGTCATAGCGAGCCATGCCACGGATGTCGCGCTCGCTCGAACACTCCACCATCAGCAGCGGGATCGGCCCTTCCGAACGTGCCTGCAGAATCAGCAGGCCGTCGAACTTCATCGCCCCTACGAGCAAGGCAGTGGCCGCCATCAGCTCGCCGAGCAGTGCCTGCACTGGCTGTGGGTACTCATGACGCGCCAGCACCGCGGCGTAGCTGTCATCGAGAGACACCCACTCGCCGCGCACATCGCGCTCGTCGAAGATGAAACGTTGGGTGAAATCGGTATCAGGCAAGTCGCTCATAGGTTTTGGCTATCTGAAAAATGATGACAAAATGGTTACAAGGGTTGTCGAAAACATGTGAGAACCCCGTGACAGAGCGCTCACGAGGCGCTCCGATTTCTGTTTGCAATAGAGGTATTTTATGGACAATTCACCACTGTTCCAAGCAAGGTGGTCCTGGGGGCCATTGGCAGCCTGTACGCTGCTCCCCATCGCTCTACTGTGTTTCTGGTTATGGCCCATTGGCCAGATCTTGTGCCTGACTTTCGACGAGTGGCTGTTCCACAGCCTGAATTCTCCGCTGGCCGACAACACCACCTGGCGCTACATCTGGACCGTCGGCAGCCTGCGCCCGTTCGACATCGTCGTCGGCCTGATCCTTCTGGCAGTGCTTATCCGTGGCGACTGGGTGTTCAAGGCAACCCAGGTACGCCAGGCCTTTTTCGGTTTTCTGGTCACGCTGATCCTCTTAGTGGTGATTCGCGCGCTGTTTTCCAAGTGGGTGGATGCAGCAGGCTGGCAGCACAAGAGCCCGTCGATGATGTTCGACGAGGTGGTGCACCTCAGCGACTACTATCCGAACCTGGAGGCGGCCTGGGAGCTCAAGGACCGTTCCAGCAAGAGTTTCCCGGGGGATCATGCCTCGGTGTTGCTGGTCTGGGCGCTGTTCATGAGCGTGTTCAGCCGCCGCCTGGTGCAATATCTGGTGGTCTGGGGGTTGGCGGTATTGTTCATGTTGCCGCGCCTGGTGGCCGGTGCCCACTGGGGGCAGGATGACTACATCGGCGGGCTGCTGATGGCGGTGCTGGCGTTGGGCTGGAGCTGCTACACGCCGCTGGCGGCCAAGGGGAGCGCGCTGCTGCTGCGCTGGACGGCGCCGATGTTCGCGATCGCGGCCAAGTTACCGCTGGTCGGGCGCTTGGCGGTGACCCGCTAGATCCCTGGGTCTACTGCGTAGCCCATCGCGACACAAGGCCGCTCCTACAGGGGTTGCACAAGTTTCAGGGCTTGCGCAGTACCTGTGGGAGCTGGCTTGCCGGCGATGGGCCGCAAAGTGGCCCCGGCTATTCGAAGCTCCCATGCAACAGGTGAATCTGGCGCCGTTGCTTCTTGGTCGGCCGCCCATCGGTGGTCACGCCCATCGCCCCGGCCTTGCGCAGTTCCGCCGCCTGTTCGCGCCGGCGCACGCTGTCCTCGGTCTCTTCGTACAACGTCTGCGCTTCTGGCGCACCACGCCGCACCACCGACAGAGCCTTCACCACCACGGTGCGCTCGTCGAACCCGGTACGCAGCACGAACTCGTCACCCACCCGCGGCTCCTTGCCCGGCTTGCAGCGCTCACCCCGGCAGTGCACCTTGCCGCTCTCGATCGCCGCCTTGGCCAGCGCGCGGGTCTTGTAGAAGCGTGCTGCCCACAGCCATTTGTCCAGGCGTACCTTGTCGTCGTCTTCGGCTTTTTGTGCCATCCCATTACCTCGAACGCTGTGTTTCATCGAACTGTACTACCGTAACGATCGGATGCAAAAAATCCCCGCCGTGCTTACAGTTCAACACCTCATCCGCAGGGTGCGTTTCGTGAAGACATTTGACCATTTGACTGTGATCGGCCTGCGCGAGTGGGTCGCCCTGCCCGACCTTGGCGTGGCCGGGTTGCGCGCCAAGATCGACACTGGCGCCAGCACCTCCAGCCTGCACGCCACCGAGGTAGAGCCGTTCGAGCGCGACGGCCAGCCCTGGGTCCGCTTCACCGCACACCTTGGCTCGGTGGTGCAGTTGCGCCACCGGCGCTGCGAGGCACCGCTGGTGACCATGAAAACCATCAAGAGCTCCAACGGCCAGGCCCAGACCCGCTATGTCATCCGCACGTCACTGGCCCTGGGCGATGGTGTGTGGCAGGTGGAGTTCACCCTGGCCTGCCGCAAGAACATGCGTTATCGCCTGTTGCTGGGTTCCAAGGCCCTGATCCATGGTCAGCTGGTGGTCAACCCCGGTCTCAAATACGTACAAGACAAACCGGCCTTTCCGGCCACCCTTTCTCCTGCCACAGGTGCTGCATGAAGATCGCTGTGCTGTCGCGCAATCCGCGTCTGTATTCCACCCGCCGCCTGGTCGAAGCCGGTGCCCAGCGGGGCCACGAAATGGTGGTGATCGATACCCTGCGGGCCTACATGAACATTGCCAGCCACAAGCCGCAGATCCACTACCGCGGCAAACCGCTTGAAGGCTTCGACGCGGTGATCCCCCGCATCGGTGCCTCGGTGACCTTCTACGGCTGTGCGGTGCTGCGCCAGTTCGAGATGATGGGCGTGTATCCGCTCAACGAGTCGGTAGCGATAGCCCGCTCCCGCGACAAGCTGCGTTCGCTGCAACTGCTGTCGCGGCGCGGCATCGGCCTGCCGATTACCGGCTTCGCCCACTCACCGGACGACATCCCCGACCTGATCCAGATGGTCAACGGCGCCCCGCTGGTGATCAAGGTACTGGAAGGCACACAGGGCATCGGCGTGGTGCTGTGCGAAACCACCAAGGCCGCCGAATCGGTGATCGAGGCGTTCATGGGGTTGAAGCAGAACATCATGGTGCAGGAATACATCAAGGAAGCGGGTGGCGCGGATATCCGCTGCTTCGTGGTCGGCGACAAGGTCATCGCGTCGATGAAGCGCCAGGCCAAGCCGGGAGAATTCCGCTCCAACCTGCATCGTGGTGGGGTGGCCAGCCTGATCAAGATCACCCCGGAAGAACGCATGACCGCCATACGCGCGGCCAAGGTGATGGGCCTGAGCGTGGCGGGTGTGGATATCCTGCGCTCCAACCATGGGCCGCTGGTGATGGAAGTGAACTCGTCGCCGGGGCTGGAGGGGATTGAAGTGACCACCGGCAAGAACGTGGCCGGCATGATCATCGAGCATCTGGAGAAGAATGGCGGCCCTAATCAGACTCGGACCAAGGGTAAGGGCTGATTCAAGCCTGTACCGGCCCTATCGCCGGCAAGCCAGCTCCCACAGGATTACCACGACCTTCAGTTTTGTGGATTACCTGTGGGAGCTGGCCTGCCGGCGATAGGGCAGGTGCAGCCAACCAGATTCATACAGCATTACGCGGAAGCAACAACCCCAAAGGCAACCGTACCCGCGCCTCGATCCCGCCACCAGAGCGATTGCGCAGTTCCACATTCCCACCATGCTGCGCCGCGATCCGCTTGACGATCGCCAGCCCCAGGCCGGTGCCCTTGCCGCCGCGCGCCCGGTCACCACGAATGAACGGGTTGAAGATGGTCTCAAGCTCCGACTCGTCGATCCCCGTCCCGCGGTCCAGTACGCTCAGCACCACATACGGCGCACTCTCGTCGCCCGACACATAGGCGGCCACCTCGACCCCCTTGCCGGCATGGTGCAGGGCGTTGCCGATCAGGTTGCCCAGCATGCGTTTGAGCGAAACCCGGCGCAGCGGGAACGGTGGAATCGGCTCCAGGCACAACCGCACCCGTTCTTCCGGCTGGTTGTACGGTGCCACCACTTCGCGCACCAGGTCGGCCAGGTCGACCTCTTCAACCGGTTCGTCACGGCCATCGCGGATGAAGGCCAGGAACTGGTCGAGGATCGCGTCCATGTCCTCGATATCGCGGACCATGTCGTCACTCAGTTCGCTGTCGCTGTCCAGCAAAGACAGCGACAGACGCAGGCGCGTCAGCGGTGTGCGCAAGTCATGGGAAACCCCGGCCAGCATCAGCTCGCGCTCGCGCCCGGCCTGCTCGACATCCTCGGCCATCTGGTTGAAGGCCTTGTACACCTCGGTCATCTCGCTGGGCGTGTCGCTGATCGGCAGGCGCACGCTGCGCCCCTGGCCCAGCTGCCGGGCGGCGAACACCAGGCGCTTGAGCGGCTGGTTCAGCTGGCGCACGAAGATCCAGGCCGAAGCTGTGGACAACAGACCGATGGCCAGGAACCAACCCAGCACGTTCCAGATCTTCTGCCCACGCAGCGGGTGCGGGTATAGCGGTACCTTCAACCAGCCCGGGCCCAGGCTTGGCGCATTGACCCACAACGCCGGCGGCGCATGAATGCGCAGCCGTACCTCGGTGTCTTCACCCAGTTCGGCCCGCATCTGCCGCTGGTAGATTTCGCTGTAGGGCCAGTGCTGCTCACCCTCGGGCACGCCCGAGCCGGTAACCCGGATAAGGCCTGCCGCTTCGGCGATCTTGTCGCGGTTTTCTTCGTCGGCCGCCCAATAAGCGCGCAGGGTCAGCGCAACACCGTGGCTGTACTGACGGTCGACCAGCACGTCCTCGTTCATCAACAGGTAGACCAGGGTCAAGGCCTTGGAGAAGAGAACGACGATCAACACCAGCCACAGGGTGCGGGCGAAGAAACTTTGCGGAAACCAGAGCGGTGTTTTCATCGACGGCGCGGCATCATTTACCGGCGTTACCGTCTGGCACGAACACGTAGCCCACGCCCCACACGGTCTGGATATAACGCGGCTTGGACGGGTCCGGCTCGATCATGCGGCGCAGACGCGAGATCTGCACGTCGATGGAGCGTTCCAGCGCATCCCATTCTCGGCCACGCGCCAGGTTCATCAGCTTGTCGCGGGTCAGCGGCTCGCGCGCGTGCATGACCAGCGCCTTGAGCACGGCGAATTCGCCGGTGGTGAGCATGTGCACTTCGTCGCCACGCTTGAGTTCGCGGGTGGCCAGCGACAGCTCGTAGTCGCCGAAGGTGACCGACTCGTCTTCGCTGCCAGGCGCACCCGGCACGCTCGGTGCCTGGCGACGCAGCACGGCCTTGACCCGGGCCATCAGCTCGTCCGGGTTGAACGGCTTGCCCAGGTAGTCGTCGGCGCCCAGCTCCAGGCCCTTGATACGGCTGAGCTCGTCACCCTTGGCGGTGAGCATGATGATCGGGATCTGGTTGTTCTGCTGGCGCAGGCGCTTGCATGCCGACAAGCCATCTTCGCCGGGCAGCATCAGGTCGAGCACCACCAGGTTGAACACCTCACGCTGCAGCAGGCGGTCCATCTGCTCGGTGTTGGGCACCGCGCGGGCACGGTAGCCCTTGCTGGTGAAGAAACGTTCCAGCAGGCTGCTCAGCCCCGGGTCGTCGTCGACGATGAGAATCTTGTCACCTTCAGCGGTGTTTGGCGTGCCGGTCATGAATAACTCCTCTGATATCGCCGCGCATTATGGCGTAGCCATTGCTGCACGTTGCGTGAGCATTGTTAGCAGATTTTTCCCCCGGCGCCAGTTCCGGCTGGCCGGGCGCCATCACCGCAAGCCGTTTGCGATGGGTATAATGCGCGGCTTTCATCCAGCGCCGCCGGGCGACAGGCCCACAGGCGACCCCCGTATTCACAAATGTCAGGTGGTTTACATGGACAGCATCAACAGCCGTATCGCCGAGGAACTGGGCGTACGCCCCCAGCAGGTCGAGGCGGCCGTGGGCCTGTTGGACGAAGGCTCGACCGTGCCCTTCATCGCCCGCTACCGCAAGGAAGTGACCGGTAGCCTGGACGACACCCAGCTGCGCCATCTGGAAGAGCGCCTGCGCTACCTGCGCGAACTCGACGAGCGCCGCGCCAGCATCCTGGCCAGCATCGAGGAGCAGGGCAAGCTGACCCCGGAACTGGCCCGCGAGATCAAGCTGGCCGATACCAAGACCCGCCTCGAAGACCTGTACCTGCCGTACAAGCAGAAGCGCCGCACCAAGGGCCAGATCGCCCTGGAAGCCGGCCTCGGCGAGCTGGCCGACGGCCTGTTCAACAACCCCGACCTGGCCCCGGAAAGCGAAGCCGCACGCTTCGTCAACGCCGACAAGGGCGTGGCCGACGTCAAGGCCGCGCTGGAAGGCGCCAAGTACATCCTCATGGAGCGCTTCGCCGAAGATGCCGCCCTGCTCGACAAGCTGCGCAGTTTCCTCAAGCAGGAGTCGGTACTCAGCGCCCGCGTCGTGCCTGGCAAGGAAGAAGAAGGTGCCAAGTTCCGCGACTACTTCGCCCATGACGAGCTGCTGCGCAACGCCCCGTCGCATCGCGCCCTGGCAATTTTCCGCGGGCGTAACGAAGGCGTGCTGAGCGCCTCGCTGAAAGTCGGCGAAGAACTGCCCGGCACCCTGCACCCGTGCGAGCTGATGATCGGCAACCACGTCGGTATCGAGAACCGCAACCGCCCGGCCGACAAGTGGCTGGGCGAAGTGGTCCGCTGGACCTGGAAGGTCAAGCTGTACACCCACCTGGAAACCGACCTGTTCGGCGAGCTGCGCGACAACGCCGAAGGCGAGGCGATCAATGTGTTCGCCCACAACTTGCACGACCTGCTGCTGGCCGCCCCGGCCGGCCCGCGTGCCACCCTGGGCTTCGACCCGGGCCTGCGTACCGGCTGCAAGATCGCCGTGGTCGATGCCACCGGCAAGCTGCTGGACCACACCACGGTCTACCCGCACGCACCGAAGAACGACTGGGACCGCACCATTTCGATCATGGCTGCGCTGTGCGCCAAGCACTCGGTGGAGCTGATCGCCATCGGCAACGGCACCGCCAGCCGCGAAAGCGACAAGCTGGTGGCGGAGCTGGTCAAGAAGTACCCGGCACTGAAGATCACCAAGATCATGGTTTCCGAGGCCGGCGCTTCGGTGTACTCCGCATCGGAACTGGCCGCCCGCGAATTCCCGGACCTGGACGTGTCGATCCGTGGCGCCGTGTCGATTGCCCGCCGCCTGCAGGACCCGCTGGCCGAGCTGGTGAAGATTGACCCGAAATCCATCGGTGTCGGCCAGTACCAGCATGACGTGTCTCAGCTGAAACTGGCGCGCGGCCTGGACGCCGTGGTCGAGGATTGCGTGAACGCAGTGGGCGTGGACGTCAACACCGCCTCGGTGGCCCTGCTGACGCGCATCTCCGGCCTTAACGCTACCCTGGCGCAGAACATCGTCGCGCACCGCGATGCCAACGGCCCGTTCGCCACTCGCGCGGCACTGAAAAAGGTCAGCCGCCTGGGTGAGAAAACCTTCGAACAGGCCGCCGGCTTCCTGCGCGTGATGAACGGCGACAACCCGCTGGATGCCTCCGCGGTGCACCCCGAGGCCTACCCGCTGGTGCAACGGATTGCCGCCGATACCGGCCGTGACATCCGCTCGCTGATCGGTGACAGCAGCTTCCTCAAGCGCCTGGACCCGAAGAAATTTACCGATGAAACCTTCGGCCTGCCGACCGTCACCGACATCCTGCAGGAACTGGACAAGCCTGGCCGCGACCCACGCCCCGAGTTCAAGACCGCCACTTTCCAGGACGGCGTCGAAGACCTCAAGGACCTGGAACCGGGCATGATCCTCGAAGGCGTGGTGACCAACGTCACCAACTTCGGTGCCTTCGTCGACATCGGCGTGCACCAGGACGGCCTGGTGCACATTTCGGCGCTGTCGGAGAAGTTCATCAAGGACCCGCGTGAAGCGGTCAAGGCCGGCGACGTGGTCAAGGTCAAGGTCATGGAAGTGGACATCCCGCGCAAGCGTGTCGGCCTGTCCATGCGCATGAGCGACACCCCTGGCGAGAAGGTCGATGGCAACCGCGGCGGTAACCGTGGCAATGGCGGCAACCGCCAGCAGCAGGTGCCGCGCCAGCGCGAAACCGCCACCGCAGCACCGGCCAACAACGCCATGGCCGCACTGTTCGCCAACGCCAAGCAGCTCAAGAAGAAGTGATGGACGTTCCACGCGAATACGTCGAAAGCGCCTTCAGCCAGCTCCTCGGTTGCCATCTGCAACGCCTGGAAACAGGTGTTGCCGAGGTAGCCCTGGCGCTCGAGCCACACTTGCGCAACCGTGGCCAGAAGCTGCACGGCGGGGCGATCTTCAGCCTGGTGGACATCGCCATGGGCCTGGCCTGCTCGGCCAGCCATGGCTTCGACCAGCAAAGCGTCACCATCGAGTGCAAGATCAACTACATGCGCGCCGTCAGTGACGGCGAGGTGCTGTGCACCGCCCGTGTGCTGCACGCCGGGCGGCGCACCCTGGTGGTCGACGCCGACGTAGTTCAGGGCGACAAGCTGGTCGCGAAAGCGCAAGGAACCTTCGCGGTTCTCTAGCTCACCAAGCAGTATCTGCGGTATTTTCGGCAACAGCCGGGGCCGCTTCGCGCCCCATCGCCGGCAAGCCGGGCTCCCACAGGTAATGCACAAGCCTGAATATCGTGGTTTACCTGTGGG
>NZ_JBNRIJ010000046.1:24640-26432 GCF_053557675.1 Pseudomonas sp. XP1 | reverse complement strand
GCGAAAGGGCCGCAGAGCGGCCCCGGGATTTTCGCGTCACGGCGAAGATTGCCGGGGCCGCTGCGCGGCCCTTTCGCGACACAAGGCCGCTCCCACAAGGTATGTGTAGAATGCCGCATGGCTATCGATCCCCATTCCCTCTACCAGCAGGCCCTGACCACCCAGGGCTATGTCGCCGACCCCGCCCAGGCCCGCGCCGTCGAGGCCTTGCAAGCCTGTTTCCAGGCTGTCGAACAAGGCTGGTCCACCCAGGGCATCTACCTCTGGGGCCCGGTCGGGCGCGGCAAGACCTGGCTGATGGACCAGTTCCGCCGCTGCCTGCGGGTACCCAGCCGGCGTCAGCATTTCCATCACTTCATGGCCTGGGTCCACCAGCGGCTGTTCCAGCTCAACGGCACCGCCGACCCGCTGCTGGCGCTGGCTGGGGAACTGGCCGGGCAGATTCGCGTGCTGTGCTTCGACGAGCTGTTCGTCAACGACATCGGTGACGCGATCATCCTCGGCCGCCTTTTCCAGGTGCTGTTCGACCAAGGCGTGGTGATCGTCGCCACCTCCAACCAGCCACCCGAGCAGCTCTACCGCGACGGCTTCAACCGCGAGCGTTTCCTGCCGGCCATCGCCGCCATCCAGCGGCACATGCAGGTACTGCCGGTAGCCGGCGAGCAGGACCATCGCCTGCACCCCGGCGTCGAGCGCCAGCGTTACTGGGTGGAGAAAGCGGGCCAGGCCAGCCAGCTAGCCGAGGTGTTCCGCCAGCTCAGCCCCGGCGATGCAGGTCACGATCAGCCCTTGGCGATCGGCTCCCGGCAGGTGCAGGTGGTGCGGCGCAGCGCGCAGGCCATCTGGTGCCGCTTCACCGACCTGTGCGAACAGCCACTGGCGGCCATGGAGTTCATGGCCCTGTGCGACCGGTTCCCGGCCATCCTGGTGTCGGACATTCCGGCGCTGGGGGGTGAACAGCGGGCCGGCCGCATTGCCCGGGGCACCGAGGATGCGGCGGCGCGGGTGGTGGCGGGTGATCGCGAGCTGCCGGCGCTGTCGCCCAAGGACGACGCAGTGCGCCGCTTCATTGCCCTGGTCGACGAATGCTACGACCGCCGGGTGGCGTTGTACCTGGAGGCACAGGTGCCGCTGGATGCGCTCTACACTCAAGGGTATCTGGCGTTCCCGTACCAACGGACCCTGAGCCGGCTACGGGAGATGCAACTGCAACGCTTCGCCTGAAAAGGAGCCGAACCATGGAGCCGCTGTCGCATCATCTGCTGACCCAGGCCTACAACAATGGCTGGGCCAACCACCGTCTGTACAAGGCCTGCCTGCAACTGACCCAGGACGAATTCGTCGCCCCACGCTGCAGCTTCTTCCCGTCGATCAAGGCCACACTGAACCATCTGCTGACAGTGGACTGGTTCTACCTGCACATGCTCGAGTGCGAGCAGCGTGGCGAACAGCCCGACGCCGACGGCGAGCGTTTCTTCGACCCGGAGCAGCCATTTGCCACGTGCACCGACCTGCATGCCGAACAGGCCCAGGCCGATCACCGGCTGATCGCCTATTGCCGGGGCCTGCGCGATAGTGAGCTGGGGCGCTATGTGAGCATCGTGCGCCCTGAGCGAGTACAGCGCGAGCAACGGCTGCGGTTGTTGGCGCACCTTTTCGAGCACCAGGTGCATCACCGTGGGCAGGTGCATGCGATGCTCAGTGACACGGCAGTGAGGCCGCCGCAGCTGGATGAGTTTTTCTGCGAGGAAGAGGCGGGGTTGCGGGCGGCGGACTTTGCCGAGCTGGGCTG
>NZ_JBNRIJ010000046.1:0-24491 GCF_053557675.1 Pseudomonas sp. XP1 | reverse complement strand
TACCTGTGGGAGCGGGCGAGCCCGCGAAGGGCCGCAAAGCGGCCCCCAAATTAGATCTAGCGCCCTAACCACTCCACCAGCGTACGGTTGAACCGCACCGGCTCCTCGATCTGCGGCGCATGCCCCATGCCTTCAAAGGTAATCAGCTCACCCTTGGGAATCAGCTTGGCCACCTGCGGCCCCAGCACTGCATACTTGCCCAGCTTCGCTTTCACCTCCGGCGGCGCGATATCACTGCCAATGGCTGTGGTGTCCCGGTCACCGATCAGCAGCAGGGTGGGCATCTGCAGCTCCTTGAACTCGTGGTACACCGGCTGGGTGAAGATCATGTCGTAGATCAGCGCCGAGTTCCACGCCACCGCTTCATGCCCCGGCCCCTTGTTCAGGCCCACCAGCATCTGCACCCAGCGCTCGTACTCCGGCTTCCAGCGCCCGGCGTAGTAAGTCTTGCGTTCGTACTCGCGCACGCCTTCGGCATCCAGCTTGAGCTCGCGCGCATACCACTGGTCCACCGTACGGTAGGGCACGCCCAGGGCTTTCCAGTCTTCCAGCCCGATGGGGTTGACCATCGCCAGGCGCTCCACCTGCTGCGGGTACATCAAGGCATAGCGGGTGGCAAGCATGCCGCCGGTGGAATGGCCGAGCACGATGCTTTGCTTCACGCCCAGCTGCTCGAGCAGGGCATGGGTGTTGCTCGCCAGCTGCTGGAAGCTGTACTGGTAATACGCCGGCTTGCTGGAGCTGCAGAAGCCGACCTGGTCCGGGGCGATGACCCGGTAACCAGCCTTGCTCAGGGCGTTGATGGTAGTTTCCCAGGTGGCAGCGCAGAAGTTCTTGCCGTGCATCAGCACCACGCTGTGGCCGTTGGCCTGGCCTTGTGCGGGCACGTCCATGTAGCCCATCTGCAGGGCCTGGCCCTGGGACTTGAAGTCGAAATGCTTGAGCGGATGCGGGTAGCTGAAGCCCTCCAGCTGGGGGCCGTAGGTGGGCGATTCGGCGGCGATGGCCGAACTGCCGGCGAGGCAGGCCAGGGCCAGGGCGGTTGCGCGCAGCATGGGGGCACTCCGTGTAGGGCCATGTAGAAAGGGGCGACTGTAACAGCCAGTGGACCACGCGGAACGTGAAAGGTGTTACCAGGCGTGAAACCAGCCCAGGGTAATCATCGCCAGCACCCCATAGCGGCCAGCCTTGGCCAGCGTCACCAGCAGCAGGAAGCGCCAGAACGGCTCACGCATGATGCCGGCGATCAGCGTCAGCGGGTCGCCGATCACCGGCATCCAGCTGAGCAGCAGCGACCATTGACCCCAGCGCTGGTAGCGCTGTTGCGCGCGCTCCAGCTGGGCAGGGCTGAACGGGAACCAGCGCTTGTCGCGCAGGTGCTCGATGGCCCGGCCCAGCACCCAGTTGACCACTGAGCCCAGCACATTGCCCAGGGTTGCCACCAGCAGCAGGGTGGCCCAGGCCTCGGGCTGGCGCAGCAAAAGGCCGACAAGCACGGCCTCCGATTGCAGCGGTAGCAGGGTGGCGGCGCCGAAGGCGCTGAGGAACAGCGCCCACAGGCTTAGCATCAGTAGTTGGCGACCACGGTGTCCTTGCCGTCCTGGGTCACGCCGATGACCTGGTAGGCATCCTTGTGGTCACCCATTTCCATGCCCGGCGAGCCCATCGGCATGCCCGGCACCGCCAGGCCCTTGAGGTCGTTGCGCTTGGCCAGCAGGCGCACCTGCTCGGCCGGCACGTGGCCTTCGACGAACTTGCCGTCGATCACCCCGGTATGGCACGACGCCAGGCGTGGTGCCACGCCCAGGCGTTGCTTGACCTCGCTCATGTTTGGCTCGACATGGTCGTTGACGGTGAAGCCGTTGTCGCGCAGGTGGCTGATCCAGGCCTTGCAGCAACCACAGTTGGGGTCGCGGTAGACGTCGATGGTCTCGCCAGCCTGGGCCAGGCCAGTGACAGCCAGCAGGCCCAGGGGCAGCAGGTGTTTACGCAGCTCCATGAAGCACCTCTTCAAAAACGTGGGCGGATACCGGCGACCAGGCCTGTGCCTTGCACGCGCCCGGTGCCGTTACGGCCCCAGGGGCGGTCCGGTATCCATCGGTTGGCCAGCAGCATAGCGCAAGCGGCTTTCTGGCGCAGCGCGGCCTGTTGCTGTTCGCCAGCGTTGTCAGGCACCCAGTCTACCTGCCTGGTAGTGGTTCCGGATGCCGGCCTGTCATCACGCTGGCTAACGTGCGGCACACCTATCTGAGAGCCTGCTGGATCATGACGCTACCCCTGGACTGCCTGTTGTACTCCAAGACCAATCTGATCGGCATCGGACCAAACCTGTCCGACGAGGAACGCCAGGACGTGCAAACGTTGCTGGACCATGCCGATGAGTTCGCAAGCCGCTTCCTCGATCGGGACGAGCTATGGAAAAGCTGGTTCGACCGCTTCCGCAATCGCCTGGAGAAACATGGCTGCGTAAAGACGGCCGCCCTGGAGTTGCCGCCCCAGGTCATCAGGGATCATGACGATTTCGATACCAGGCTCGAGCCCATCGGCACAGGCAGCACACCGACGCTGTTGGCCCAACTGGCGCGTGCCTCCATGCAGGAACTGCGAATCAGTGCACACGCCAGCAAGTTCCTGCAGTCTGGCTGGCAGAACGACGTCGCCTCATCGTTTCTGATAACACCCTGCCAGAAGGACGAGGAAGGCCAGATCCATCTGGCGGTCTACTCGTTTCGCTTCAATGGCACGGTGGAGATGCGCGACTTCGGATTCTGGAGCGAGGCCCAGCGTGACATCGTCGTGTGGAACACCGGCACTGTTTACCGTTTTGACCTGGAACGTTTCGCCGCTTTTCGTCAGCAGATTCGTAAAGAGTTGGGCGACCGGCGCCTTGGCGCCATTACCAGGATTGAGCTCTAGCCACCTCGCTCAAGCTGGCAGGTCACGCATCAGCAGGCCGTATGCCAATGGCACCTGCTCGGGAACAGGAAGGTAGATGGTGTGGCCATCGCCCGGGGCGACCTGCAGCGGTTGCTGCTGGCCATTGCTCATATGCTCGAGATCGAAGTGGTAGTTGCCGCGTGGGGTCATCAGTTCCAGGTGGTCACCCACGGCGAAGCGGTTCTTTACCTTGACCTCGGCCAGGCCGTCCACGCGCAGGCCGGTCAGTTCGCCGACGAACTGCTGGCGTTCGGACACCGAGTTGCCGCGTTGGTAGTTCTGGTATTCGTCATGCACGTGACGACGCAGGAAACCTTCGGTGTAGCCGCGCTGCGCCAGAGACTCGAGGTTGTCCATCAGCGAGCGGTCGAATGGCCGCCCGGCCACCGCGTCGTCGATCGCCTGGCGGTACGACTGCACGGCGCGGGCGCAGTAGAAATGCGACTTGGTGCGGCCTTCGATCTTCAGCGAGTGCACGCCGATGGTGGCCAGGCGCCCGACGTGCTGGATGGCGCGCAGGTCCTTGGCGTTCATGATGTAGGTGCCGTGCTCGTCTTCGAACGCCGGCATTTCGGTGCCGGGGCGGTTGCTTTCCTGCAGCAGGAATACCTGGTCGGTCGGCGTACCCAGGCCCAGCGTGGGCTGCACCTCTCGCACAATGTCGCCGGTGGCGTTCTCGGTGGCTGGGGTGGCGTCGTACTTCCAGCGGCAGGCGTTGGTGCAGGTGCCTTGGTTGGCATCGCGCTTGTTGAGGTAGCCAGACAGCAGGCAACGACCGGAGTAGGCCATGCACAGGGCTCCATGGACGAACACCTCCAGCTCCATGTCCGGCGCCTGCTGGCGGATTTCCTCGATCTCTTCCAGCGACAGCTCGCGCGACAGGATCACCCGGCTCAGGCCAAGTTGCTGCCAGAACTGCACGCTGGCCCAGTTCACCGTGTTGGCCTGCACTGACAGGTGCACCGGCATCTGCGGGAAGTGCTGGCGTACCAGCATGATCAGGCCTGGGTCGGACATGATCAGCGCATCCGGTGCCATCTCGATCACCGGCGCCAGGTCCTTGAGGAAGGTCTTGAGCTTGGCATTGTGCGGGGCAATGTTGACCACCACGTAGAAGCGCTTGCCCAGGGCATGCGCCTCCTGGATGCCCAGGGTCAGGTTGGCATGGTCGAACTCATTGTTGCGCACCCGCAAGCTGTAGCGTGGCTGGCCGGCGTAGACCGCGTCGGCGCCGTAGGCGAAGGCGTAGCGCATGGTCTTGAGGGTGCCGGCGGGGGCCAGCAGTTCGGGCTTGGCGATAGGGTTCATGTGCGCACCGGAGCAAAAGGCGCGGATGCTAGGGCTGGCAGACACGGCGCGTATTGACTTGCATCAAGGGAATGACGGCACTTTTACCAAGGCGCGGTGCACTAATAACGCATAAGCCATGCGAGGAACCGCGATGAACCAGACCGCCCTGCAGAACAAAGCCCTGGCAGTACTGCTGGCGCTGGTGACCATCGCCTTCATCTGGATCCTGTTGCCGTATTACGGTGCCATCTTCTGGGCGGTGATACTCGGCATCCTGTTCGCTCCGCTGCAGCGCCACCTGCTGCTGCGTTTTGGCCGTCGGCGCAACCTGGCCGCGGCAACCACCTTGCTGGTGTGCCTGCTGGTGGCGATCCTTCCGGTGATCATCACCAGCGCGCTGCTGGTGCAGGAGGGCGCCACCCTGTACCAGCGCATCGAGCATGGGGAGCTGGATATTGCCGGCTATGTCGAGCGCGGCAAGGACATGCTTCCGGCTTTTGCCCAGCGGGGGCTGGACAGCATGGGCATGGGCAACCTCGACGGGCTGCGCGACAAGATCACCAAATGGGCAACCCAAGGCAGCCAGGTGCTGGCCAGCCAGGCGTTCAACTTTGGGCAGGGCACCTTCGAGTTCGTGATCAGCTTCGGCATCATGATGTACCTGTTGTTCTTCTTCCTGCGCGAAGGCGCGGAGGTCGCCCGCCAGGTGCGTCTGGCAGTGCCGCTGCCTGAACACCAGAAGCGCCGTTTGCAGCTGAAGTTCAACCGTGTGGTGCGGGCGACGGTGAAAGGTAACGTGCTGGTGGCCATTACCCAGGGGGCGCTGGGCGGTTTCATCTTCTGGGTGCTGGGTATCCCGAGTGCGCTGGTGTGGGCGGTGCTGATGGCGTTTCTGTCGTTGTTGCCGGCGGTAGGTGCGGGGATCGTGTGGGCGCCGGTAGCGGCGTATTTCCTGCTGACCGGTGCAATTTTGTCGGGGGTGATCCTGACCGCATTCGGCGTGCTGGTGATCGGCCTGGTGGACAACTTGTTGCGGCCGATCCTGGTGGGCAAGGACACGCGAATGCCGGACTACCTGATTCTGGTGTCGACGCTGGGCGGGCTGGCGGTGTTCGGGCTCAACGGCTTCGTGATCGGGCCACTGATCGCGGCACTGTTCGTGTCGAGTTGGGCGATCTTCGCGGCAACCAAACCCCGGGTGCAGTTGCCGGAGTAGGGGCGGGCCTTGCTGGGGCTGCAAAGCAGCCCCCATGGCCGGGTCAGGATGTTTGTGGCATCTCACCCTTGGCCAGGCGCCGGTTGATGTCGGCGATCACTTCGGGCAGTTCGTTGATGGTGTCGATCAGGTAGTGCGGCCGGGAGCCGGCGAACAGGGCGTGGATGCGCTGGCGCTCGCTTTCCAGCTTTTCGGCGCTCAGCGCGCGATAGCCTTCCCAGGTCAGCCCCAGGGCATTGCCCGAGCACACCAGAGCCACGGTCCACATGCCGGCGCGGCGGCCTTCGAGAATACCTGGTACGGTGTCGTCGACCTTCACGCACGCCGCCACATCGTCGATACCCAGCGCGATCACGTTGGCCAGGGCCTGGGCCGGCCATGGGCGGCCGTTCGGGGTTTCGTCGGTGGCCACCACATGGTCGGCCACATAGCCGTTTTGCGCGGCCAGCTCCACCACCTTGTCCATCACCACCTTCGGGTAGCCCGAGCAAGAGCCGATCTTCAGGCCTTCCTGGCGCAGGCCGGTGAGTGTGTCCAGGGCGCCAGGGATCAGCGCCGAGTGCACGGCGATCTTTTCGATCTGCAGCGGCATGAAGCGGTTGTAGATGGCGGTGACATCATCGTCGGTCGGGGTACGGCCGAACACCTTGCGGTAGCGCTCGGCAATTTCTGGCACATCGCACAGAGTGCGGATGTGGTCCCACTTGCCCATGCCCATCGGGCCGCGGGCTTCTTCGATGGACACCTGCACATCGAATTCGGCAAAGGCTTCGACAAAGATCTGGGTCGGGGCGAAGGAGCCGAAGTCGACCACGGTGCCGGCCCAGTCGAGGATGGCGGCTTGCAGCTGGGTGGGGTTGCTGTAGTTCATGTGTGCTTGTTCCTGAATTGGGTGGGCAAAGGGTCAGATGTCCAGCACTTCCATTTCCCGCAGCACCTCGGCCACGGCATTCACGGCGGCCTGCATGCCATCCGCTCCGACCACGCCGATGCAGCCGACACGGAAGGTTTCCACCTGGGTCAGCTTGCCCGGGTAGAGTATGAAACCCTTGGCCTTGACCCGTTCGTAGAAGTACTTGAACTGGTATCGGGGATCGTTCGGTGCGTGGAAGGTGACGATGATCGGCGCCTGGATCTCGGCAGGCAGGAAGCTGCGCAGGCCGATGGCGGCCATGCCATCGAGCAAGGTCTTGCAGTTGTCGGCGTAGCGCTGGTGGCGCGCTGGCAGGCCCCCTTCCTCGTTGTATTGCTGCAGCGCTTCGTGCAGGGCTGCGACCACGTGAGTCGGCGGGGTGAAGCGCCACTGGCCGGTCTTGGCCATGTAGGTGTGCTGGTCGTGCAGGTCCATGGCCAGCGAATGGGCATTGCCTTCGGCTGCGGCCAGGGCGGTTTTCTCGGCGAACACGAAGCCCATGCCAGGTACCCCTTCCAGGCATTTGCCGGAGGCGGCAATCAGCGCCTCGAAGGGGATGGCGCGGGCATCGATCGGCAGTGCGCCGAACGAGCTCATGGCGTCGATGATCAGGCGCTTGCCGTGGCCTTTGACCACTTGGGCGATTTCGGGCAGCGGGTTGAGAATACCGGTGCTGGTTTCGCAGTGGATCAGCGCGACATGGGTGATGGCGGGGTCGGCGGCCAGCAGGCGGTCGACGTCGGCGGCGGTGGTCGGCTGGTCTTCGGCAGTTTCGAAGGTGCTGTAGGCACGGCCCAGCACTTTGCATATCTTCGCCAGGCGCTGGCCATAGGCGCCATTGATCAGCACCAGGACCTTGCCATCACGCGGCACCAGGGTGCCGATGGCCGCTTCCACGGCGAAGGTGCCGCTGCCTTGCAGGGGGACGCAGTGGTGGCTGGCGCTGCCGTCGATGATGGCCAGCAGTTGCTCGCAGACACTGGCAGTCAGTTGGTTGAAGTCGCGGTCCCAGGAGCCCCAGTCCACCAGCATTGCTTGGCGGGTGCGGATTGATGTGGTCAGGGGACCTGGGGTCAGCAGAATCGGGGCGTTGCTCATTCCGTTATTCCTCACAAGCGGTGGGCTGAAACTACGGGGCCTAGGTTGCAATTGGCGCTGTCATCAATCAAATTGTTTGTTGTTATTCGAGCTATAAGTCAGGCCGATAAATATGAACCTGTTCCAGTTGCGTGCCTTCGATGCCGTGGCCCGTGAGGGCAGCTTCACCCGTGCCGCCGCACGCCTGTTCATCAGCCAGCCGGCAGTGACCGGGCACGTGAAGGCGCTGGAGGAGCACTACCAGATCACCTTGCTGCGGCGTACCGCGCGGCGGGTGGAGTTGACCGAAGAGGGCACCCGCCTGGCGGCCATCACCCGCGCCATGTTCGGCCTGGCCGAAGAGGCGCAGGCCATGCTCGAGGCCAACCGCCAATTGCTGACCGGGCGCCTGGAGGTGGCGGCCGATGGCCCGCACCGGGTCATGCCGATGCTGGCGCTGCTGCGCGAGCGCTACCCGGGCATTACCGTCAACCTGCGCCTGGGTAATGCCCAGGAAACCTTGGCGGCATTGCTCAGCGAGCATGCCGATGTGGCCGTGCTGACCGAGATCGAGCCGCGCAAAGGCCTGCATTTGCAGAACCTGTGCGAGTCGCGGTTGTGCGCCTTGCTGCCGGCGGGGCATGCCTGGGCCAACGGCGATGGCGACTTGCCGCTGGCTGAGCTGCACCAGCAGATCATGGTGTTGCGCGAACCCAGCTCCACTACGCGGCGCACCTTCGACAAGGCCTGCAGCAAGGCCGCCGTGCAACCTCGGGTGCTGCTGGAACTGGATAGCCGCGAGGCGGTGACCGAAGCGGTGGCCTCGGAGCTGGGCATTGGCGTGGTCTCGTCCACCGAAGTGGCCAATGACCCGCGGGTAGTGGCGCGGCCACTGGCCGGTGACGGCCTGGTCAACCAGCACCTGATCGGCTGCCTGGAGCGTCGCCGCGAGCTGCGCCTGATCCAGGCGTTTCTCGGCCTGGCGGCGGGGCTGTGATGGCTGTTTTCAGCGGGGCGGCCTAAGATGGCCGGCATTGAGCCGACAGGACTGTCGATGAGCGAGAAAGACACCATTTCCATGCAGCTGGTGCGCGAGGCGCTGTTGCAGACGTGCCCCGCCGGCGAGCCCGATACCGGCTTGCTGGCCCGGGCGGGTATCGCCGTCGAACAGCTGCACCTGCCAGCGGCTCGAGTCAGCGCCGAGTCCTATGCCCGGCTCTGGCGTCTGCTGGCGCGGCGCTGCAACGATGAGTTCTTCGCCATGGACCCGCGCGGTCTGCGCAGCGGCAGCCTGGCGTTCATGTGCCGCGCCAGCATGGGCCAACCGAACCTGGGCGCCGGCCTGGAAACCGCGCTGGCGTTCCTGTCACTGATGCTTGAAGACCTGCAGCCAAGCCTGGTGCGCCAGCAAGGCCTGGCCGAAATCGTCATCAACGAACCGCGTGACACACCGCGCCGCGCTTTCACCTATTTCACCTTCTGGATGATTGTGCACGGTGTGACTTGCTGGCTGGCCGGGCGGCGTATCCCTATCCTGGCCATCGATCTGCGCTGTGCCGAGCCGCCGTTCTGCGATGACTACCGGGTGATGTTTTCGGAGAACCTGCAGTTCGAGCGCCCGCGTACGCGCATGATCATCGCTGCCGACTGCCTCGAGCTGCCGCTGCGGCGCAGCGAAGAAGAACTGCAGCGCTTTCTGGCCGAGGCGCCGGGCAACATCCTGGTCAAGTACCGTGACCCGGCCAGCCTCGGGCGGCGCATTCGCACCGATCTGCTGCGCCTGGACCCTGGGCAGTGGCCCGACGGCGACAGCCTGGCGCGCCAGTTGTGCCTGTCACCCTCGACCCTGCGCCGACGGCTGGCCGAGGAGGGGCAGAATTACCAAGGCCTGAAGGACAGCGTGCGACGTGAGCTGGCGATTGCCTGGCTGAGCCAGGAAGATGCGGCCATGGGCGAAATCGCCGAGCGCCTGGGCTTTGCCGACAGCAGTTCGTTCTACAAGGCGTTTCGCAAGTGGTTCGGCTGCAACCCCGGGCATTACCGGGCGCTGGTCCTCAAACGCGGCAGTGGCGGCTAGGGAACCACGCCTTCCCGCTGTCGGCCGCCGCCGCTGGCGAGCATCGTGACAAGTCGATCACTGATCAGGAAATCGACCATGTCTCAACCTGCCGTGCACCCCAAGTTGCTTCACCCCGCCGAAGACTTCATCGCGCAAGGCTTGCCAGCCTGGCTGAAGGCGGCCAAGCCAAAGCAGCTTGCCATGCTGCAGCTGCGTTTCAACGCCTATCTGGCGAGTCAGCGGCAAATGGCAGGCTTCGCCGACCGCCTGCAGCCTCTGGACCGTTTTGCCAAGCAGCTGCTCGAGCCTGCCTTGCGCCAGGACAGCCAGCTGAAACTGCAGGTTGACCTGGACAAGCTGGTGTGGCGTGAAACACGCGCACGGCTGGATGTGAGAGCAGGATTGATCCCTGATTATCAACCGTACTTTGTGCGCATGCCGGCCTTGCAAAAGCTGTTGCAGAATTTCAAGGCCAACGAATCTTTCTTTCTCGGCACTGCCTTGACTCTCCCGCAGGCCCATCAGGCCGAGCAGGTGGTAAGCGAAGACTTCGATCGGATTGTCAGCCTGTGCCGTGAGGTGGATGTCGGCAGCGCCTATCAGCGGCACCTGGCGCAGGTGTTGACACCTGACTTTGAGAAGGCCCTGACCACCGACCGGCGTCTGGAACTGGCCGTGGCGGTCGAGATCGCGGCCATCAAGCAGCAGCTGGATCCGGAAGACCTGCTGGTGCTGCGTATCGCGTGCAAGGATGAACCCGCCGTGATCGATGGGCCGGTGCAGCTGGAGATCGGCGCGCTGCAGGTTCTTGGCTGCCGGGTGGACGGCGCGGTTGCCGTTGAATTGATCGAGCATTCCCAGTCCACGTTTTCCTTTGGTGTACCTGGGCGCTTGAAAAGAGTGATCCTGTACACCCCTGACGATCAGGCGCAACCCCTGCGCGCGTTCACCAGCTGGGATGAGGCGAACCGGGTCCTGGCCACGGCGATGGGCAACCAAGACTATCGACAGGCATTCGTGCGGCGCATCGCCTTGGGTGATCGCGCCACTTGCGAGCAGGCCCTGGCCACCCGCTTGCAGGATGCACAGCCTGACCTGGAACCTCGCAGGGTGGTGGAAGCGGGGGATGGTTTCGCGTCGATGGCCGCCTGGCATATGCGGCGAATCAAGGCCGATGCCCGCTTCCTTGCGGTGCCCACTGCCCAGGCCGATGACGCGGCTTCGGAGCAGCGCCTGGACGAGCTCAAGAGCGCCGGCCTGGTATTGCTCAACCTGGCGGGCCTTTTTGTGCCGGTCATCGGGGCTTTGTTGGTGGCGGACCTGGCCAGGCAACTGTTGACCGAGACTTTCGAGGGCGTGCGTGACTGGCAGCTGGGCCATCAGCATGAGGCTTTGGCGCATATGCTCCGGGTGGCCTTCAGTGTGGCAACCACGGGGGCGGTGGTCGTCGGTGTCCATCTGGCCCGCAGCGCATTCGTCGAAACCCTGGAGCCGGTCATCACCGAAGATGGCCGGCAACGGTTGTGGCGTAATGAGCTGGCGCCTTATCAGGAAACTACGCCGCCAGTACAGCTGACGGAGCTCGACAACGGCTTGCTCGCAGAGGGTACACGCCATTGGTGGCGGTTGGATGGTGCCTTGTATCGGGTAAGGCAAACCGCCAATGGCGCTTGGCGCTTGCTGCATGCCGAAGGCGACGCGGCGTTCGGGCCGGTGCTGGAGCGCTGCTCTGCGCGTGGCTGGCGGCTGGCTTATGAGCGGCCATTGGAATGGCAGGGTGCTGCACTGTTGCTTGGGCGGCTTTGGCCGACAGCGACCGCGATGGACGCTGTGCGGATGGAGCAGGTGCTGACGGTCGCGGATGTTGACGAGGCCTACCTGCGTGGCCTGCTGGTGGAGCGGCGAAGGATGCCGGTGCAGCTGCGCGATACCTTGCAGCGCTTTGCCGTGGACGCGCGCGCGCAGGCCTTTTTCAGCCGGTTGGAAGCGGGGGAGGCCAATACCGATACCGAGCTGTGGCAATGGTGCATCGAACGGTTGCAACTGCAGGGTGAAACCCTCGAAGAACAGGCGCTGTCGATCGGTGACGCGGCAATCGAGTTGCGTGAAGCAATGCTCGAGCACTTCTCCAGGCTTTACCTGGCCGACGACCCGCTGCTGGGATTGATTCAGCGAGACTTCCCGACGCTGCCAGACGCCTATGCCCTCGATGTGCTCGAGCAGGCCACCGAGGCTATGCGCTTGCGCATGCAAGCAGAGTCTCGCTTGCCGCTGGCGTTGGCTGAACATGCGCGGGTGGCCCTGCAGCTGGCGCGCCTGACGCGCATGCGCGAAGCGTTGTACCTGCAAGGCAGTTACCGGCCGGAAGTGGTTGCGCTGGCTTTTGCCCTGCTGCGTTGGCATGGCCCCCGCGCTGGAGATTTCAACCTGATATTGCGCCGTAACCCGTATGCCGGGGCGGCGATGGAACGGCTGTTCGCTGAGACCGACCTTGAGCATGCAGTGGTGCTGGTCAGACGGCAGGGGCGCTTCCAGCTCTACAACAGCAGAGGCTTGCCGGATGAGCGCGAGGTCGCCGAGCCCCAGGGGCTGTTCGAAGTGCTGGCTGCTTGCCTGCCCGTGGAATACCGGGTGCGACAGGGGTGGGATGGCGCCGATGCGCCGGCCAGAATTCGCAAGCAGATGCAGGCCTGGCTACCCCGTGACCGGCAGGCTGTGCTGCACCTGCTCGGCTGGCGGGAGGCAAGGCCCATGGCATCGCCCATGCAGCGTTTGGCCGATGGCCGACTGGGCTATCCACTGGGGGGCTGCCAGTCGTGCATTGGCTCGCCTGAGCGCGTGGTGCGGCAGCGGGTGCGCGCCTTGTACCCCGGTATTGGAGATGTCGGTGTCGATCGCTATATCCAGAGTCTGTTGGACATGCGTGGGGGCTTGTTCGAGAATTTGCTGCGTGTCGAGCAGGAATACCGTCGCTTGGATGACAGCTTGCTGGCCTGGGTTGCAGAGGGGGCGGGCAGCGCCAGCCGCGCACGTCGACGAGTCGCAGATTCGTTGCGGCGTGCCTGGCAGATGCGCATTGATCGCTTCGTCGGGGCTATCGGCAATGATGCGATGCTCAGCCTGAGCATCGTCGCCGTACCGGTGGGCGGCCTGCCCGTGTTGCCGGTCGGGACGGACTTCTCGCACGTGTCGGAATTGACCCTGTCAGCGCTCGGTCTGGACGCCATCCCGTCGGGGTTCCTCGCCTGCTTCCCGGATCTGCTGTGCCTGGACATGAGCGACAACGCCTTGCGTGCGCTACCTGAGGGGCTGGAGCGGTTGACCGCCTTGCGCCAGTTGCTGATGCCGCGTAACCGTATTCGTATCTCGGCGCCACAGGCCAATGTGCTGACCGGCCTGGCGCTCTTGCGTTCGCTGGACCTGAGTGACAACCCGCTCGGCAACATCAGGCTACAGTTCGATCGGCTGCCCAGCCTGCGGATTCTGCGTTTGAACCGCGTACAGATGACAGCGCTGCCCTCGGGCCTGGAGTGGTGTGGCCTGTTGGTGTTCGCCGATCTTCGCAACAACCAGATAGCCGAGTTGCCGGCAGCCTTGTTCCAGGCCCCGCTGCAGTTGCGCCGTGCCATGCACCTGGAGGGCAATGCGCTGGCAGTGCAGGATCTCGAGCGCCTGTATGGCGCCGAACGCCTGCTGGCCTCGCCCCGCCCGCAACGGCACGCCTCTGCCCGGGAAGAATGGCTGCAGACCCTGGACCCAGCGGTGCGGCAGGCGCAGGAAGGGAAATGGAATGCGCTGAATGCCGAGCCCGGCAGCTTGGCGTTCTTCGAGCTGCTGAGGCAACTGACGACCACGGCCGAATTCAGCAAAGCATCGGCCGAACTCGGGTTCAGGGTATGGGCAATGCTGGATGCGGCCCATGCCGATACCGCCACGCGCATGGCGCTGTTTGACCTGGCAGCCGAGCCCACCACCTGTGTGGACAGCGTTTCCACCTTGTTCAGCCGCCTTGAGGTGCGCATGCATGTCGAGCAGGCCACCCGCGGTGGTGACCCGATATCGACCCGCGCGGCACGCTTGCAGTTGGCCAAGCGGTTGTTTCGCGTGCACTGGGTAGAGAAAATCGCCCGACGCGAAATCGACGCCCGTTACCAGGATGGACGCTGGAGCCGAGGCGGCCACGATGAAGAGGAAGTGGAGGTCAACCTTGCCTACCTCAGCGGCCTGGCCCAGCGCCTGGACCTGTTGGGCCAGCCGCGCCATATGCAATTTGGCAGGCTGGCCAACGTGTCGCCGCTGCAACTGGAGGAGGCTTGCAAGGAAGTGCTGCAGGTGGAGGCGGGCGAGCAAAGTATCGTGTTCATCAGTGAACGTGATTTCTGGTTGCCGGTACTTCGAGCAGAGCATCCTGACGACTTCGAAGCCCTGGAAACGCAATTCACCGTTCGGCTGGAGGCATTGGACGAGCAAAGAGAAGCCTTGACCAGTGACGAGTACTGGAACCTGAGCAATGCCCTGCGCGATGAGCGCGAGCAGGGCCTGGCCAGCCTTGCCCAGCGCCTGACGCGCGAAGCGATCATGGCGCCAAAGGTGCAGTGACAACGCTTCACGGGCGGCACACGGTGTGCCGCCCCGTTTCTATCGCAGGGGTTCCCTCTGCGCAAGCACCGGCAGGTTGTACACCATGCTTGGCTCTCGCAGCCATCCAGGGACCTGCAATGCCCCGCGAATCACAAGCCCCACAGCTCGCCTCTGTGTCTTCCAACCACTTGCACGACGGTTTCATCGGTGACCGATTGCCTGCCTGGCTCAAACAGGCCACGCAGAGCCAGGTCCGCGCCTTGCGCGAAAGCCTGGACGCCCATCATGCCACCCAGGCCAGGTTGCGCGGGATCACCCTGGCGTTGCTGTCACCACGGCAGTTTGCCGAACGGCAATTCGCCAGTTTGTTGCGCGAGTCGCTGCCGGGCGACGTAGCGTTCTGGCAGTTGGAGTGGCTGGAGGTTTCCCATCGTTTCTCGTCCACGCTGGGCGCTGAGCCGCAATTTCCCACTTACGGGCAACGTCGTGAGAACGGCTTGTTGCGCCTGATGCGCAACTTTGCCGCCAGCAACGATTTCTACCTGGGAACCGGGTTGGTCGCCCCGGGGCAGGAACGGGTACTGTCGCGGGGGACCGATGAGCTGGTCGAAGCTTGCCGCAAACTGGACGCCGGGCGCCTGTATCAGCAGGAGCTGGACCGCACATTCGATGCTGCGGCACTGCGCGTCCTCAGTGAAGACAAACGCTCCGGGCTGCGCCTGGCCGTGCAGGTAGCTGCGCTGAAAGGCGAGATCACCGAGCCGGTAAAAGAGGCATTGCACGCTTTGGTGGATAAACCCGCGGGCCATCAATCCGCTGGCCTTACTGGCCATCCGGGCCTGCTCGAAGCCCTCGGTTGCCCAGTGGCAGATGGTGTATGGATTCAACTTCGTGACATACATGGGCAAACGCAGGGCGGCGTGCTCTACCTGGCCAGCGACCCGGTCCAGGCGTTGCGATACTTTGACAGCCAGGACTCGATCAACCGCGCGCTGGTGGCAGAGCTGCGCCACGAACCCTACCGCCAGGCGTTCAGCCAGCTGATAGGCCTGGGTCAACGTGCCGGGTTCATGCACAAGTTGCGGGCACGCCTGGAGGATGACCAGCCGGACCTGGAACTCGATGGCAGCGTGCCGCAGCATGACATCTTTCAGGCGCTGGCTGCACAGCAGACAAACCGGGTGAAGCAGGATGGCCGCCTGTTGCTGGTGCCGACCGCCGATGCCGATGAAGCCGCGTCGCGTGAGCGGCATGAGGCGTGGAAGGCCGCCGGTTTCGATGTGCTCAACCTGGCTGGTCTGTTCATTCCGGTGGTGGGCGGTTTGCTACTCGGGCAACTGGTGGCCCAGGCCCTCTCGGAGGTTTTCGAAGGTGCTCAGGATTGGTCGCGAGGCCATCAGCACGAAGCGTTGGAGCACATGCTCGGGGTTGCCGAGATACTGGCGGGCACCGCCGCAACGGTAGCGGGTGTCACTATCGTGCGCAGCGCGTTCGTCGCGGCGCTGGAGCCGGTAAGGCTCGCCAATGGGGCGGGGCGTTTGTGGTCCCGAGATCTGACAGCCTTTGCCTCGACCCCTGAAACGACCACCTTGGGTGCGGACGGGGCTTATGTGGATGGCGAGCGCCGCTGGATGAAGGCAGACGGAGTTTTCTACGAGCTTCATCGGCCTGACCCTGATGGCCCTTGGCGCCTGCGCCACCCCAGCCGCGCAGAGGCGTACGGCCCGGTCGTGCTGCACAATGGGGAACGTAGCTGGCGCCTGATGCACGATGAGCCACAGGGCTGGCGCGACCCTGCGAAAATGCTCGATACCCTTTGGCCGCGCGATCAACCGTTCGATAGCCAGCAGGCGCAGCAGATCTTGCGCATTGCCGGCATCGATCAGGACGAACTTCGCGGGCTGCTGGTGGAAAACCGGCGAACGCCCGCCACCTTGCGGGAAACCCTAAGGGCATTCGATGCCGATGCCCGAATCGACACGTTCTTTCGCCACCTGGAACACGACACTGTCTCTGATCAGGACCTGCAGTTGCTGGCCTGGTGCGAGGCCCGAACGGGCAGCGAAAAAGGGCGTGCCGCGGTGCTTGCGGACCGGCCAGCGTCGAGCGACCTGCTGTTCGCACGGCTGACAGGCCTGCCCGAATCGGCGGAGCCTTTGCTCAAGCCGCTGATGGCGGTGGGGCTGCCGGAAGCCTATGCGCGCGATCTGGCCGATGGAGCAAGTCACGAGGCTCGCCAGGAGTTCGTCAGTGGTGGGAAGTTGCCGCAAAGCTTGGCCACCCAGGCCAGGTCGTTGTGCTCGGTGGCGAAGGTGAGCAGGGCCCTGGCAGGGCTTTATCTACCGAGTGCGTACAGCAACGAAACGGGCATGCTGGTGTTGGCATTGCTGAATGTCGAGGCCATTGAAGCGTTCAGCCTGGCGTTGAGCAATGCTGCTACGGATGCCGTGGCGTTGAAGCGCATCGGTTCGGTTGGCGACGCGGCCGAGCAGCGGGTGCTGGTGCGTGAGCAAGGGGTCTTTGCCTTGTATGACGGGCAAGGCCGAAAACTCGCGATGCAGCCACCTTCCTCGGATATATTCCAGGCCGTGCTGGCCGCGCTCGAATCGCGCAACCTGCTGGGCCGGTTGGGCCTTGCGGAGAATGCCGATGCCCAGCGCTTGCGCGAGAAGCTCATGGTGCACCTTGGTACCCATGGGGAAATCGCCCACATGCTGGGCTGGGCGCCGACGGAGCGTTGGTTCAACCCCGGCCAGCGCCTTGCCGATGGCCGCGTCGGTTACCTGCTCAGCGGGCGCGCGTCACCGCTGACCACCCCCAGGGACCAGCTGCGGGCCGGCCTGAGGCGATTCTTCCCGGGGCTGGGCGATTCGCTGGAAACGCAAGTTGACCGCTGGCTGCTGCAGAATGTGCCGGTCGCCGATGCGCTCATGGCGCTGCAGGACGATTTTGAGCAGCTGAACCGCGCGCTCAATCGCTGGGTGTCGGCTGCACTGAGTGACACATTGCGGGCCCGGCGGCAATTGTTCGCCGAACGACTGCTGCGTGCCTGGCAGGCGCTTGGCGACCATGTGGTGGTCGACAGTGACGGCAAGCGCCAGGGGCTGCGCCTGGTCCTGAATGATCTGCCAACGGATTCGTTGCCTGTCTTGCCCGCGGCTGTCGATTTCTATCACGTCACCACCCTGGTATTGAGCGAGACGTCTATCGGGGTGGTGAACGAGGAGTTTCTGCGCGCTTTCACCTACCTGCAGGAGCTGGACATGAGGCACAACCAGCTGCTGCGTTGCCCGCGCGGGCTAGGCTACCTGACCAACCTGCGCCGGTTGCGCCTGGGGCATAACCGCATTCGCCTGGATGCCCATGCCATCGAAGCCTTGAACGGGTTACCGCTGCTCAGTCACCTCGACCTGAGCCATAACAGCCCGCTTGGGGTTTACGAAATGCGCTTCCATCACCTCCCTCATCTGGTCGAGCTGAATTTGCGCCGCTGCGGGCTAAGCGAATGGCCAAGAGGGCTCGAGCTGTGCGGCTTCCTGCAACGAGCCGACCTGCGTGACAATTTCCTGAGGGGGGTGCCTGACGGCGTGCTGGCCATGCCGCTGGAGTTTCGCCAGCGTATCCTGATCGATGGCAACCGCCTGTCCATGGCCGATTACGGCAAGCTCTATGCCTTGGCGCCGCTGCTGGAGGAACCGGAGGCGGCGATTGGCCGCGCCTGGTGGGTCGGGTCCGATTCCGCCAGCCCTGAGCGGGGCGAGCTTTGGGACCGGCTGAGCACCCAGGACGAAAATGCCCGCTTGTTCGATTTGCTGGAGCTTTTGCAAGGCCTGTCGGACTTCAGCTGGCCCAAGTCTTATCTGTTGCGCATGGGCTGGCAATGCCTGTCGATCATGGCGACAGACGCCGAATTCGCTCGCCAGGTGCAACTGGCGGCAGCCGGTGCGGTAAAGGATGACAACGGTGCCATCGAGCTGTTCAGCCGGCTGCTGCGTCTGCATGCCGAGCGCGACGCGGCTGGCGATGGCGCCCAATCTCGTGGCCCGAGGTTGCTGGCGTTGGGGCGGGCCTTGCAGCGCCTGGATTGCCTTGACGAGTATGTCGAGGCCGAGCGGCAGAACCTCGAAGGTTTCGCCGAACCGGCAGTACTGGCGACGCTGGCAATGCGCTACAGGGTGCGCTTGCGCACCAGGCTCAGGTTGCCTTTCCAGCCTGCCAGAATGCGCCTCAGGGCGGCCGACGTAGGGCTGAGCGAGCATCGGCTGCAGTCGGCAGAGGCGGCCGTGGGAAGGGCGGACGCTCTCAATGATGTAGTGGCCGACCTGTGCACGCGCGCGTTCTGGCAGCGCTTTGTGCAGCAGTACTTTGCGCGGCCGTTCAGTGACCTGGAGCAACTTGGCGGTGAGCAGCGGGCGGCACTGGCGGCACGGCGTGGCGAGTTGGGTGAAGCACAGTACCTGAATGAGATACAGGCGCTGGATGCACAGCTGCGGGTCGATCGGCTGGCGTTGCGACTGCAACTGACCCGGCACTACGTGATCAGTCTGGAGCGCGCACCGGGCTGATGGCCACAGGCCAAACCGGTCATCCAGTTTGACAACTTAGGCCATTGCCGCGACGCCAACGCGGCGCGAACATCGTCGGACCGATGGTTCAACTCCAAAAACAAGAAACCAGGAGTCCGACGATGCGCGATTACACCGAGGCCGCTCGTGCGTTCGACCATGGCCAGGCTGCTGCTGCGGCGCTGCATGGCAACCTCGAAGCTCTGAATGCCTGTGTCGAATGTTGCGACCGCCATGCCGGTAAGGGCAAGACCGCACTGGTCTGGGAAGACCGCGACGGCAACAGCGCGCGGTTGAGCTTCGATCAGTTGCAGGCCCTGGCCGCCCGTTTCGCCAATGTGCTCCAGGCACAAGGCGTGGGAGCCGGTGACCGGGTTGCCGGCCTGATGCCTCGTACCCCCGAACTGCTGGTCACCATCCTCGCCACCTGGCGTCTCGGTGCTGTGTATCAGCCACTGTTCACCGCGTTCGGCCCCAAGGCCATCGAACATCGCCTGGAGCAGTCCCACGCCCGCGTAGTCGTCACCGACAGCCACAACCGCGCCAAGCTGGACGATGTGCACGCCTGCCCGACCATCATCACCGTCAATGCCCGCAGTGGCGAGCTGGACTTCCAGCAGTGCCTGTACGATGCCGCAGACAAATGCGAGCCGGTCATGCGCTCGGGCAACGACCCGTTCCTGCTGATGTTCACCTCCGGCACCACCGGCCCGGCCAAACCGCTGGAAGTGCCACTGCGTGCCATCGTCGCGTTCCAGGGCTACATGCGCGATGCCATCGACCTGCGCCCAGCGGACAACTTCTGGAACCTGGCCGACCCGGGTTGGGCCTATGGCCTCTATTACGCAGTCACTGGCCCGCTGTCGCTGGGCCATGCCACCACCTTCTACGATGGCCCGTTCAGTGTTGAAAGCTGCGCGCGGGTGATCGACAAGCTGGGCATCACCAATCTGGCCGGCTCGCCCACCGCGTATCGCCTGCTGATTGCCGCCGGGGATGACTTCTCGGCACCGATCAAGGGCCGCCTGCGGGTGGTCAGCAGTGCCGGTGAACCGCTCAACCCGGAAGTGATCCGCTGGTTCGCCGACGAACTGGGCGTGACCATCCACGACCACTACGGACAGACCGAACTGGGCATGGTGCTGTGCAACCACCATGGCCTGCAGCACCCGGTACACCTCGGCTCGGCCGGCTTCGCCATCCCCGGCCACCGCATCGTGGTGCTGGACGAGCAGGGTAACGAACTGCCCGCCGGCCAGCCGGGTATCCTCGCGGTCGACCGTGAGCAGTCGCCACTGTGCTGGTTCGCGGGCTACCACGGCCTGCCGACCAAAGCCTTCGTCGGCAAGTACTACCTCAGCGGCGACACCGTCGAGCTGAACCAGGACGGCAGCATCAGCTTCGTCGGCCGCAGCGACGATGTGATCACTACCTCCGGCTACCGGGTCGGCCCGTTCGACGTGGAAAGCGCGCTGATCGAGCACCCGGCGGTGATCGAAGCGGCAGTGATCGGCAAACCGGACCCGGAGCGCACCGAGCTGATCAAGGCCTTCGTGGTATTGGCCAGCGGTTACCTGGGCAGTGCCGAGCTTGAGGAGGCTTTGCGCCAGCACGTGCGTCAGCGCCTGTACGCCCACGCTTACCCAAGGGAAATCGAATTCGTCAGCGAGCTGCCCAAGACCCCGAGCGGCAAGCTGCAACGCTTCATCCTGCGCAACCAGGAAGTCGCCAAACAACAAGCGCAACAGGCCACCCCTGCCAGCGCCTGAAAGGAAACCGATCATGCAAATAGCCAACAAACACTTCATCGTCAGCGGTGCCGCCTCCGGGCTCGGTGCTGCTACCGCCCAGATGCTGGTCGAGGCCGGCGCCAAGGTCATGCTGGTCGACCTCAATGCCCAGGCCGTCGAAGCCAAGGCCCGCGAGCTGGGCGAAAACGCCCGTTTTGCGGTCGCCGACATCAGCGACGAGCAGGCCGCCCAGGCGGCGGTGGATGCGGCTGTCAGCGCCTTTGGGAGCCTGCACGGGCTGGTCAACTGCGCCGGTATCGTCGGTGCCGAGAAAGTGCTGGGCAAGCAGGGCCCGCATGGCCTTGCCAGCTTTGCCAAGGTCATCAATGTCAACCTGATCGGCAGCTTCAACCTGCTGCGCCTGGCCGCTGCGGCCATGGCCGAAGGGGCTGCCGATGAGGGGGGCGAGCGCGGGGTGATCATCAACACCGCTTCCATCGCCGCCTATGACGGCCAGATCGGCCAGGCCGCCTACGCTGCTTCCAAAGGCGCCATCGCCAGCCTGACCCTGCCGACCGCTCGCGAACTGGCGCGCTTCGGCATCCGAGTGATGACCATCGCCCCGGGCATCTTCGAAACGCCGATGATGGCCGGTATGACCGAGGAAGTACGCGCCTCACTGGCCGCCGGTGTGCCTTTCCCACCGCGCCTGGGTCGCCCGCAGGAATATGCCGCGCTGGCCCGCCACATCATCGAGAACAGCATGCTCAACGGCGAGGTGATCCGCCTCGACGGTGCACTGCGCATGGCTGCCAAGTAAGGAGAGCGAACATGACCCTCGCCAATGACCCGATCGTTATCGTCAGCGCCGTGCGCACGCCCATGGGCGGCCTGCAGGGCGACCTCAAGAGCCTGACCGCGCCGCAGCTGGGCAGCGCCGCCATCCGTGGTGCCGTGGAGCGCGCTGGCATCGATGCCACCAGTGTCGAGCAGGTGCTGTTCGGCTGCGTGCTGCCGGCAGGCCAGGGCCAGGCACCGGCGCGCCAGGCCGCGCTGGGCGCCGGGCTGGACAAGCACACCACCTGCACCACCCTGAACAAGATGTGTGGTTCGGGCATGCAGGCGGCGATCATGGCCCATGACCTGCTGCTGGCCGGTACCGCCGATGTGGTGGTGGCCGGTGGCATGGAAAGCATGACCAACGCACCGTACCTGCTGGACAAGGCCCGTGGCGGCTACCGCATGGGCCATGGCAGGATCATCGACCACATGTTCATGGACGGCCTGGAAGATGCCTACGACAAGGGCCGCCTGATGGGCACCTTTGCCGAAGACTGCGCCCAGGCCAATGCCTTCAGCCGCGAAGCCCAGGACCAGTTCGCCATTGCCTCGCTGACCCGCGCCCAGGACGCCATCAAGAGCGGTCGCTTTGCTGCCGAGATCGTGCCGGTCGAGGTCATCGAGGGCAAAGAGAAGCGCGTCATCAAGGACGACGAACAACCGCCCAAGGCGCGCCTGGACAAGATCCCGCAGCTCAAGCCGGCCTTCCGCGAAGGGGGCACGGTGACTGCCGCCAACTCCAGCTCGATTTCCGACGGTGCCGCGGCACTGGTGCTGATGCGCCGCTCCGAAGCCGACAAGCGCGGCCTCAAGCCGCTGGCGGTGATCCACGGGCACGCCGCCTTTGCCGACACCCCGGCACTGTTCCCGACCGCGCCGATCGGCGCCATCGACAAACTGATGAAACGCACCGGCTGGAACCTGGCCGAGGTCGACCTGTTCGAGATCAACGAGGCCTTTGCCGTGGTCACCCTGGCGGCCATGAAACACCTCGACCTGCCGCACGACAAGGTCAATATCCATGGCGGCGCCTGCGCCCTTGGCCACCCGATCGGCGCTTCCGGCGCACGCATCCTGGTGACCCTGCTGTCGGCCCTGCGCCAGAACAACCTGCGCCGTGGCGTGGCGGCCATCTGCATTGGCGGTGGCGAGGCCACGGCCATGGCAGTCGAATGCCTGTATTGAGGTGAACCATGCTGGTAACTGACGAGCAACAACAGATCGCCGACGCGGTACGCGCCTTTGCCCAGGAGCGCCTGAAGCCGTTTGCCGAGCAATGGGACAAGGAACACCGCTTCCCCAAAGAGGCCATCGACGAGATGGCCGAGCTGGGCCTGTTCGGCATGCTGGTGCCGGAGCAGTGGGGCGGCAGCGACACCGGCTACGTGGCCTATGCCATGGCCTTGGAGGAAATCGCCGCCGGTGACGGCGCCTGCTCGACCATCATGAGCGTGCACAACTCGGTGGGTTGTGTGCCGATCCTGCGTTTTGGCAGCGAGCGGCAGAAAGAGCAGTTCCTCACCCCGCTGGCCAGCGGTGCGATGCTCGGCGCCTTCGCCCTGACCGAACCGCAGGCTGGCTCCGACGCCAGTAGCCTGAAGACCCGTGCACGTCTGGATGGCGACCACTACGTGCTCAATGGCAGCAAGCAGTTCATCACCTCCGGGCAGAACGCCGGGGTGGTGATCGTGTTCGCCGTGACTGACCCGGACGCGGGCAAGCGCGGCATCAGTGCCTTCATCGTGCCCACCGATTCGCCGGGCTACCAGGTGGCGAGGGTCGAGGACAAGCTCGGGCAGCACGCCTCCGATACCTGCCAGATCGTTTTCGATAATGTGCGCGTACCGGTGGCCAACCGTCTGGGCGCCGAAGGCGAGGGGTACAAGATTGCCTTGGCCAACCTCGAAGGCGGCCGCATCGGCATCGCCTCCCAGGCGGTGGGTATGGCCCGCGCGGCGTTCGAAGTGGCGCGCGACTACGCCAACGAGCGGCAGAGCTTCGGCAAGGCGCTGATCGAACACCAGGCGGTGGCCTTCCGCTTGGCCGACATGGCGACCAAGATTGCCGTGGCCCGGCAGATGGTGCTGCACGCCGCCGCGCTTCGCGATGCCGGGCGCCCGGCGCTTGTGGAAGCGTCGATGGCCAAGCTGTTTGCCTCGGAAATGGCCGAAAAGGTCTGTTCGGATGCCTTGCAGACCCTGGGCGGTTATGGCTATCTGAGTGACTTCCCGCTGGAGCGGATCTACCGCGACGTTCGGGTTTGCCAGATCTACGAAGGCACCAGCGACATTCAGCGCATGGTCATTGCGCGCAATCTTTGAAGGAGCAGACTGCATGGCATTCGAAACCATCCTGTTGGATATCCACGGCAAGGTCGGCCTTATCACCCTCAACCGCCCGCAGGCGCTGAACGCGCTGAATGCGCAGATCGTCGGCGAGATCAACCAGGCCCTGGACCAGCTCGAACGCGATCCGAACATCGGCTGCGTGGTGCTGACCGGTTCCGCCAAGGCCTTTGCCGCTGGTGCGGACATCAAGGAAATGGCCGAACTGCAATACCCGCAAATCTACGTTGACGACCTGTTCAGCGATGCCGACCGCATTGCCAACAGGCGCAAGCCGATCATTGCTGCAGTGTCCGGTTTTGCCCTAGGCGGTGGCTGCGAGCTGGCGATGATGTGCGACTTCATCCTGGCGGCGGACAATGCCAGGTTCGGCCAGCCGGAAATCAACCTTGGCGTGTTGCCGGGCATGGGCGGCACCCAGCGCCTGACCCGTGCGGTGGGCAAGGCCAAGGCCATGGAACTGTGCCTGACCGGTCGCCTGATGGGGGCTGAGGAAGCTGAGCGTGCTGGCCTGGTGGCGCGTATCGTGCCGCAGGCGGAGCTGGTGGAAGAGGCGCTGAAGGTGGCCGCGACCATTGCCAGCAAGTCGATTCCGGTGAGCATGATGGTCAAGGAGAGCGTCAACCGTGCGTTCGAAGTCACCCTAAGCGAGGGTGTGCGCTTCGAGCGACGGGTGTTCCATGCGGCGTTTGCTACCGAAGACCAGAAAGAGGGAATGGCTGCGTTCATTGCCAAGCGCGAGGCGCAGTTCAAGGACCGCTGATTGGAATCGGCATTGCAGTTGCCGTTGCCGTTGCCGTTGCTTTCGCTTTTGCTTTTGCTTTTGCTTTTAAGCGCGCAATAGTTCAGGCGCCGCCGATTGCGACTTCAGGAGGCCGAGCGGAGGGACTGCGGAGGGAGGTGACGGGCATGGATGCCCGTCAAGCGCTGAGGCCCCA
>NZ_JBNRIJ010000045.1:20034-27396 GCF_053557675.1 Pseudomonas sp. XP1 | reverse complement strand
CTCAATGGCCTGAGCCCTGTCAGCTACAGGACTCAGGCTACTGGCTAAAACTGTCCAACTTTTCGGGGGCAGTCCAGGTACTGCGCAAGGCTTGGGTCCTGTGAGTTCCCTGTGGGAGCTGGCTTGCCGGCGATAGGGCCGCTACAGGCTTACTCGATGAAGGTAACCACACCACCTTCCAGCGACTTCACCCGGGCCAGCGACTCAACGCGATAGCCCTGGCTGTCCAGCTCGGCACGGCCGCCCTGGAACGACTTCTCGATCACGATACCCAGGCCGGCCACGGTGGCGCCGGCCTGCTTGATGATCGAGATCAGTGCCTGCGACGCCTTGCCGTTGGCCAGGAAGTCGTCGATCACCAGCACGCGGTCGCTGCTGTTGAGGTGACGCGGCGAGATGGCCACGGTGTTCTCGGTCTGCTTGGTGAAGGAATACACCGAGGCGGTCAGCAGGTTCTCGGTCAGGGTCAGCGATTGGTGCTTGCGGGCGAAGATCACCGGCACGCCCAGTTTCAGGCCAGTCATCACCGCCGGGGCAATGCCCGAGGCTTCGATGGTGACGATCTTGGTCACGCCCGCGTCGGCGAACAGGCGGGCGAACTCGTCACCGATCAGCTGCATCAGCGCAGGGTCGATCTGGTGGTTGAGAAACGCATCGACTTTGAGAACCTGATCGGAAAGCACGATGCCTTCTTCGCGAATCTTCTGATGCAGTGCTTCCACTGTGGTATTCCTCGATGTAACAAAGGTCGCCGCAAATAGCGGCAAAGTTAGAGAGTAATGGTTGATCAGCGTTTGAGCATTGCCCGGATATCGGCCAGGGCGTTGTTGCCGCGTGCGGCCTTTACCTCGACCGGCGCATCGTCCAGGCCTTCCCAGGCCAGGTCTTCCGGTGGCAGTTCGTCGAGGAACCGGCTGGGCGTGCAGTCGATGATTTCACCGTACTGCTTGCGCTTGGCGGCGAAGGTGAAGGCCAGTGTCTGGCGCGCGCGGGTGATGCCCACGTAGGCCAGGCGGCGTTCCTCCTCGATGGTGTCGGCCTCGATGCTGGAGCGGTGCGGGAGGATTTCCTCTTCCATGCCCATGATGAACACGTAGGGGAATTCCAGGCCCTTGGAGGCATGCAGGGTCATCATCTGCACACCTTCGGCGTTCTCTTCCTCTTCCTGCTGGCGCTCGAGCATGTCGCGCAGTACCAGCTTGCCGATGGCGTCCTCGATGGTCATGTCACCCTCTTCGTCCTTCTCGAGGGTGTTCTTCAGCGCTTCGACCAGGAACCAGACGTTGCTGATGCGAAACTCCGCAGCCTTGTCGCTGGCAGTCTGCTGGCGGATCCAGTTCTCGTAGTCGATGTCGCGGATCATCTCGTGCAGCGCGGCAATCGGGTCTTCCAGGGCAACCTTGTGGCGAACCCCGTCCAGCCAGTGCTTGAAGCGCTGCAAACGCTCGGTATAGCGGGCGTCCAGATGCTCGCCCAGGCCAAGCTCCTCGCTGGCGGCGTACATCGAAATGCCACGCTCGGTGGCGTAGTTGCCGAGTTTTTCCAGGGTGGTGGAGCCGATTTCACGGCGCGGTACGTTGATCACCCGCAGGTAGGCGTTGTCGTCGTCCGGGTTCACCAGCAGGCGCAGGTAGGCCATCAGGTCCTTGACCTCCTGGCGGCCGAAGAAGCTGTTGCCACCCGACAGGCGATACGGCACCTGGTGGTGCTGCAGCTTCAGTTCGATCAGCTTGGCCTGGTAGTTGCCGCGGTAGAGGATGGCAAAGTCGCTGTACGGGCGGTTGGTGCGCAGGTGCAGGGTGAGGATTTCCATGGCCACGCGTTCGGCCTCGGCTTCCTCGTTCTTGCAGCGGATGACGCGGATTTCGTCGCCCACGCCCATCTCGCTCCACAGCTGCTTCTCGAACGCGTGCGGGTTGTTGGCGATCAGCACGTTGGCGCAGCGCAGGATGCGGCTGGTGGAGCGGTAGTTCTGCTCCAGCATCACCACTTTCAGGGAGGGGTAGTCCTCCTTGAGCAGCATCAGGTTTTCCGGCCGGGCGCCACGCCAGGCATAGATCGATTGGTCGTCGTCACCCACCACGGTGAACTGGTTGCGCATGCCGATCAGCATCTTTACCAGCAGGTACTGGCTGGCGTTGGTGTCCTGGTATTCGTCCACCAGCAGGTAGCGCACGCGGTTCTGCCAGCGCTCCAGCACATCGGGGTGCTCCTGGAACAGCTTGACCGGCAGCAGGATCAGGTCGTCGAAATCCACCGCGTTGAACGCCTTGAGCGTGCGCTGGTAGTGGGTGTAGACGATGGCGGCGGTCTGCTCGCGCGGGTTGCGCGCCTTCTCCAGGGCCTCGGTGGGCAGGATCAGGTCGTTCTTCCAGGCACCGATCATGTTCTTGATCTCGTCGATGCCGTCGTCGCCGGAGTATTCCTTCTGCATGATGTCCGACAGCAATGCCTTGATGTCGGACTCGTCGAAGATCGAGAAACCTGGCTTGTAGCCCAGGCGCTCGTGCTCCTTGCGGATGATGTTCAGGCCCAGGTTGTGGAACGTGCACACCGTCAGGCCTCGCCCTTCCCCCGGGCGCAGCAGGGTGCCGACCCGCTCCTTCATCTCGCGCGCGGCCTTGTTGGTGAAGGTCATCGCCACGATGTACTGGGCACGGATGCCGCAGTTCTGGATGAGGTGGGCAATCTTGCGCGTGATTACGCTGGTCTTGCCCGAGCCTGCACCGGCGAGCACCAAAAGAGGGCCGCCGACATAGTCACGGGCTTCCTGCTGCCGGGGATTGAGTCGGGACATGCTAGAAACCGGGGGTCGCCAGAAAATAGCCGCGCATTCTAACAGGCATGGGGCGTTTGTGGCGCGACCGTCTGACGTCTGAGTCAAATATGTAAACGGGATTTGCCGGCTGGCGCAGTTTCGCGCAGGATGCACGACAAAATACGTCGGGATGCTACACCCGTAAAAACATGTATTAAATTGAAAATCATTTTCATTAATGCAGTAGCATACCCGCCAGTTTCCGTTGCACCGTGAAGCCCTAAGGAGCCCGCTTGTCCACGCCTGTCGAACCATTGCGTTTGCTGCTGTTGGCCGATGAGCCGGAATGGGGGGCGCTGCTGCGCGAGTGCACGCCTGCCCTGGGTGGCAGCGCCGTACTGCTGACGGCGCCGAACTGGGAGTCGGTCGACAGCCTGTTCAACCAGGACCGCCAGGCTGTCGTGCTGGCAACCCCGGCCCTGCAGCCCGCGCCCGGGCGCTGCGAGTTGCCGACCATCCTGCTGCTCGACCACGAGCCCCAGCTAGCGCCCACCGCTGTCAGCGACTGGCTGGTGCGTGACCAGCTCAATGCCGACACATTGCGCCGCTCGCTGCGCCATGTGCGCGAGCGCGGCGTGCTGGTGGCGACCTTGCAGCGCCTGGCCGAGCAGGACCCGCTGACCGGCATCGCCAACCGCCAGGGCTTCCAGGCCTTGCTGACCGCGCGCCTGGCCGAGAATGACGGCCGTGGCCTTGCCCTCGGCCACCTGGACCTGGACAACTTCCGCCACGTCAACGACGCCCTCGGCCACCAGAGTGGCGACCGCCTGATCCTGCAGGTGGTGGCGCGCCTGAAACAGCAACTGGAGGCGGGCGACCAGCTGGCGCGCCTGGGCAGCGACGAGTTCGCCCTGCTGATCGACACCCGACGCGACCCCAATCGTGCCGAATCGATTGCCGAGCGGATTGTCGAGGCGTTGGCCGAACCCTACTGGATCGACGGCGAAAGCCTGCTGCTGGGCTGCAGCCTGGGCTTGGCCCATGCCCGCGCTCAGGGTGGTGCAGACCCGCTGATGTGGCACGCGCACATCGCCATGCGCCAGGCCAAGGGCAGCCAGGGTTGCACGTTCCATGTGTTCAACGAACGCATCAACCGTAACGCCCGCAGCCTTGCCGACCTGGAAAGCGAACTGCGCCGCGCCCTGCGCCGGGACGAGCTGGAGCTGCATTACCAGCCGCGGTTGAACCTGGCCGACGGGCGCATCGTCGGCCTCGAGGCGCTGGTGCGCTGGCGGCATGCCGAGCGCGGCCTGTTGCCGCCAAGCGAGTTCGTGCCGCTGGCCGAGCAGAGCGGCCTGATCGTCCCGCTGGGCTACTGGGTGATTTCCCGTGCCCTGCGCGACATGCAGGCGCTGTGCGAGCGCGGCCTGGAGCCGCTGCACATGGCGGTCAACCTGAGCTTCCGCCAGTTCCAGGACAGCCAGCTGTTGGCGACCTTGAGCCGCCTGATTCTCGAACATGGCGTGGATGCTCGCTGGCTGGAGTTCGAACTGACCGAAACGGCGGTGATGCGCCGCAACGAACTGGTGCGCCAGACCATGGACGCCCTGGGGCGCCTGGGCGTGCGCTTTTCGCTCGATGATTTCGGTACCGGGTTTTCTTCGTTCGTGCACCTCAACAGCCTGCCGATCACCTTGCTCAAGGTGGACCGCAGCTTTGTCGCGGAAATGGAAATGCGCGAGGAGAACCGCAAGCTGGTGCACGCCATGATCAACCTGGCGCACAACCTCAACCTGGAGGTGGTGGCCGAAGGGGTGGAGAGCGAAGAGCAGATGGCGTTGCTGCGCGGGTTTGGCTGTGACCAGGTTCAAGGCTTCCTGGTCAGCAAGCCGCTGCCGGTGGGGGAACTGATGGAGTTTTTGCTGCAGGCGACCGGCGGCCAGTTGGGCGCGGCCCTTTAGGGCCTCTTCGCGGGTGAACCCGCTCCCAAAGGCTTTGCACAGGTTTCAGACTCTGCGCATTCCCTGTGGGAGCGGGTTTACCCGCGAAGAGGCCCGCAAGTCAGGCCGAAGCCGCCGCCGCGCCACCAATCCCGGCCTTGCCCAAGAGCCGCTTCATGCGCCACTCAAAGCCAAAGGTCAGTGCCACCGCTGCGCACGCCAGCCCCAACGCCAGCCCCCACCACACCCCGACCGCGCCACCGCCCAGGGTAAAGGTGAACAGCCAGGCGCTCGGCGCCCCCACCAGCCAGTAGCAGACCAGGCCGATCAGGAAGGTGGTCTTGGCATCCTTCAGCCCACGGATCGAGCCCATCGCGATCGTCTGCATGCCATCGAACAGCTCGAACCACGCAGCCACCATCAGCAACTGCACCGCCAGCTGGAAGATCGCCGCAAATGCCGGGTCGTCACGGTCGATGAACAGCCCCACCAGAGCATCGGGCAGCAGCCAGAACAGCGCGGCGAAGGCAAACATGATCATCGCCCCGAAGCCGATGCCCACCCGCCCGGCGCTGCGTGCCGCCAGCAGGTTGCCAGCGCCGTAGTACAGCCCCACGCGCATGGTCACCGCATACGACAACCCGGTCGGCACCATGAACGCCGTGGAGACGATCTGCAGGGCGATCTGGTGCGCCGCCAGCTCGGTGCTGCCCAGCACGCCCATGCACAGCGCGGCAAAGGCGAACAGGCCGACTTCCACCATGTAGGTGCCGCCAATCGGCAGGCCCAGCCGCCACAGCTCGCGCAGGGCCGGCAACGACGGGCGCGACAGGCCCTTGCGCAGTGGGTAGGCGGCATAGGCCGGGTGCCAGCGGATATAGAGCGCCAAGGCGATGGCCATGCCCATCGACACCACTGCGGTGACCAGGCCGATGCCCATCAGGCCCAGCTTGGGCAGGCCGAACATGCCTTCGATCAGTGCCACGTTGAACAGGTAGTTGAGCACCGTGCCGACCAGGCTGATGACCATCACCGGGGTCGAGCGGCCCAGCGCGCTGGTAAAGCCGCGCAAGGCCATGAAAGTCAGGTAGCCGGGCAGGGCCAGTGGCAGCAGGGTGAGGAATTCGGCGGCCGAGGCAACGTTCTCGGGCTTTTGCCCGAACAGCAGCAGTACCGGCTCCAGGTTCCACAGCACGAGCGCAGCGAACAGCGCCAGGCCCCAGGCCAGCCACAGGCCACCCTGCGCCAGGCGGGTGGCGCCCTCGATGTCGTTGGCGCCCTTGCGAATGGCTACCAGGGTGCCGACCGCAGCGATCACGCCAAGGCAGAAGATCGACACGAACGAGTAACTCGCCGCGCCCAGGCCGCCGCCAGCCAGGGCTTGCGGGCTGATGCGGGCCATCATCAGGGTGTCGGTCAGCACCATCAGCATGTGCGCCAACTGCGAGGCGATCAGCGGCCCGGCCAGGCGCAGCAAAGCCTTGAGTTCTGTGGTGGGCGCGACATGCATGGGGCAGTCCTTTTCCTGGGGTGATCAACGAAGGGCGATTCTGAGGCTTTGGTCAACTTTGCACAAAAGGATAAAAGCGATCATTGGCATGAGTCTGACTCATGTATATATGCTTTCCGGTGATTCATTTCACAGCCCCGTATGGCAGGTGCATCATGTCCCGTCAGCTCCCCCCGCTGTATGCCCTGCGCGCATTCGAAGCCGCCGCGCGGCTGAGCTCCTTCACCCGTGCCGGCGAAGAGCTGTCTATTACCCAGAGCGCGGTCAGCCGGCATATCCGCACGCTGGAGGAGCATTTTGCCTGCCGCCTGTTCGTCCGCAGCGGCCGCAGCCTGCAACTGACCGAAGCCGCGCGGGTGTTGCTGCCCGGTGTGCGTGAAGGCTTTGCCGCGCTGGAGCGGGCTTGCGATACCTTGCGCGGTGAGGATGACATCCTGCGCATGAAGGCCCCCTCGACCCTGACCATGCGCTGGTTGCTGGCGCGCCTTAGCCGCTTTCGCCATTTGCAGCCTGGCAACGAGGTGCAGCTGACCAGCGCCTGGATGGATGTCGACCATGTGGACTTCAACCAGGAGCCGTTCGATTGCGCGGTGTTGCTCAGCGACGGGGTGTTCCCGCCGGAATGGGAAGTGCGCAAGTTGTTCCCGGAGCTGCTGATCCCCGTGGGTGCGCCAGACCTGCTCGACGAGGAGCCCTGGGACGAGCGCCGGCTGGCCTGCATAGAGCTGCTGCATCCCACGGTGGACAAACGCGACTGGCGAGAATGGTTGGAGCGCATGGGGCTGAGTGACAAGGTTTCGCTCAAGGGCGGGCAGGTGTTCGACACCCTGGAGCTGGGCATGATTGCCGCAGCGCGTGGCTATGGCATTTCCATGGGTGATTTGCTGATGGTGGCCGAGGATGTGGCGCAGGGGCGCTTGAGCCTGCCTTGGCCGACGGCGGTGCCCAGCGGGATGGATTATTACCTGGTGTGGCCGCGCACTCGGCCAGGGGGCGAGCGGTTGCGGCGTTTGAGCGCGTTTCTGGAAGAGGAGGTGGCGGCGATGGATTTGCCGGATGTGCAGATCCTGCCGCCCCTCTGATTGCCTGTACCGGCCTCTTCGCGGGCTTGCCCGCTCCCACAGGTTTGGGAGCAACTGTCTGTGTTGCCTGCC
>NZ_JBNRIJ010000045.1:12795-19942 GCF_053557675.1 Pseudomonas sp. XP1 | reverse complement strand
CCGGCGATAGGGCCGCGAAGCGGCCCCTGCGATCTACAGCCTTACATCGAGCCCAGGTTCAAAGCCTGTGCACACGCCTGCAGCGACCGACGCTCGCTCTGCGCATACAACGCCAGCTCATCCTGCACCTGCAGCCCAAGCGCTGCTTCAAATGCATCGCGGTTGGCGTTGCTGCCGTACTCGGCCTGCGCATCGTCACCGAGGTTGGACTGGAAGATCCCCGCCGCGCTCACCGGCAGGAAGTCCTCGTACACCAACGCCTCGAAGTGCACATGGCCAGCCTCGATCAGCCCTTCCAATGTGGTTGGGCGGCCGTCCTGGTCGCGCGCAGCCAAGCCTTTCTCGGTGGCGAAGTAGCGGAAGTAGGCCAGCCCCTGTTCACGCATCTGTGCCAGGTCATCCGGGAATTCGGCAAAGGTGTCCTTCAGCAACGCCATGTAGCGTTCGGCATTGGCCTCGGCCGGGGCGCCACCCAGGGCGGCGCGGGTGGCGTCGAGCAGCTTGTCGTACAGCTGGCGACCTTTCGGCGTCAGCGCCGCGCCGCGTTGCTCGATTTCGCCGAAGCGTGCGGTATGGCTGCCTTCGCAGCCCTGCTGGTCGCTGAACGCTACCTTTTCCTGCAGGGCCTTGAAGCTGGTCTGGCGCAACAGGATCGGGTGACGACGGGTGGGCGGGCCTTCGACCACGGCCTTTGGCGGGATGCCCTTGGCCGGCATGCCGAGCTGGATTGCATCGATGTCCAGGGTGCGCGGGGTCAGGTGGTTGATGTGCGGGCCCTTGAAGGCCACCACATCGGCGATCAGGCGGTGCTGGTCGTGCAACTGCTGGTACTGCTCGGCAGTGACGGTAGCGTCATGGTGCCAGCGGAACGTGTGCAGCGCTTCATGCACGAACGCATCGGCATCGGCGGCGTTCAGGCCACCATCGCGCTCGCATTGGGCGATCAGCTCGAGGGCGCGGGTGGTGAAGATCTGGCGCTTGGCCAGGATGCTTTCTGCCAGCTCGCGCAGTTGCGGGTTGTCGATCAGTTCCAGGCGCAGCAGCGAGGTGAACACGCGGAACGGGCTGACGTGCAGCGACTGCTCGTGCACCGCGCGGAAGGCGGTGGAATGCACCGGCACACCGGCGGAACTGAGGTCGTAGTAGCCGACCGGCTGCATGCCCATGACCGCGAACAACCGGGCGATGGTGGCCAGCTCTGCGGCGGTGCCGACACGGATGGCACCGTGGCGCTCCTGATCCAGGCGCTCGATTTCGCCGGTCCAGCGCAGGGCCTCGGCAACCTCGGGTTGCTGGGCCATGACCTGCTGGTTGATTTCGCTCACCAGCTCCAGCAGCGTGCCGTAAAGGGGCACTTCCTGTTTGTACATGAGCGACATGGCGGCAGAGAACTGCGCGCGGATGCTGTCGGGGCTGACGAAATCGTGGGCGGGCATCGCTAGCTTCCTGGTTGGGTTCGGACGCTTACATGAAAGCTGGGAATGCACTTTGCTCACAAGCGAAAAAAAGTGAGTGTGTCATTCCTTTTTTGATCGACCTCAAGGGCCCTTTCGCGGGTACCTCACAGGGCCCAGGCCTTGCGCGATACCTGTGGGAGTGGGTTCACCCGCGAAGAGGCCCTCAAGCCTGAAGCTGCTCACGAATCCATTCCACCAACGCCCTGACCTTGGGCACTTCCGCCGCATGCTCGGCATACGCCAGGTAATGCGCCCCGGCACTGCGCATCGCATGGTTCCACGGCACCACCAAACTGCCCTCGGCCAGCTCTTTCGCCGCCAGGTAGCGCGGCACCAACGCCACCCCGCACCCGGCCTGCGCTGCGCTCAAGGCCATGTAGAAGGTATCGAAGCGCGGCCCGTGATAGGCGCTGACGCTCTGCAATCCCAACTCCAGGAACCACTCGTGCCAGGCCTCGGGCCGCGAGGTGCTTTGCAGCAGCACCAGGTCCGCCAGCTCCCCGGCATCATTCAGGTCACGCCCGGCCAGCAACTCCGGCGCGCACACCGGCACCACCTCCTCACCGAACAGCTCCACGCAGGTGGCCCCCGGCCAGGTGCCCTGGCCATAGAAGAACACCACGTCCGCCGAGCCCTGCAGCAGCGCGAATGGCTCCATCTCGTTGCGGATGTCCAGGTGGATGTTGCTGTGGCGCTTGCCAAAGCCCTTGAGGTGCGGGATCAACCAGCGCACACCAAAACTCGGCTGAGTGGCTACCTTCAATATCTCGGTCTGTTCGCCGTAGGTGAGCACGTAGCGGCTGGACATATCCACCTGGGTGAGGATCTTGTTGACCTCGGCCAGGTACAAGCTGCCCGCGGGCGTCAGCTGCAGGCGGCGGCGGATACGCAGGAACAGGTGGTGGCGCAGCATGTCTTCAAGCTGCGCCACCTGCTTGCTGACCGCGCTCTGGGTCAGGTGCAGCTCTTCGGCGGCACGGGTAAAGCTCAAATGGCGGGCTGCAGCTTCGAAGCACTGCAGGGCGGTCATGGAGGGCACCAGGCGTTTGGACATAGCGGTCTCTGCGGCTCAAATCATTACCTGACGGAATGATATGCGGAATAAAGGTCGTTTGTTGCACCGGTGTGATCGGATTAATACTGATCCACATCATTTTTCCACCCCATCACCCGATGTAGGAGATGCACAAATGGTTGCTGGACTGCTCGAGCGCCTTGGCGTTGCTGCCGAGGCTTACACCCAGGGCGACTACCCTGTTCACACGCCGATCGACGGCAGCCAGATCGCCTCGGTGAAACTGCTCGGCAAGGCCGAGACCATCGCCCGCATCGATCAGGCCCAGAGCGCCTTCGAAGCCTGGCGCAGCGTGCCGGCCCCGCGCCGCGGCGAGCTGGTGCGCCTGTTCGGCGAAGTGCTGCGTGAGCACAAGGCCGACCTCGGCGAGCTGGTTTCGATCGAAGCCGGCAAGATCACCCAGGAAGGCCTGGGCGAAGTGCAGGAAATGATCGACATCTGCGACTTCGCCGTTGGCCTGTCGCGCCAGCTGTACGGCCTGACCATCGCTTCCGAACGCCCTGGCCACCACATGCGTGAAACTTGGCACCCGCTGGGCGTGGTTGGCGTTATCAGCGCCTTCAACTTCCCGGTCGCAGTCTGGGCCTGGAACACCGCCCTGGCCCTGGTCGCCGGTAACTCGGTGGTATGGAAACCGTCCGAGAAGACCCCGCTGACCGCCCTGGCCTGCCAGGCGCTGTTCGAAAAAGCCCTGAAAGCCTTTGGTGATGCCCCGGCTGGCCTGGCACAACTGGTGATCGGCGGCCGTGAAGCCGGCGAAGCCATGGTCGACGACCCGCGCGTACCGCTGGTCAGCGCCACGGGCAGCACCCGCATGGGTCGCGAAGTCGGCCCACGTGTGGCTGCCCGCTTCGGCCGCAGCATCCTCGAGCTGGGTGGTAACAACGCCATGATCCTGGCCCCGAGCGCCGACCTCGACCTGGCCGTGCGTGGCATCCTGTTCTCCGCAGTCGGCACCGCCGGCCAGCGTTGCACCACCCTGCGCCGCCTGATCGTGCACCGTTCGATCAAGGACGAAGTGGTTGCCCGCGTCAAAGCCGCCTACGGCAAGGTGCGCATCGGTGACCCACGCAAGGACAACCTGGTGGGCCCGCTGATCGACAAGCAGTCGTTCGATGCCATGCAGGGCGCGCTGGCCAAGGCCCGCGACGAAGGTGGCCAGGTATTTGGTGGCGAGCGTCAGCTGGCCGACCAGTACCCGAACGCCTACTACGTATCGCCTGCCATCGCCGAAATGCCGGCGCAGAGCGACGTGGTGCGCCACGAAACCTTCGCCCCGATCCTGTACGTGCTGGCCTACGACGACTTCGAAGAGGCCCTGCGCCTGAACAACGAAGTGCCACAAGGTCTGTCGTCGTGCATCTTCACCACCGACATCCGTGAAGCCGAACGCTTCCAGAGCGCCTCGGGCAGCGACTGTGGCATCGCCAACGTCAACATCGGCACCAGCGGCGCCGAGATCGGCGGTGCGTTCGGTGGCGAGAAGGAAACTGGCGGTGGCCGTGAGTCCGGTTCGGATGCCTGGAAAGGCTACATGCGTCGCCAGACCAACACCGTGAACTACTCACGCGAGCTGCCGCTGGCGCAGGGTATCGTGTTCGACTGATCGGCTGATGCTGCATGGCCGGGGGCCTGGCCCCCGGTTCGCGGGTAAACCCGCTCCCACAGGTACAACACAGTTTTCGAAACCTGTGATGCACCTGTGGGAGCTGGCTTGCCGGCGATGGGCTGCAAAGCAGCCCCAACAAGAACAAATTGCTGGAGCCGGGCCATGTCCGAACTGCGTCAAGAATGCTTGTGGGAATTCGTCAGCAAACCGACCGTCGCCGCCCAGGCTCTGGCCGGTGAGCACAAGGCCGATGTCTGCGTGATCGGTGGCGGCATTACCGGCCTGTCGGCGGCCATCCACCTGCTCGAACAGGGCAAGTCGGTAATCCTGCTGGAGGCCTGGAAGATCGGTCACGGTGGCTCCGGGCGCAACGTCGGCCTGGTCAACGCCGGCACCTGGATCCGCCCCGACGATGTCGAGGCCACCCTCGGCCTGCAGCAGGGCAGCCGCCTGAACAAGGTGCTCGGCGAAGCCCCGGCCGAAGTGTTCGCCATGATCGAACGCCTTGGCATCGACTGCCAGGCCCAGCACAAAGGCACGCTGCACATGGCGCACAACGCCACCGGTATCGCCGACCTCGAGGCCCGCCACGAACAATGGCGCCGCCGTGGTGCCGATGTGGAACTGCTGACCGGCGGCAAGTGCCAGGAATACTGCGGCACCGACAAGATTTCCGCCGCGCTGCTCGACCGCCGCGCAGGCACCATCAACCCCATGGGTTACACCCAGGGCCTGGCCGCAGCGGTGGCACGCCTGGGTGGCAAGCTGTTCCAGCAGTCTTCGGTCGAAGGCCTGGAGCGTGACGGCGATGCCTGGCGGGTGAAGACCGCTCGCGGTTCGGTGCGCGCCGACAAGGTGGTGATTTCCACCGGCGCCTATACCGAAGGCGACTGGAGCAACCTGCAGAAGCAGTTTTTCCGTGGTTATTACTACCAGGTGGCGTCCAAGCCGTTACAGGGCGCTGCAGCCGACAAGGTGCTGCCACATGGCCAAGGCTCGTGGGACACCCGCACCGTGCTCAGCAGCATCCGCCGCGACGACCAGGGTCGCCTGCTGCTAGGCAGCCTGGGCCGAGTCGACAACAAGCCGGCGTGGTTCGTGCGCAGCTGGGCCGACCGCATCCAGAGCCACTATTACCCGGAGCTGGGCAAGGTCGAGTGGGAAATGCACTGGACCGGCTGCATCGACTTCACCCCCGATCATCTCATGCGCCTTTTCGAGCCGGCGCCGGGGCTGGTGGCGGTGACCGGGTACAACGGGCGGGGCAATACCACCGGGACCGTGATTGGCCGGGCGTTTGCCGAGTTTCTGCTGAAGGGGGAGGCGGGCAGCCTGCCGATTCCGTTTTCGCCGATGAAGGGCGTGAGTGCGCCCTCGCTGCGGACGGCGTTCTATGAGTCCGGGTTCTCGCTGTACCACGCGGGGCAATGCCTAAGGGTTGTGTTGTAAGTACCGGCCCGATCGCCGGCAAGCCAGCTCCCACATTGACCGCATCGTCCTTAAGGCCTGTGCAGTATCTGTGGGAGCCGGCTCGCCGGCGATAGGGTCGGCACAGGCTTACTTGTGCAACCAGCTGAGAAAGCCGCCTTTCTTGATCGAAACCGGCTTCTGCAGCAACAACGACTCCCGGTTCTGCCGCCGAAATCGCTGCAACTTGCTCAACGCCGTCTGCACATCGCCGCGTTGCACCAGGCAGCTCTTCACCTGTTCCTTGTCGATCCGGTACAGCACGCAACTGGTCAGCGTGCGGAACTCGGCCAGCGAGTCCTCTTCATCGACGATCCCTTCGATCCCCAGTACCTCGCCCGGCCCCATGCGCCCGGCCTCCACCAGCTTGTCGCCATCGCGGATCGACGCCGAAACCACTCCGCTGCCAATCACCAGCAAATGATCGGAATGCTCGCCCACGCCCAGGATCACCTGGTCGGCCAGGTATTCCACCGCCGTCATGCGCTGGCTCAGCGCATCGCGCTCTTCCGCGCTCAGCGAGCGGAACACCCGCACCTCGTCCAGCACCTCGCGCTGGCGGCTGCGTGGTGGCGTGGCCAGGTCAGCATTCCACATCACCCCGCTGGCCTCCAGGTGCCGGTGAGCCAGGTCGAACAGCTGGTTGCGCGCGTCGCCCTTGGCGCCTGCATCGGCCACGAAGCCGCTGGCTTCGTACTCCACTGATTCCAGCGTCGAGGCTTTCACCGTCACCTTTGGTTTTGGGGTTGCAAGAATGGCACTGACGCCTTGCAAGGCTTTTTCCAGCGCATCGAACACCCGTTTGGGCCGCACCTTGGCCGGCACCACCACGCTGATCGACACCCCATGCACATCGGCCGGGCGGCTGTGGTTGAGCAGTCGGGCCTTGGCCGCCACCGAGTTGGGGATTACCGCCAGGCTGCCGGTGCTGGTGAGCAGGCGGGTGGCACGCCAGTCGATTTCCAGCACCTTGCCTTCGGTGTTGTCGATGGAGATCGAGTCGCCAATCTGATACGGCCGCGTGGTGTTCAGGATGATGCCACTGAACACGTCGGCCAGCGTGCTTTGCAGCGCCAGGCCGATGACGATGGCCATGACCCCCGACGTAGCCAGCAGGCCCTTTACCGGCAACTGCAACACATAGCCTGCGGCAGCGACCACGGCAGCCAGGAAGATCAGCGCCCCCAGCACATCCTGCAGCAAACGCCCGCCGTGGCTGCCACGGGCACCCAGCAACAGGCCGAACACCACCGTCACCGTGCGCGCACCGAACAGCCACCAGCCGATCGCCAGTACTGTGGCGATCAGGTTGCGCGAAACATCATCCGGCCAGGGTGGCGGTTGCATCGGGCTCATGCCGGCAGCCACCAGCACCGAGCTGAACAGCAGGAACAGCACCAGCCGCGCACCGATGCGCCAGGCCCGGTGCTGGAGAGGGATCAGTTGCCAGAGCACGAGGTCGAGCAGGATCAGGGCGGTGCCGAGCAACAACGGGTATGACTGGATGAACGCCAGCATGGTGGTCTCGGGTGAGGGGAG
>NZ_JBNRIJ010000045.1:2178-12671 GCF_053557675.1 Pseudomonas sp. XP1 | reverse complement strand
CGGCTAAAGCCGCTCCCACAGGTACTGCGCACGATTCAAATCCAGCGCAATCCCTGTGGGAGCGGCTTTAGCCGCGAAAGGGCCGGTACAGCCCACACAAAACCATCGTTCATAAAACAGAACGCTAGAGCCAAAAATCGCTATCTACCGCCAAAAAGGTCATGGTTTTAATCTTCTCCCATCAACGCGAAACACCCCACTTACTGAAAAGATCAAAACCCTTGGGAGCAACGACCATGACCAAATTCAAATACAACCGCCTGAACAAAGACGACGCCGCTGTCCTGCTGGTTGACCACCAGGCTGGCCTGCTGTCCCTGGTCCGCGACATCGAACCGGACGCGTTCAAGAACAACGTATTGGCCCTGGCCGACCTGGCCAAGTTCTTCAACCTGCCGACCATCCTCACCACCAGCTTCGAGCAAGGCCCCAACGGCCCGCTGGTACCGGAACTGAAAGCCCTGTTCCCGGACGCCCCGTACATCGCCCGCCCAGGCCAGATCAACGCCTGGGACAACGAAGACTTCGTCAAGGCGGTGAAGGCCACCGGCAAGAAGCAACTGATCATCGCCGGCGTGGTGACTGAAGTGTGCGTAGCCTTCCCGGCGCTGTCAGCCCTGGAGGAAGAGTTCGAAGTGTTCGTGGTCACCGATGCCTCCGGCACCTTCAATGCCATGACCCGCGACGCCGCCCACGACCGCATGAGCCAGGCCGGCGCACAACTGATGACCTGGTTCGGCGTGGCCTGTGAGCTGCACCGCGACTGGCGCAACGACATCGAAGGGCTGGCGGCGCTGTGCTCCAACCACATCCCGGACTACCGCAACCTGATCACCAGCTACAACGCTTTCACCGCCAACAAGTAAGCCAGATGCGCGGGCACCGCAAACCGGTGCCCGCCAAGGCAGCACACCTGTCCAATCCTGCGCCCGTCCGCCGTTGCACAGTGGATGCGGGCAAGCTCATCCCAAGGAACGCCGATGAACACCGCACTCCAAGACAACCGCGAAGTGGTAACCGTATGCCTGCAACACCAGGTTATTGATAGCACGCCGGGCACCACGGCAGCCCAACCGCCGCGCTGGAAGCAGGCGCTGCTGACCTACCTGGTGATCTGCCCGATGACCATGATCGTTCCACAACTGCTGGCGCCGTTGTTCGCACGCGTCCCGCAGTTGGGTGGAGTGATCACCAGCAACCTGATCGTCAACCTGTTCGTCATCCTGCCCGTGGTGTTCTACATCATGCCTTGGGTAACCCGCCGCTGCGCCAATTGGCTGCGCGGCTGAGCCAGGCCTTTACCTCGACATTTTCAAGGAGATACCGACATGAGCACGTTCGTTACCCGCGATGGCACTTCGATCTACTTCAAGGACTGGGGCAGCGGCAAGCCTGTGCTGTTCAGCCACGGCTGGCCACTGGATGCCGACATGTGGGATTCGCAGATGGAATTCCTGGCCAGCCGCGGCTACCGGGCCATTGCCTTCGACCGCCGTGGCTTCGGCCGTTCGAGCCAGCCGTGGAACGGCTACGACTACGACACCTTTGCCGATGACATCGCCCAGCTGATCGAGCACCTCGACCTGCGCGACGTGACCTTGGTGGGCTTCTCGATGGGGGGCGGTGACGTCAGCCGCTACATCGCCCGCCACGGCAACGAGCGGGTGGCCGGGCTGGTGCTGCTGGGCGCGGTGACACCGGTGTTCGGCAAGCGTGACGACAACCCTGAAGGTGTCGACCTGTCGGTGTTCGACGGTATCCGCGCCGGCCTGCGTGCCGACCGGGCGCAGTTCATCGCCGACTTCGCCACGCCGTTCTATGGCCTCAACCATGGGCAGCAGGTGTCCCAGGGTGTGCAAACCCAGACCTTGAACATTGCGCTGATGGCATCGATCAAGGGCACATTGGATTGTGTGACCGCGTTCTCCGAAACCGACTTCCGTCCGGATATGGCCAAGATCGATGTACCAACCCTGGTGATCCACGGTGACGACGACCAGATCGTGCCGTTCGAGAGCACCGGCAAGCAGGCGGCGGAGCTGATTCGCGGGGCTGAGCTGAAGGTGTACGCGGGGGCGCCGCACGGGTTTGCGGTGACTCATGCACAGCAGCTGAATGAGGACTTGCTGGCGTTCCTCCAGGAGTAATGGTGGGAGGCATTCGCGGGTAAACCCGCTCCCACAGGGGGATACCACAGTCTTGCAGGCCTGTGGTGTCCCTGTGGGAGCGGGTTCACCCGCGAAGAGGCCAGCCCAGGCAGCACAAATGCTGAACAGGGCTAACCTTCAACCACCCACCGCACATCCATCCAAGCCTTGCCCCTACACCAACCGGCATGCTCCGCAGTTGCGCCTGCCCGCTGCCGCACCCAGACGGAGAACCCCATGTCCCAGGACCGCAACGACAAGACCCGTCGCCAGTTCCTCGCCACCAGTACCGTGCTCGGTGCCGCCGGCGCGCTCTGGTCCGCATTGCCCTTTACCGGTTCCGCCGGTTCCGCTCACGCATTCACCCAAGGAGGTTCCATGACCGCCGACCTGATTCTGTTCAACGGCAAACTGCACACCGTTGATCGTGAAAAGCCCACCGCGACCGCCGTCGCCATCAAGGATGGCCGTTTCATCGCCGTGGGCAACGACGCCGAAGCCATGGCCCACAAGGGCGCCACCACGCAAATCATCGACCTCAAGCAGCGTACGGTCATCCCTGGTTTGAACGACTCGCACCTGCACCTGATCCGTGGTGGCCTGAACTACAACCTGGAACTGCGTTGGGAAGGCGTGCCTTCGGTGGCCGATGCCCTGCGCATGCTCAAGGACCAGGCTGCGCGTACGCCGACCCCGCAGTGGGTGCGCGTGGTCGGCGGCTGGAACGAGTTCCAGTTCGCCGAAAAGCGCATGCCCACTCTGGAGGAGATCAACCAGGCCGCGCCAGATACCCCGGTATTCCTGCTGCACCTGTATGACCGCGCACTGCTCAACCGCGCCGCGCTCAAGGCAGTCGGCTACACCAAGGACACGCCCAACCCGCCGGGCGGCGAGATCCAGCGTGACAAGTTCGGCAACCCGACCGGCATGCTCATCGCCCGCCCCAACGCGATGATCCTCTACGCCACCCTGGCCAAGGGGCCGAAGCTGCCGCTGGAATACCAGGTCAACTCCACGCGCCAGTTCATGCGCGAGCTCAACCGCCTGGGCCTGACCAGCGCCATCGATGCCGGTGGTGGCTACCAGAACTACCCGGACGACTATCAGGTGATCCAGGAGCTGGCCGACAACAACCAGCTGACCGTGCGCATTGCCTACAACCTGTTCACCCAGAAGCCCAAGGAAGAGCTGGACGACTTCCGCAAGTGGACCTCCAGCGTGAAGCTGCACAGCGGTACCGACTTCCTGCGCCACAATGGCGCCGGCGAAATGCTGGTGTTCTCCGCCGCCGACTTCGAGGACTTCCTCGAACCGCGCCCGGACCTGCCGCAGACCATGGAGCAGGAGCTGGAGCCGGTGGTGCGCCACCTGGTCGAGCAGCGCTGGCCGTTCCGCCTGCATGCTACCTACAACGAATCGATCACGCGCATGCTCGACGTGTTCGAGAAGGTAAACCGCGACATCCCGTTCAATGGCCTGCCGTGGTTCTTCGACCACGCCGAAACCATCACGCCGCAAAACATCGAGCGCGTGCGCGCGTTGGGCGGCGGTATCGCCATCCAGGACCGCATGGCCTTCCAGGGTGAGTATTTCGTTGACCGCTACGGTGCCAAGGCCGCCGAGCAGACCCCGCCAATCAAGCGCATGCTCGACATGGGCGTGCCGGTGGGCGCCGGTACAGACGCCACCCGCGTGTCCAGCTACAACCCGTGGACCTCGCTGTACTGGCTGGTCAGCGGCAAGACCGTCGGTGGCATGGAGCTGTACCCGGAAGGCCTCAGCCGTGACACCGCGCTGCAGCTGTTTACCCAAGGCAGCGCCTGGTTCTCCAGCGAGCAGGGCAAGAAGGGCCAGATCAAGGTGGGCCAGCTGGCCGACCTGGCGGCGTTGTCGCTGGACTTCTTCAGTGTCGATGAAGAGGCGATCAAGGGCATCGAGTCGGTGCTGACCGTGGTCGACGGCAAGGTGGTGTATGGTGCGGCGGAATTCGACAAGCTCGGCCCGCCCCAGGTGCCGGTGCTGCCGGAGTGGTCGCCGGTGACCAAAGTGCCGGGGCACTGGCGGGTGGGCACTCCGTCGCTGGCAGCCGCCGTGCACCAGTGCAGCGGGCCATGCGGGGTGCATGCGCACAGCCATGAGAAGGCCCGGCATTCGAGTGTGCCGGTGAATGACTACCAAGGCTTCTGGGGCGCGCTCGGTTGCTCGTGCTTCGCGTTCTAAGCTGAGCTGATGTGAAAAAGGGGGGCCAGTTATTGGCCCCCTTTTTTGTTCCTTCAGTGCTGGCCCCTTCGCGGGCTCGCCCGCTCCCACAGGTACATCACAGCCCTTAGGCTTTGTGCGATCCCTGTGGGAGCGGGCGAGCCCGCGAATAGCATCAATGGTGAGCCTTGTGCTCAGCTCCAGCCAACAGATGCCGAATCTTCACTTCCACCCCATCGGTCTGCAGCATCCGCACCCGCGCCTCGATCTTCAGCTCACCTCGGGTTACCCGGTGGTGATGCCGCAAATGCTCCAGCCACGACTCCTCGAAGAAAAACTCCAGCCACAACGCCGGGTCCGCACTGTCGCGCATCAACCCCCACGACAACGCGCCATTGCGCTTGCGCATCGCCTCCAGCTCCCGTGCGGCCTGCTGGAACGCCTCGGCCTTGGCCGGGTCGATGTGGTATTCCACGGTGACCATCACCGGCCCGCTTTCCTTGTCCATGTCGTCGCTCAGCAGTGGCACCGGCCAATGCAGTGACGGCGTCAGCTCCTCGGCTGCGGTTTCCGGTAGCGTCACCTTGCAGGTCAGCAGCGTGCCCAACGCCAGGCCGCCTGCGGCCAGCAGCAGGCTCAAGGTGATCGTTGCATGGCTGGCCAGCGTGCCCCACAGCAACCCGCCACTGGCCATGGCACCAAAGAAGATCAGGATATACACCGACAAAGCCCGCGCCCGTACCCAGGCAGGCACTGAGGTCTGTGCCGCCACCTGCAGGTTGGACAGCACGGCAATCCACGCCGCGCCGCTGAGCAGCATCGCCGGTAGCAGCACATAGAAGTTGCGCACCAGCGCCAGGGCCAGCAGGAACAGTGCATACAGCAGGCTGGCCAGCAGCACCAGGCGGTCGCGGCTGATGCGTTCGCGCAAGCGTGGCAGCAAGGTGGCACCGGCCACTGCGCCAATGCCGATGGCCGCCAGCAGCAGGCCGAAATCGGCGGCGGTGCCATGCATTTCGCCACGCACGATCAACGGCAGCAGCGAGGTACCGGCGCTGGCGCAGAAAAAGAATGCCAAGGCGCGCAATATCACCGCCTGCAAGGGTTTGGCACTGCGCGCGAAACGCAGCCCGGTGCGCATGGCGCCGACGAAGCGCTCGGCCGGCAGCAGCGGCTCCTTCACCTCGCGCTTCCACAGAAACAGCACCAGGATCACCCCGGCGAACGAGATGGCATTCAGGGCGAAGGTCAGCCACGGGCCGACCATGCTCACCACCACGCCGGCCAAAGCCGGGCCGACGGCGCGTGACACGTTGATACCGACACTGGAAAGCGCCACCGCGTTGGCCAGGTCGTCCTTGCTCACCAGCTCCGGTGTCAGCGCGCTCCAGGCCGGCATCATCAGTGCCGTGCCGATGCCCAACGCCAGGGTAAGCACCAGCAGCAGGGTGACGTTCATCAGCCCGAGCAGGGTCAGGGCCGCCAGCACCACGGCCACCGAAGACATCCACAGTTGCACCAGCAACAGGTAGCGGCGCTTGTCGACGATATCCGCCGCCGCGCCGGCCGGCAGGGCAAGGAAGAACATCGGTAGCGAGCCGGCTACCTGGATCAGGGCCACATGCAAAGGGCTGGCCGACAGCGTGGTCATCAGCCAGCCGGCGCCCACCTCGTGCATCCAGGTGCCGATGTTGGAAGCGATGGTGGCGATCCACAGCATGCGGAAGGTGGTGTTGCGCAATGGGCTCCAGGCGCCTGAAGGGGATGTGCTCATGTCAGAAGCTGCCTTTGAGTGGGTATTCGATGATCAGGTAGATCCGGTCGATGTCATCGCCGGCCTGGGCCTGGTTGGCGCGGTGGCTGACGTGGGAAAACGACAGCCTCAGGTCCTTGGCGGCGCCGGACTGCACCACGTATTTCAGGTCGATGTCGCGTTCCCAGTGCTTGCCGCCGTCGCCGTACTGGCCCACGTAGACGCCACCGGCTGGGGCATGGCTGCCATCGATGCCACGGCCGCTGACGTAGCGGCCCATCAGGCTCAGGCCGGGGGCGCCAAGGGTGGCGAAGTCGAGGTCGTAGCGCAGTTGCCACGAGCGCTCGCCGGGGCCGTTGAAGTCGGCATACTTGATCGAGTTGGCCAGGTAGATGGAGTCGCCGCCGACGAAGTCGAACGGGGTGTCGCCCTCGACCTTCTGGTAGGCCAGGCTCAGCGCTTGGGCGCCGAAGCTGTACCTGGCCAGCAGGCTGTAGGCGAGGGTGTCGATTGCCCCGGCACTGGCATTGCCGGTGTCGCGGGTCTTGTACAGGTTGCCGTCCAGGCGCCAGTTGCCCTCGGCCAGGTTCAGGTTGAGGTAGGCCTGGCGCCAGGTGTCATCCAGCTGGCCTGCGTACAGTGCGCCGCCGAATGGCCCGTCGGGTGCGAACGCGGCGCCGGCCAGGCTGATGGCACGTTTGTCGGTGGTAGCGCCATAGCCGCTGAAGTCATCGTGGCTGGAGCTGTTGTCCTGGTTGTTGAAGGCGGTGAAATGCCCGGCCTGCAGGCGCCAGTCGGGCAGGTCGGTGTTGTCCAGGAACCAGCCGGTGGCGTACTCCGGGTGCAGGCGTTTGTCGCTGGTGTCGAACACCGGGGTTTCCACGGTCATTTCGCCGTAGCGCAGTTGGGTATTGCCCAGGCGCAGCTTGAGTGCGGCGCCGGCGCTTGAGTAGTCGGACTCGGCGCGGCCATCGCTGTCGCGCGGCAGCAGGCCGGTGCCGGCATGGCCGCGGCCGCCGTCCAGCTTGAGGCCGAGAAAACCATGGGCATCGATGCCGACGCCGAGCGTGCCCTCGGTGAAGCCGGAGCGGATTTCGCCAATGAAACCCTGGGCCCATTCCTGGCGGTAGTTCTGGCCACTGCCGGAGGGCGAGCGGAAGTCGCTGTGCAGGAAGTAGTTGCGGCTGAGCAGCGACCAGCCGGGTTCGTCAGCCTGGCTGAGTACCGGGCATAGGGCGAGGGTGGCGAGCAGGGCGCGGCCTGGTCCGGGGTTGGCGCGGATCATGGGGCCTCCAAGGGGATGATCCGGGACTGTGGAGCAAGGATAGGCCAGCGGTCTTGTAAGGTTGTGCTGGAACGGGCAGCTAGAGGCTGAACGCCTTGGCGATCGCATCGATCACCACCCGCACCCGCGCCGTATGGCGGACATCCTGATGGGTCACCAGCCAGATGTCGTAAGGCCTGCCTTGCGCCCACACTTGCTGTAAGCCCGCACGTGCGCCCATCGGCACCGGCAGTTCACCCAGCCCGATGCCACTGGCCAGTGCTTGGCGCACCATCAGCCCCGAGGTGCAAGTCATGGCGATGCGCCCTTTGGCGATCGGTTCGCCGGCCAGTGTCACCTCCTTGCCGCTGTCCAGATAAGGCTGGTAGATCACCAGTTCGTGCCCGGCAAACGCACCACCGGGCACCGGCTCGCCAAAGTGCTTGAGGTACGTATGCGAGGCGAACAGTGCGGTTTGCCAGCGCGCCAGGCTCCGCACCACCAGTTCAGGGTTGTCCGGCTTGTGCGTACGTACGGCGATATCTGCCTCGCGCTGGCTGAGGTTGAGCATCTGCGTGGACGCGTGCAATTGCACTTCGATCCCAGGGTGTTCCAGGCGCAACCGAGCCACGGCTGGGATGATGAAGTCCGATGCGAAGGCGTCGGTACTGGTCACTCTCACTACTCCGCTCAGGCGGTCATCCAGTCCAAGAATCTGCCGCTGCAGGCCGGCGGCGGCAGATTCCATCGCCAAGGCAGCCCGCATAGCCACTTCGCCGGCGCTGGTCAGGGAGTAACCGCTGGAGGTCCGCAGGAACAGCGTGGCATGCAGCGCGCCCTCCAGCGATGCGAGCCGGCGACCCACCGTGGCCTGGTCCACGCCCAGACGGCGTGCGGCGCCGCGCAGGGTTTGCTCGCGGCACAATGCAAGAAACACGCGGGTGTCGTCCCAGTTCATCGAAGTCGTCCTCGGTGATGCGAAAATGCAGGGCTGGTATGTAAACTCGCTGCGTTATTTCATCGTTCGGCGAATTTATGCTTTCCCCATCACCATCATCAAGCGCCGTTCACGGGGCAGGGGAAAATCATGAATAATTCGTTACGGGCACCCTGGTTGCCGATTTGGGCTGGGCTATGTGCCAGCCTGGTCGGGATCGGCCTGGCACGGTTTGCCTATACACCGCTGATTCCGGCACTGATCGGTGCTCACTGGTTCGCCAGTTCAGCAGTGGTCTATCTGGGGGCGGCAAACCTGGCCGGCTACCTGATCGGCGCCCTGATTGGCAGGCCGCTGGCTGCCCGGTGGTCGAGCGCCATGGCGCTGCGCGGCATGATGGTGCTGGTGAGCCTGACATTCCTGGCGTGTGCCTGGCCGTTGTCGGTGAGCTGGTTCTTTGCCTGGCGCCTGCTGTCGGGCGTGGCAGGTGGTGTGATCATGGTGCTGGTGGCCAGCGCAATATTGCCCCATGTCACTGCCTCGCGACGCGGCCTGGCCAGCGGGGCCATCTTCCTGGGCCTGGGCCTGGGCGTCGCGGCTTCTGCGAGTCTGGTGCCATGGTTGCTGGATAAAGGCCTGCAGCAGACCTGGCTGGGGCTGGCCGCGTTGTCGCTGCTGCTGACCGTTACCAGCTGGGCAGGCTGGCCCGTTGAACTTGAACATTCGTCGGTGCCCCCCGCACGGCGGCAGGCGGCGGTTTCACCCGCAATTCTCGTGCTGTTTGGGCAATACGCGTTGATGGCCACGGCGCTGGTGGCACCCATGATGTTTCTGGTCGATTACATCAGCCGCGGCCTGGGCGCGGGCACCCACGCTGGCGCTGTAATATGGGCGCTCTATGGCCTGGGCGCGATTGCCGGACCGGTACTGTATGGGTTGTTGGCCGATCACCTCGGTGCCCGTGCCGGCATTCGTCTGGTGCTGCTGGCACAACTGGGCGCGCTCGGGATCTTGCTGAGCAGTCACGACCTGCGCCTGCTGGGTGCCGCCGCGCTGCTGATCGGCTCCTTCCCCCCGGGCATCGTGCCACTGGCGCTTGCCAGAGTGCATCAGCTGGTGGACGGCCATGACCGGCAGAATGCGACCTGGAGCCGTGCGACAGTTTCGTTCGCCAGTTTTCAGGCCATTGCCGGCTACGCATACTCGGCGTTGTTCGCCGCCACGGATGGCCACTACGGTGTGCTGTTCGCGGTGGCGGCCGGGGCGGTGTTGCTGGCGCTGCTGGTCGACCTGCTGCTCAAGGAGCGTCAGGCCATGTCGCTGATGGCGAACTCTTCGGCCAGGTGATCGATCAGCGCACGCACCGAAGGCAGCAACCCGCGCCGCGACGGGAAGATCGCATGCACGATGCCGCAACGCGGGTGCCAGTCGGGCAACAACTCCACCAGCCGCCCCGCTGCCAGGTCCTCACGCACCGCCACCCGCGGCAGGTGCGCAATACCCACCCCCGCCACCACGAAATGGCGCAGGGCAAACAGGTCGTCCGTCACCATGCGCGGTGTGTGCGGGATGACGATGCTGCGGCTGCTGTCCTCGCCCTGGAACAGCTCCCACTGGTACTCACGCTGGGCGCTGCCCCAATGCACGCTGGGGAGCGTGCCGAGCAGCTGCGGGTCGAAGCCCTTGGGCAACTGCTCCAGGTACTGCGGCTGGCCGACCAGGCACTGGGTACTGTTGCTCAACACCTTCATCACCATGTCGGTGTTCTCCAGCGGCGGAAAGCGCACCCGCAGGGCGATGTCGAAACCCTCGTGCAGCAGGTCGACGCGGCGGTTAGTGCTCTCGATGAACAGCTCCACCTGCGGGTATTTGAGCATGTAGCGGGTCAGCATCGGCCCGACCCAGGAATTGAGCAGGGTGGTCGGGCAACTGATACGCACCAGGCCGCGTGGTTCGCTGCGGTTGCGCTCGATGATCTCTGCCGCGCCCTCGGCTTCCACGCGCATGGCCAGGCAACGGTTGTAGTAGGCCTGGCCAATCTCGGTCAGCGAGCAGTGGCGGCTGGTGCGGTGCAGCAGGCGCACGCCGAGGCGGTCCTCAAGGTCGGCGATGCGCCGGCTGAGCTTCGACTTGGGCATGTCCAGCGCCCGGCCGGCAGGTGCGAAGCCACCGTGTTCCACGACTTGGGTGAAG
>NZ_JBNRIJ010000045.1:0-2071 GCF_053557675.1 Pseudomonas sp. XP1 | reverse complement strand
GCCCGCTCCCACAGGTGCAGCACAGGGCTCAAGCCCGGCGCCATCCCTGTGGGAGCGGGTTTACCCGCGAAGAGGCCGGCACAGCCCCTACAAATCCATCGTTCATAAAACGGAACGCTAAAGCCAAATTCTGCTATCTACCGCCACAAAGGTGATGATTTTAATCTGTGCCCATCAACACGAAACACCCCAGATTGCTGAAAAATTCATAACCCTTAGGAGCACAGACCATGAGCAATTTCACCTACAACCGCCTGAACAAAGACGACGCCGCTGTCCTGCTGGTCGACCACCAGGCTGGCCTGCTGTCCTTGGTCCGTGACATCGAGCCGGACAAGTTCAAGAACAACGTGCTGGCCCTGGCCGACCTGGCCAAGTTCTTCAACCTGCCGACCATCCTCACCACCAGCTTCGAACAAGGCCCCAACGGCCCGCTGGTACCAGAGCTGAAAGCCCTGTTCCCGGACGCCCCGTACATCGCCCGCCCAGGCCAGATCAACGCCTGGGACAACGAAGACTTCGTCAAGGCGGTGAAGGCCACTGGCAAGAAGCAGCTGATCATTGCTGGCGTGGTGACTGAGGTCTGTGTAGCGTTCCCGGCGCTGTCGGCCCTGGAAGAGGAGTTCGAAGTGTTCGTGGTGACCGATGCTTCCGGCACCTTCAACGAAATGACCCGCGATGCTGCCCATGACCGCATGAGCCGCGCCGGCGCGCAAATGATGACCTGGTTCGGCGTGGCCTGTGAGCTGCACCGCGACTGGCGCAACGACATCGAAGGGCTGGCGGCGCTGTGCTCCAATCACATTCCGGATTATCGCAACCTGATTACCAGCTACAACGCGCTGACTGCGGGTAAGTAACACCAAGTAATCTGATGGATGGCTTTCGCAAGGGGGCCATCGTTGACTTGGTCCAGAAGTGTTGTTAGCGTTTCACCTGAGCGCGAAACCAGCTGCCATTCAGCGGCAATAGCTGGTGTAGGAACCCCGTCGATGGCTGAATCATCAGCGTCGGGTGAGACCTCCACACCCCGGCTTGAGGGTGTGTATATGAGTATCAAGCACGAGCACAGGGCCACTGGTGACAGTGGCCCTTTTCTTTGCTCGGCATATAAGCGTACCGCTTGTAGAGCAGTTTTCCATGGCGATGCTTATTCAGTGCCTTTGCATCGCACTGCATGAAATTCCACAGCATTTTGTCGTTATCGAGTGTCACGACCACCAGCATCTGCCGCTTGGTCTCGTACACGCCAATGAACGCCAACCTGTAGGTGTCATTGGTGTAGGCGACCTGCCATACCTCAAATTCCTATATTGAGGCGGAGCAGGCCGGTTACCGCAGCCTGCTCTGTGCAAATGCAATGTACTTCAACTTACAGGCTGCGACTCAATCCCATCCAGCAATGCCTCAACCAATCCTTCTGCCATTTCGAGCGCATTCAGGTTGCTCCAGAACAGGCTCTTGCCGGTTTCATCCAGGTGTTCCAGGGCTTTGTAGCCACAGTCGTAGGCGCCGCGCAGGTACTGGGCGACATGCACCAGGGCGTCGTGGGCAGAGACGCCCGGGTTTACTGTGAACAAAGGTGGATGGCCGGCATCGCAGCGGCTGAAAGCGCGCTCTTTGGTGTCGGGAAGAGGTGGATTGGGGACAATTTTTTTCATTGCAGTGACCTCACAAGGTTGTCCTGCAACCATCCGTTTCCACACGAAGGGTGGCAGTTGTACGCGGGGTGGAAAACCGGTCGGAGGCAACCCGGTAGGCCATACGGCCTCCCGCGCACAGCTGCCATTGAAGACAGCACCTCAGACCAGACGGGTTTCCACACCCGATCGCTGAACCGACAGCGACCCGGCAAGCCTAGAGAGCAGGCTTTACCCGGACAATCAGACGGGCGTCGACACGGTGTGTAGGATAATTCGTCAGATGGGGTGGCTGAGTAGGAAATGGCTCGCAACGAAGTAGGATGCTGCTGATATTCTTGTGCACTGGGTCCGCTGCGCGGCCCTTCGCGGGCACGCCCGCTCCCACAGGTACTGCACCGCTCTCCAGGCTTGCGCTATTCCTGTGGGAG
>NZ_JBNRIJ010000044.1:10474-29206 GCF_053557675.1 Pseudomonas sp. XP1 | reverse complement strand
ACCTGCACCGGCGGCCATCACCGGCCCGGCATTGGGGCTGTCCCACAGCGGGCCCTGCTTGCGCCAGCAGGCCAGGGCCAGGCGCCGAGGCCCCGGCCGAACTCCAGTAGCGGTCGTCCAGCACGTTCTCGACACTGGCGCGCAAGGTAACCTGGGTGGCATCCACCTTGAACGCATAACGCGCGCCCAGGTCGTAACGCTCCCAACCGTCGATCTTCTTGCTGTTGTTCTGGTCCAGGTACTGCGAGCTCGAGTGGATGCCTCGCGCCGTCAGGGTCAGGCCGTTCACCCCAGGCACGTCCCATTCGGCGCCGAGGTTGACGTTGTACTCGGGCGTGGCCGGCGCGCGGTTGCCATCGTAGGCGCCACCGATGGTGTCGGTCAGTTCACTGTCGATGTACATCACCCCACCCAGCACACGCACGCCTTGCACGGGTTCACCGAACACGCTCAGTTCGATACCGCGGTTGTCGCGCTTGCCATTGGGGCCGAACACCCGCGACGTGGGGTTGGTTTCGTAGGCGGGCTGTCGGATGCGGAAGGCACTGGCGGTAAAGGCGACCTGGCCCAGGTCGTACTTGGCCCCCACCTCGACCTGGCGGCTGGTGAACGGTGGGAAGATCTGGTCTTCGTTGACCGATGTCGACGGCGCGATCTTGCCCTGGCTCAGGCCCTCCATGTAGTTGGCATACAACGACAGCTGGTCGGTAACCTTGAGCAGCACGCCGCCCGAGGGCGACACCTTCTCTTCATCGTAGGCGGTATCCCCCTTGATGCCGTCGCTCCAGTCATCCACTTGCACCCGCTGCCAGCGCGCACCCAAGGTCAGCAGCAGGCGGTCGTCGAAGAAGCCCAGGGTGTCGGCCAGAGCCACGCCGGAGAACCGGTTCTCCGTGTACACCTCGGGGTCGATGCGGGTTGGTGTGCCCGGTGTCGGCGTGGCCACCGGGTGGTAGAGGTTGCTGGGCGCCGAGGCATAGCGGGCGCCGCCGTTGGTGAAGTCCATGTAGAAGTAGGTGGCGGCCAGGTTCAGTTCGTGACTGACCGGCCCGGTATGGAACCAGTTGCGCACGCCGGCCATGGCGGTACGCACGGTTTCATCCCGGGTGAAGTCGCGCGGCTGCACGGTGAAGTCGCCGGCATCGTTGCTGATGGACACGTTGTGGCGCAGGAAGTCATGGTTGCTCTTGCGCGCGCCGACCGCGCCATAGGCCAGCAGCGACTCGCTGATATCGTACTCGGCATGCAGCGCACCGAAGGTGTCGTTGGTGCGTGCCTTGCTCCAGGCCTGGGCGTAGTTGTGGCGTACGTCGTTGGCATCCGGCACCTTGGCATTGGCACCGACCAGCACCCGCTCCTGCGGTGCATCGGTGTCGCGCTCGGTATGGCCGAGGTCTGCCGAAAGCCGCAGGCGCTCGCCACGAAAGTCCAGGCCCAGCACCGCCATTTCGCGCTCGACACGCTGGTGGTCCCATTCGGTGTCGCCCGCCTGTTTCACGCCATTGAAACGCACGCCGAACTGCTGGCCTTCGCCAAAGCGCCGGCCAATGTCCACCGCACCGCCTGCCTGGCCCGCCGAGGCGTGGCTGCCGGTAAACTCGGTGAGCGGCTGGTCGCCGGCCCGCTTGGGCTGCACATTGATGCCGCCGCCGACACTGCCTCGCGGTGAAATACCGTTGATCAGCTGGCTGGGACCTTTGATGATGTCGACCCGGTCGGCCATTTCCATGTCGATCGAGTAGGTCGGCAAGATGCCGTACAGGCCGTTGTAGGCCACATCGCTGTTGAACAGGCTGAAGCCGCGAATGGTGAACTGCTCGAAGCGCCCACCCGCCGGGTTGGTGGCGCGCACCGATGGGTCGCTGGCGATCAGCTCGCCCAAGGTTCGCGCCTGCTGATTCTTCACCAGTTCGCTGGTGTAGCTGGTGATGCTGAACGGGGTTTCCATGAAGTCGCGCGTACCCAGCAGGCCCTGTGAACCCTGACGGGCCACCTGGCCACCGGCATAGGGTTGCGTTTCGTTGCCTGCGGCCAGGCCACCGACGATGCTGGTCGGGGCGATTTCCAGCGCACTACCCGCCTGGGTGGCCGGCATCAACGTGAAAGCGCCCTCGCCCACCGGCAGCAACTGCAGGCCGCTGCCGCGCAGCAGTTGGGTGAAGCCTTCGTCGACACTGTAGCTGCCGGACAGGCCCTTGCTCTGCCGGCCGTTGACCAGCAGCGGGTCCAGCGACAGGCTGACCCCGGCCTGGTCGGCAAACTGGGTAAGTGCCGCCCCCAGGCTTGCGGCCGGCACCTGATAGCTGCGCCGGGCGGGTTCATCGGCCCAGGCTGGTGCACACAACAACAGGCTCATGGCGAACAGCGGATGTGCCGCACGCGCCAGTGGGCGCAGGCGGCAGGTCATGACAACAGGCATTGAACAAGGCTCCCCTTTATTTGCTCCTACCGGTAATGACCGGTGAGTGAAAAAAAGGGGACAGCCTCATGCGCGATTTTCTCGCGGGGCCAGGCTCACCCAATACCGCGTGCGCGTGTGCACCTGCAACGGCAGGCTGGCGGCAAGCAAGGCCAGCACCCGGTCGGTGTCGTCGAGGCGGAACGTGCCAGTCACGCGCAGGGCCTCCAGTTCGGGCGCCCAGCGCAGCACGCCGGGGCGGTACCTGCGCAGTTCTTGCAGCAGCTCGCCCAAGGGGCGGTCCTCAAGCCGCAGTACCCCTTCGCGCCAGCCCAGCAGCCATGCGTCCAGGCCAGTGACAGGGCCGACCCCGGCCACTTGCAGGCTGGCCTGCTGCCCGGCCTGCAGCAGCAGTGCCGGGCCGAGCCGCGGCTGCAGGTTGGCCGTGCCCTTGAGCACCGATACCCGGCAAGCCTGATCGACCAGGCGCAGGCACACCTCGCCGGCATCCAGCGCGACCTGGCCATAGGGCACCTGCAACGTCAGGCTCAGGTTGCCGGGCAACCTGACTGCCACTTCGCCACGCAACAATGTCAGGTGACGGGCGCCCAGGTCGATATCCGCCGCACTGTCGGTGTTCAACTGCACGAATGTGCCATCGTTCAGCAGCACCTGCCGGCGCTCCCCGACTGCGGTGCGCATGTCGGCGGCCCAGGCGTCCAGCGGCAGTTCGCGGCTTGCCAGCCAGGCCGCCGGCAACAATGCCGCCACACCCAAGGCCTGCTTGAGCAGCGCCCGGCGGCCGGTATCCGGGCGGTCCAGGGTGGCCATGGCCACTGCACCGGGTAGCGCTGAAAAGCGCTGGCGCAGCAGCAGTGCCTTTTGCCAGGCGTGTTCGTGCAAGGTGTTGCTGGTGCGCCATTGCTCCAGGCGCTGCAGGTCACCCTCGCTGGCAGCGCCAGAGTCCACCAGCGCCAGCCAGCGCGCGGCGGCCCGCAATGCCTCGCGGGTTTCAGGGGAATGGGTGGTCATTACAGTTCGGCCAGCAGGCAATGCTCGTAGGCCTGCGCCATGTAGCGTTTGACCGAGCGCTCGCCAACACCCAGACGCTTGCCGATCTCGGCATAGCCCAGGCCCTCCAGCTGGCTCCAGAGAAAGGCCTTGCGTACCGGCGCCCTGAGGCCGTCGAGCAACTCGTCGAGGGCTTGCAGGGTTTCCAGCAGCAGCCAACGCTGCTCTGGCGAGGGCACATGCTGCTCGGGCAAGTGCGCCAGTGCATCGAGGTAGGCTTGTTCCAGGCTGCGGCGCTGGTGGAAGTTGCTCAACAGGCGCTTGCCCACGGTCAGCAGGTAGGCACGCGGTTCACGAATGTCTGCCAGCGGCTGGGCGCTGGCCAGGATACGCAGGAAGGTATCCTGGCTGAGGTCGGCGGCATCCCAGGCGTTGCCCATGCGCCGCCGCAGCCAGGTTTCCAGCCAGCCGCGATGTTCCCGGTACAGGGCAGGCAGGCTATGCTCCGGTGGCGGCGCGGCGTCGATCATGGGGGAAGGCCCTGCGGTGGCGTAAATAAGATTAATTCTAATTTACACCGAGCCGCAGAACCAAGCGGTTTGTTACCTGTCAGGCAATCGCCGCATCCACCAGTACCTGCGCTTCCTGCACCAGGCGCTGCAGGTGCGCCTCATCGATGAAGCTTTCGGCGTAGATCTTGTAGATGTCCTCGGTGCCCGAGGGGCGCGCGGCGAACCAGCCATTGGCGGTCATCACCTTCAGCCCGCCGATCGCCTGACCGTTACCCGGCGCATGGCTGAGGATCTGCACGATCGGCTCACCCGCCAGTTCGGTCGACTTCACCTGCTCCGGCGCCAGCTTGCTCAGCAAAGCCTTCTGCCGGGCATCGGCCTTGGCTTCGACACGGGTGGCGAAAGGCTTGCCCAGCGCCTCGGTCAGGTCGGCGTAGGCCTGGCTGGGGTTGCGCCCGGTGCGGGCGGTCATCTCGGCAGCCAGCAAGGCCGGGATCAGCCCGTCCTTGTCAGTGGCCCAGACCGAGCCATCGCGGCGCAGGAACGAAGCCCCCGCGCTTTCCTCGCCACCAAAGCCCAGCGTGCCGTCGAACAGGCCCTGGGCGAAGAACTTGAATCCCACCGGCACTTCGTAAAGCTCACGGCCCAGGCGCTTGGTGACGCGGTCGATCAGGCCGCTGGACACCACGGTCTTGCCGACGGCGGCATCGCTGCGCCATTGCGGGCGGTGGCGATACAGGTAGTCGATGGCCACGGCCAGGTAGTTGTTCGGCTGCAGCAGGCCATCCGGGGTGACGATGCCATGGCGGTCGTGGTCCGGGTCGCAGGCGAAGGCCACGTCGAAGCGTTCGCGCAGGCCGATCAGGCCCTGCATGGCGTATGGCGATGACGGGTCCATGCGGATCTGGCCGTCCCAGTCGACGGTCATGAAGCGGAAGGTCGGGTCGACCTCGGTATTCACCACTTCCAGGTCCAGCTGGTAATGCTCGGCGATCGCCGACCAGTAGCGCACCCCTGCCCCGCCCAACGGGTCGACGCCCAGGCGCAGCTTGGCGCCGCGGATGACGTCGAAGTCGATGACGTTTTCCAGGTCGGCCACGTAGTTGCTCACGTAGTCGTGGCGCTGGGTGGTGGATGCCTGCAGCGCCTGGGCATGGTCCATGCGCTTGACGCCCACCAGGCCAGCGGCCAGCAGTTCGTTGGCCTTGGCCTCGATCCACTTGGTGACGTCGCTGTCGGCCGGGCCGCCGTTGGGCGGGTTGTACTTGAAGCCACCGCTTTGCGGCGGGTTGTGCGACGGAGTGATGACGATACCGTCGGCCAGGCCCTGCTCGCGGCCACGGTTGTGGCAGAGGATGGCATGGGAAACAGCAGGCGTTGGCGTGTATTCGTCGTCCTTGGACAGCATTACCTGCACGCCGTTGGCCGCCAGCACTTCCAGGGCGCTGGCGGTAGCCGGTGCCGACAGTGCGTGGGTGTCGGCGCCGATGAACAGCGGGCCATCGATGCCCTTCTCCTGGCGATACAGGCAGATGGCCTGGGTAATGGCCAGGACGTGGTACTCGTTGAAGCTCAATTCAAGCGAAGTGCCACGGTGCCCCGAGGTGCCGAAGGCCACCCGCTGGGCCGCCACGGCAGCGTCGGGGCGGCCGGTGTAGTAGGCGGTGAGCAGTCGGGGAATATCGACCAGCACGCTGGCCGGAGCCGGCTTGCCTGCCAAAGGACTGAGCGTCATGCAGAAACCTCGAGTTCAACGGATGTTGGTGTTGGAGCGTGCAGTTTACTGAGAGTTGCTTTGCTGTGCGATGGGCGGCAGCAAAGAATCGGTGAGCGCACCGCACATACCCTGTGGGAGCGGCTGTAGCCGCGAACACCGGCGCAGCCGGTGCCATGCACCGCGTTGGATTCTTCGCGGCTGAAGCCGCTCCACAGGGTACTTGCCAGCCACCGCGGTGCCTGCTTCGCGGGCTCGCCCGCTCCCACAATGGACCCACGCATGTCCCTCATCTCTGTAATGACCGGCTAGAGTGGTACCCATACACTCGAAAACGAGACCCCATGGCTTTCCACCGCCTGACCCACACCCACCCGCGCCTGAGCATCGCCACCGTGGTCGGCCTGCTCGGCGGCTGGCTGATCCCTGCCAGCGACAGCGTGCAGCACATCCTCGCCGGCTGGAACCTTGGCGTGTGGCTATACCTGCTGCTTGTGCTCTACCTGAGCTGGAGCGCCAGCCCGGAAAAGGTGCGCAAGGTCGCCCGCGTCGAAGACGAAAACGCCGGCCTGGTCCTGCTCACAGTGTGCATCGCTGCCATTGCCAGCCTCGCCGCCGTCACCCTGCAACTGGTGTCCAGCCGTGGCCTGCAAGGCACGGCGCTGGCGCTGCATTACCTCTATACCGGCCTGACCGTGGCCGGCTCCTGGCTGTTGATCGGCTGCATTTTCAGCCTGCACTACGCGCGGCTGTTCTATACCGGACAAAACCACGAACCGCCGCTGCGTTTCGCCGATGGCGAACGCAACCCCGATTACTGGGACTTCCACTACTTCTCGTTCACCATCAGCGTGGCTGTGCAAACCTCCGACGTGGGGGTCGCCGGCCGTGGCCTGCGCCGGGTGGTGCTGGCGCATTCGCTGGTAGGGTTCGTATTCAATACGGCGATCCTGGGGTTTACCATCAACATCGCTGCCGGCTTGCTCGGCTGATCGCACCGCTCGTCCGAAAACATCGTGCGGTAATGTCGATCACAGTGGCAGAAACTGGCGGCTTAACTGCCGTCAGCGGGCCAGAAAAACGTTTGCCTCGCGGGCCTGCGGCAAATGCCGTCCATGACAAGGATGTGACCTCTGTCATGTGTTAGCAAATTTGTCGTATTTACCGCCGAGAATACTCCATGACAGGTGCTATGGTTACCTTCCCGGCGGCCGCATCGATGTGGCCACCCGCTCACCACGTCCAGGTACGGACAAGGAGGCTGGCATGAACAAGATGACGTTCCCCAACGCCTGCCAGGTGATGCGCTGGCATTTCCACCCGCTGGGCTTCGAAGCCAGCATGGATGCGCCACGCAGCATGGTCGCGCGGCTTTTCGACCGCGCCACCGGCGAAACCCTGCTGGCGATTGCCGGCATCCCCTGCTCGGCGATAATGGCCGCTGCCGATGTAGAGCGCATCATCGAGGCCGTCGAGGCGGAGATGGATACCTTCATGCCCGCCTTCGCCTTGCGCGACGCGGTCTAGCCCACTGCGGTACTTTCCTGGCGCATGGCCTGCAACTTGCCCATGAACTGCTCGGCCGGCACCGGCTGGCCCAGCAGGTAGCCTTGCAGCGAATCACAGCCCAGGCGGGTCAGGAAGTCCTGCTGCCTGTCAGTCTCCACCCCTTCAGCAACGATACGCAGGCCCAGCGCCTGGCCCAGCGCCACGATTGCCGAAACGATCGCCGCATCGTCGCTGTCCTGCTCCAGGTCGCGCACGAAACCGCGGTCGATCTTCAGCTCGTTGGCCGGCAGGCGTTTGAGGTACATCAGGCTGGAGTAACCGGTGCCAAAGTCATCGATGGACAGGTCCACGCCCATGTCGGACAACCGCTGCAGCACCGTCAGGCTGGCATCGGCGTCGTGCATGGCGGTGGTTTCGGTAATTTCCAGGGTCAGGCAGTTGGCCGGCAGGCTGTTCTGCTGCAGGGCCCGGGCCACGCTCTCGACCAGCCCGGCATGGCAGAACTGGATGGCAGACAGGTTCACCGCCATGCGCCAGCCGTGGTGGCCCTGGTCCAGCCACTGGCGCATCTGCCGGCAGGCCTCGATGAGCACCCATTCGCCAATCGGAATGATCAGGCCGGTCTTTTCCGCCAGGCCGATGAAACGGTCGGGCAGCAACAGGCCCTGCTGCGGATGCTCCCAGCGCAGCAAGGCCTCGGCACCGATCGGCTGGCAATTCTGGGCGTCGAACTTGGGCTGGTAGTGCAGGCGGAACTGACGCTGCTCCAGGGCCTGGCGCAGGTCCTGCAATAGCTGCAATTGCTGGCGGGCGTTGCTGTTCATCGACGCGTCGAAGAAGCTGTAGCCATTCTTGCCGGCGCTCTTGGCGTGGTACATGGCGGCGTCGGCATTGCGCAGCAGCTCGTGCTGGTCCTGGCCATTGCCCGGGTACAGGACAATGCCCAGGCTCGCCGTCAACTGCAGGTCATGCTCGGCCACGCTGAACGGCCGTGACACCAGGTTGACCTGCTTGACCGCCACATCCATGGCATCGTTCGGCTCGCGCAGCTGCACCAGCAGCACGAATTCGTCGCCGCCGATGCGCGCCAGCGTGTCCTGGCTGTGCAGGTGCCCGCGCAGGCGTGTCGCCACCGCTTTGAGCAGCAAGTCGCCGACGTGGTGACCGAAGGCATCGTTGACTGGCTTGAAGCCGTCCAGGTCGATGAACATCAGGGCAAAGCAGCCGCCCTGCTCCGCTACCTTGGCGATGGCCTGCTCGATGCGGTCAGCCAGCAAAGTACGGTTGGGCAGGTCGGTGAGGGTGTCGTGCAGGGCCAGCTGGGTCAGTTCCTGGTTGGCCAGGGTCAGCGACCGGGCCAACTCGGCGGTGCGCGCCTCCAGGCGAGCGTCCAGCACCGAGGTGAGCAAGGCCACCGCCAGTACCGCCAAAGTGGTGATCAGCACCAGGTAGACCAGGCCGTCGCCTTGCAGGCCTCCCCCCACCAGCGCACCGCAGAAGCTACCATCGGGGAAATTCGCCGCGGCCATGCCGGTGTAGTGCATGCCGACGATGGCGAAGCCCATCACCACCGCCGCCAGGCCGCGAATCTGCCGCACATAAGGGGTGTGCGCGCGCAGCCTGAAGGCGATCCACAACGCCGCTGCCGAGGCGCCCACGGCAATCAGCAGCGAGGCCCCGAACAGCGTCGGGTCATAGTCGATGCCCGGCAACATGCGCAGCGCGGCCATGCCGGTGTAGTGCATGAAGGCGATGCCGGCGCCCATGATCAGCGCGCCAAACGCCAGCTGCTGCCACGGCAGGCTCGGCTGGCTGACCAGCCACAAGGCAAAGCCCGAGGACAACACGGCAATCAGCAACGAAAACGCGGTCAGGGCAAGGTCGTACCCAAGGTCGATGGGCAGGCTGAAGGCGAGCATGCCGATGAAGTGCATCGACCACACACCGATGCCCATGGCCAGCGCGCCACCACCCATCCACAGGCAGGCAGCCCGGCCTTTGGCCGTGGCGATGCGGCCGGTCAGGTCAAGGGCGGTATAGGACGCCAGGATCGCCACGCACAGCGAAATCAACACCAGCGAAGAGGAGTAGCTACCGGTCAGCATTGAGAGTTCCAGCGACGGGACGGGAGGCCCGGAAAAAGCTGACGATTGTACTCAAGCTTAGGGGAAACGCACGGGGTTTTTGCGAATGGGAATGGGTCCAAAGGGAAGACGCTATACGGCCTCGCAGGAATGCACTCTCTTTTGTGGGAGCGGCCTTGTGTCGCGAAAGGGCTGCGAAGCAGCCCCAGCAATATCAGCCATTGTGCCGAGAACCTGGGGCCGCTTTGCGGCCCTTTCGCGACACAAGGCCGCTCCCACAAAGCACTGCCAATATTTCAGTCCTGCTCGGCAAACGCCTGTTCCGCATCCCAACCACCACCCAGCGCGGCAACCAGCTGCACGCTTGCCACCAGGCGCCCCTGCAGCAGGTTCAACACACTGCGCTCGTTACTCAGCGCCGTGGTCTGCACGTTGACCACATCCAGGTAGCCGATCAGCCCGGCGCGGTACTGGTTCTCGGTCAGGCGCAGCGACTCGCGAGCGGCATCCAGCGCCTCCTGGCGCACCACCGCCTCATCGCCATAAACCTTCAACTGCACCAGCAGGTTTTCCACTTCCTTGAAGCCGTCGAGCACGGTCTGGCGGTACTGCGCCACGGTCTGGTCATACACCGCCACCGTGCGGTCCACCTCGGCACTGCGCTTGCCCGCGTCAAACAATGTGAGGGCCAGCTGCGGGCCCACCGACCAGTAGCGGTTGGGCAGTTCGATCCAGTTGCTGAAACTGCTGCTGGAGTAACCGCCACTCATGCTCAAGCTCAGGTCCGGGAAGTACGCCGCCCGCGACACGCCGATGTTGGCGTTGGCAGCCATCACGTTGCGCTCGGCCGCAGCGATGTCCGGGCGTCGCTCAAGCAGCTGCGAAGGCAGGGCCACCGGAATTTGCGGCAGCGCCGGAATGGCCTTGCTGTCGGCCAGGGCGAAGTCCGCCGGGGCCTTGCCCAGCAACACGGCAATGGCATTCTCGAACTGGGCGCGCTGCCAGACCAGGTCGATCAGATCGGCCTGGGTGCTCTTGAGCTGGGTGCGCGCCTGGGCCACCGCATCCGGGCCGGCGACGCCGGCGCGGTACTGGTTCTCGTTCATCCGCAGCGAGCGCTCATAGGCTGCCACGGTGGCTTCCAACAGGCGCTTCTGCTCGTCGATCACCCGAAGCTGCAGGTAGTTCTGCACCAGTTCCGACTGCTGGCTGAGGCGGATCGAGGCCAGGTCGGCCAGGCTGGCTTCGGCACTGGCTTCGTTGGCGTTGAGGGTTTCGCGCAACTTGCCCCACAGGTCGATTTCCCAGCTGACGCCGAGCTGGGCGTTGTAGGTGTTGCGAATGCCGCTGCTGTTGTTGGACAGGCTCGAGCTGGAGCTGCCGGTACCCTGGGCCGAGCGGTTCTTGCTGACACTCAGGTCCAGGCTGGGGAACAGTGCCGCCCGGCTGCTGCGCACCAGCGCCTGGGCCTGGCGGTACTGGGCCTCCGATTGCGCCACGGTCTGGTTGCTGCGGTTGAGCTCTTCGACCAGCGCATTGAGCCCGGCATCGCCGTAGATTTCCCACCAGGCGCCGCGGGCGATGGCATCGGACGGCGTGGCCTGGGTCCAGCCTTCGGCATGCTTGAACTGCGCCGTGCTGCTCAGCTCCGGGCGGTGGTAGTCCGGGCTCAGGGTGCAGGCGCTGAGCAGGGCGACGCACAACCCGGCACCGAGCAGGCGCGAGCCACGCCCACGGGTCAGCGTCTGCAGGGCGCGGTGAAGTGGGGTCTGGGCAAAAGTCATAGCGGGGTTTCCAGGGCGGCGTCGGTGCGCACGCCACGCCAACGGTTGAAACGGTGACGCAGGCGGTCCAGGTACAGGTAGACCACCGGTGTCGTGTAAAGGGTGAGGATCTGGCTGAATACCAGGCCGCCAATGATGGTCAGGCCCAGTGGCTGGCGCATTTCCGCGCCTTCGGCGCGGCTCAGCAGCAGCGGCAACGCACCGAGGATGGCCGCCAGGGTCGTCATCAGGATCGGCCGCAGGCGCAGCAGGCAGGCCCGGCGGATCGACTCTTCCGGTGTCAGGCCCTGGTGGCGCTCCAGCTGCAAGGCCAGGTCGATCATCAGGATGGCGTTCTTCTTCACCACGCCGATCAGCAAGAACAGCCCCAACAGCGAGATCAGGCTGAACTCACCGCCGGTAACGTACAACGCCAGCAAGGCACCGACGCCGGCCGAGGGCAGTGTCGAGAGGATGGTCAGCGGGTGAATGTAGCTTTCGTAGAGAATGCCCAGCACCAGATAGACAAGCACCAGGGCGCCAAGGATCATCAGCGGCTGGCCTTCCTGGGTCTTGGCGAAGGCATCGGCGGTACCACCGAGCTTGGCGATCACTTCCTCGGGCAAGCCCAGCTTGGCCACCGCACGCTCAAGCGCCGCCATGGCCTGGTCGGGGCTGTAGCCTTCGGCGACGTCGAAGGCGATGCTTTCGGCGGCGAACTGGCCTTCGTGGCTGACTCGGTCGTTGGCCAGGCTGTTCTCGTAGTGGGCAATGGTCGACAACGGTACACGGGCACCGTCGGCGGTAATCACCTGTACCTGCTCGAGAGTGCTCGGGTCCCAGGCGTACTTCGGGTTGATCTCCAGCACTACCTGGTACTGGTTGAGGCTGTCGTAGATGGTGGAGATCTGCCGCTGGCTGTAGGCGTTGTTCAGTACCGTGGTGACCATGTCCATGTCGATGCCCAGGCGCTTGGCCTGGTCGCGGTCGACTACCAGGGTCACCTGCTGGGTACCGGCACCGTCGCGGGCGTCGATGGCAGTCAGCTGCGGCAGTGTGCGCAGCGCCGCCACCACTTTCGGGAACCACTCGCGCAACGCCGTCAGGTCACCGCTCTGCAGGGAGTACAGGTACTGCGAAGAGGTCTGGTCACGGCCCCCTCCGCCCAGTTGCAGGTCCTGGTCGGCCATCAGGAACAGGCGCCCACCGGGTACCTTGGGCATTTCCTTGCGCAGGCGTTCTATCACCTTCTGTGCATCGATCTTGCGCTCGCTGATCGGCTTCAGGCGCACCAGCACAAAGGCGTTGTTGGTGCCGCTGTTGCCGCCGATGAAGCCGGCAACGCTCTGCACCGCCGGGTCGGCCAGCAAGGCGCGGCGGTAGATTTCCATTTTCGGCTGCATCACGCTGAACGACAGGCCGTCGTCGCCACGGATGAAGCCCATCAGCTGGCCGGTGTCCTGCTGCGGCATCAGCGTCTTGGGCACCACCACATAAAGGGCGATGTTGATGCCGATGGTGGCCACCAGGCTGATCAGCGTCAGGCGCTTGTGGCGCAAGGCCCAGCCCAGGCTGCGGTCATAGGCATCGACCATGCGCTGGTGCAGTTGGTCGCTCCAGCGCTGCAGGCGGGTCTGCTCGGCCTGCTGCGGCTTGAGCCAGCGGGCACACAACATCGGCGTGAGGGTCAGCGACACCACCAGCGACACGATGATCGCCGCCGCCAGGGTGATGGAGAACTCCTGGAACAGGTTGCGCACGATGCCGCCCATGAACAGGATGGAGACGAACACCGCCACCAGCGACACGTTCATTGACAGCAAGGTGAAACCCACTTCCTTGGCGCCCAGGAAGGCCGCTTTCATCGGCGGCTGGCCATCCTCGATGTGCCGCGAGATGTTCTCCAGCACCACGATGGCATCGTCCACCACCAGGCCGGTGGCAAGAATAAGCGCCATCAGCGACAGGTTGTTGAGCGAGAACCCGCACAGGTACATGACCGCGAAGGTGCCCACCAGTGACACCGGCACCGCCAGGCTGGGGATCAGCGACGCCCGCAGGCTGCCGAGGAACAGGTAGACCACCAGGATCACCAGCACCACGGCGATCAGCAGGGTATGCTCGGCCTCCTTGAGGGTGGCCTTGATCACTGGCGAGCGGTCCATGGCCACGTTCAGTTGCACGCTGGCCGGCAACAGCGACTGCAGGGCCGGCAGCTGCGCCTTGATCTGGTCGACCGTTTCGATGATGTTGGCGCCGGTCTGGCGGTTGACCACCAGCAGCACCGCGCTCTGGTCATTGAAGAAGCCGCTGTTGTAGCGGTTCTCGACGCCGTCGGTGATGGTCGCCACGTCGGACAGGCGCAGGATCGTGCCGTTCTGCTGGCGGATAACCACGGGCTCGTAGTCCTTGGCGCTTTCCAGCTGGTCATTGGCACGCACCTGCCAGTTGCGCTCGGCGTCTTCGACAAAGCCCATCGGCCGGCGCTGGTTGGCGTTGGACACCGCAGTGCGCACTTCATCCAGCGCCAGGCCGTACTGGTTGAGCAACTGCGGCTCGACGGCAATGCGCACCGCCGGCAGCGAACTGCCGCCGATCTGCACCTCCCCTACCCCCGGCACCTGGGCCAGGCTCTGCGACAGGATGGTATCTGCCAGGTCGTACAGCTGGCCTTTCTGCAGCACGTCCGAGGTCAGTGACAGCACCATGATCGGTGCCTGTGACGGGTTGATCTTCTTGTAGGTGGGCATGCTGCGCATACCGCTGGGCAGAAGGTTGCGGGTGGCGTTGATCGCCGCCTGCACCTCACGCGCCGCACCGTCGATGTCACGGCCCATCTCGAAGCCGATGATCACCCGTGTGGAGCCCTGGTTGGAGCTGCTGGTCAGGGTGGTCACGCCGGCGATGCTGCCCAGCTTGCGCTCCAGCGGCGTGGCCACGGTGGAGGCCATGACTTCCGGGCTGGCGCCGGACAGGTTGGCCGACACCACGATCACCGGGAAGTCCATCTGTGGCAGCGGCGCCACCGGCAGCAGGCCGAAGCTGACCCCACCCAGCAGCATGATCGCCAGGCTCAACAGCATGGTCGCCACCGGGCGACGGATGAAAGGACCGGACAGGTTCATGCCTCGGCCTGCTTCACGTCAGTGGCCGGGCGCCAGCGGCGGGCCAGGCGGTCGAAATACAGGTAGATGACCGGGGTGGTGAACAACGTCAGCACCTGGCTGACCAGCAACCCGCCCACCATCACCAGGCCCAGCGGCTGGCGCAGCTCGGCGCCTGAACCGGTGGCGAGCATCAGCGGCACGGCGCCGAACAGCGCGGCCAGGGTGGTCATCAGGATCGGCCGGAAGCGCAGCAGCGCCGCCTGGTAGATGGCATCACGCGGGCTCATGCCCTGCTGGCGCTCGGCCTCGAGAGCGAAGTCGATCATCATGATCGCGTTCTTCTTGACGATGCCGATCAGCAGGATGATGCCGATGATGGCGATCATGCCCAGGTCGTTGCCGCTGATGAGCAAGGCCAGCAAGGCGCCGACCGCCGCCGACGGCAGGGTCGAAAGAATGGTAACCGGGTGGATGTAGCTCTCGTATAGCACGCCCAGCACGATGTACATGGTCACCACCGCCGCCAGGATCAACAGCAAGGTGCTCGACAGCGATGCCTGGAAGGCCTCCGCCGCGCCCTGGAAGCGGGTCTGCACGCCCAGCGGCATGCCGATGTCCTTCTGCACCTGCTCGATCACCTGCACCGCCTCGCCCAGCGAAGCGCCGTGGGCCAGGTTGAACGACAGGGTCACCGCCGGGAACTGGCCGATGTGGGAAATGGCCAGCTGGGCCTGGCGCTGCTCGATGCGCGCCAGCGCCGACAGGCGCACCTGGCCGCCATCGGTGGCCTTGACGTGGATCGACTCCAGCGCCTGCGGGCCGATCACCGCCGCATCCTGCGATTGCAGCACCACGCGGTATTGGCTGGCCTGGGTGTAGATGGTCGAGATCTGGCGCTGGCCGAAGGCGTCGTACAGGGCGTTGGTGATCTGCGACACGCTGATGCCCAGGCGGCTGGCCATGTCGCGGTCGATCACCAGGTACACCTGCAGGCCCTTGTCCTGCAGGTCGCTGGCCACGTCGGCCAGTTCCGGGCGCTGCTGCAGCGCCTGCACCAGCTTGCCGCTCCATTGCGCCAGCAGGTCGGCGTCCGGCGACGACAGGCTGAACTGGTACTGGGTACGGCTGACCCGGTCTTCGATGCTCAGGTCCTGCACCGGCTGCATGAACAGGCGAATACCCACCAACCGGTCGACTTGCGGCTGCAGGCGGTTGATCACCTGGGTGGCCGTGACATCACGCTCGCCATGGGGCTTGAGGTTGATCAGCAGACGGCCGCTGTTGAGCGTGGCGTTGTCGCCATCGACACCGATGTAGGACGACAGGCTCTGCACTGCAGGGTCCTGCAGGATCACCTTGCTCAGGGCTTGCTGGCGTTCGCTCATGGCGGCGAACGAGGTGGACTGCGGCGCTTCGGAAATGCCCTGGATCACCCCGGTGTCCTGCACCGGGAAGAAGCCCTTGGGCACCACCATGTACAGGAATACGGTGAGCGCCAGGCTGGCCACGGCAACCAGCAGCGTCAGCGGCTGGCGCTTGAGTACCCACTGCAGGGCGCTGCCGTAGTGCCTGATCAGCCAGTCGATCCAGGCGCCACTGGCGCGGTAGAAACGGCCCTGCTCCTCTTCCTTGGGCTCGCGCTTGAGCAGGCGCGCGCACATCATCGGCGTGAGGGTCAGCGATACCACCAGGGAAATCAGGATGGCCACCGCCAGGGTGATGGCGAACTCGCGGAACAGGCGGCCGACCACATCGGCCATGAACAGCAGCGGGATCAGTACCGCGATCAGCGAGAAGGTCAGCGAGATCAGGGTGAAGCCGATTTGCCGGGCGCCCTTGAGCGCCGCCTGCATGGGCGTCTCGCCCTCCTCGATGTGCCGGGAGATGTTCTCCAGCATGACGATGGCGTCGTCGACCACGAAACCGGTGGCGATGGTCAGGGCCATCAGCGTCAGGTTGTTGACCGAGAAGCCGGCCAGGTACATCACGCCGAAGGTGCCAATCAGCGACAACGGCACGGCGATCGACGGAATGAGGGTGGCGCTGAAACGGCGCAGGAAGACGAACGTGACCATCACCACCAGGGCGATGGCGATCAGCAGCTCGTTCTGCACGTCCTTGACCGCGGCGCGGATGGTCTGAGTGCGGTCAGTGAGTACCGAAACATCAAGGCCGGCCGGCAGGTTGTCGGTGATCGACGGCAGCAGGGCCTTGATGCGGTCGACCACTTCGATGACGTTGGCGCCCGGCTGGCGCTGAATGTTCAGCAGCACGGCGTGGTTTTCGTTGGCCCAGGCGGCCAGGCGCTCGTTTTCCGCGCCGTCGACGATTTCGGCCACGTCCTTCAGGCGCAGCGGTGCACCGTTGTTGTAGGCCAGGATCAGGTTGGCGTATTCCTCTGGGGAACGCAGCTGGTCGTTGGCATCGAGCATCGACACCCGGGTCGGGCCGTCGAAGTTGCCCTTGGGCTGGTTGACGTTGGAGGCGCCGATCAGGGTGCGTACGTCCTCCAGGTTCAGCCCGTTGGCGGCCAGGGCGTCGACGTTGACCTTGATCCGCACCGCCTGGCGCTGGCCGCCGGCGATGCTGACCATGCCCACACCGCTGATCTGCGCGAGCTTCTGGGCCACGCGGGTGTCGACCAGGTCGTTGAGCTTGGGCAGCGGCATGGTCTTGCTGGAGATGGCCAAGGTCAGCACCGGTGTGTCAGCCGGGTTGACCTTGTTGTACACCGGTGGCGCCGGCAGGTCGCTGGGCAGCAGGTTGCTGGCGGCGTTGATCGCGGCCTGCACCTGCTGCTCGGCAACGTCCATGTTCATGTCGAGGTTGAAGCGCAAGGTCAGCACCGAGGCGCCGCCGGAGCTGGTCGAGGCCATCTGCTGCAGGCCCGGCATCTGGCCGAACTGGCGTTCAAGCGGTGCGGTAACGGCGCTGGTCATGACCTGTGGGCTGGCACCGGGGTACAGGGTCATGACCCGGATGGTCGGGTAATCCACCTGCGGCAAGGCGGAAACCGGCAGCAGCTTGTAGGCGATCAGGCCGGCCAGGACGATAGCCAGCATGCTCAGCGTGGTGGCAACCGGCCTCAGGATGAACAGACGCGAGAGGTTCATGCGCCCGCCTTGCCTGCTGCGCTACCAGGCTGTGCTTCAGCGGGTTGCACGCCACCAGTGCTTGCCGAACCCTTGGCTTCCTGGCCTTGCAGGTGCTGGCCCGGGGTGGTCGGCACCTGCGAGCTGTCTTCGACCACTTCCACCTTGGTGCCTTCGCGCAGGCGGTCGGTGCCCTCCAGCACCAGGCGGTCGCCGGCCTTCAGGCCCTCGAGGATGACGCTGTTCTCGCCGTCGCTGGCCCCTACCTTGAGCTTGCGCACATTCACCTTGCTCTCGTCGTTGACCACATAGGCGAAGGTGCCGTCGTTGCCGAACTGGATGGCCGCCGACGGGGCCATGGTCACCTGCTTGAGGGTATCGGCCAGCAGGCGCACGTTGACGAACTGGTTGGGGAACAGGGCCAGGTCCTTGTTCTCGAAGCGGCCCTTGAACTTGAGTGTGCCGGTAGTGGTGTCGATCTGGTTGTCGATGCTGCCCAGCACGCCGGTGGACTGCAGCTTGCTGTCACTGCGGTCCCAGGCTTCGACCGGCAGGCTGGCGCCGCTGCGGTAGCGTTCCAGCACGGTGCTCAACTCGGTTTCCGGCAGGGTGAAGGCAACGCTGATCGGCTCGGTCTGGGTGATCACCACCAGCGCGGTGGTGTCGTTGGCCGCCACCAGGTTGCCCAGGTCGAGCTGGCGCAGGCCCACGCGGCCGTTGATCGGCGCGCGGATCTGGGTGAAATCGAGGTTCAGGCGGGCGTCGTTGACCTGCGCCTGGTTGGTCTTCACCAGCCCCTGGAACTGCGCCACCTGCGCTTCGGCGGTGTCGAGGGTTTGCTTGGCGATGCTGTCTTCGGCGTACAGGCCTTTATAGCGGGCCAGGTCGACCTGGGCGTTCTTCAGCTGCGCCTGGTTCTGCGCCAGGGTGCCTTCGGCCTGTTGCAGGGCGATGCGATACGGGCGCGGGTCGATCTCGGCGAGCAGGTCGCCGGCCTTGACCTGCTGGCCTTCCTTGAAGTGGATCTTGACCAGCTCGCCAGCCACACGGCTGCGCACGTTGACGGTGTTGGTCGCAGTGACGGTGCCCAGGGCCTTGTAGTACAACGGGAAGTCGCCGACCCGTACCGGCTCGACGCGTACCGGCACCGGGTCGCTGGAGCCGCCGAAGCCTGGGCGCCCGCCCATCATGCCCGTGCCCTTGCCACCGCGCCCGCCACCGGCTTCTTTAGGCGCAGGCGCTGCTGCGGGCCACAGCCACCAGGCCAGTGCAGCCACCAGCAGCAGGATCAGCAGGCCTACGAGCCAGCGACGAGGGGAACGGGAATTGGACGCTTGCATGGGTTGAACGAACCTTGTTCGGAATGACGACTTGGGGAGGATGAACGATAAGCACTGGCATCGTTTTAGCAAAGCGCCTTTACCAGAGGTTTACCTTTGCCTGACGTTGCCAAGGGTTTGAACTTTAAATGAAAACGGCCCGGAACGTGTTCCGGGCCGTTTACAGGGTGTTGCCTGGAGCAGGTGGCGGGCTGAAAGGTTT
>NZ_JBNRIJ010000044.1:6682-10358 GCF_053557675.1 Pseudomonas sp. XP1 | reverse complement strand
CCCGCGAAGGGGGCCAGAACAGTATTCAGCCGCCCTGCCCCGCAACCATTACTTCAGTACAGCCAGCGCTGCATCGTAGTTCGGCTCGTCAGCGATTTCGCCAACCAGCTCGCTGTGCAGCACCTTGTCGTTTTCGTCCAGCACCACCACGGCACGGGCAGCCAGGCCGGCCAGCGGGCCATCGGCAATGGCCACGCCGTAGTTTTCGAGGAACTCGCGGCCACGCAGGGTCGACAGGTTCTTCACGTTGTCCAGGCCTTCGGCGCCGCAGAAGCGTGCCTGGGCGAACGGCAGGTCGGCGGAGATGCACAGCACCACGGTGTTGGCCACATCGTTGGCCTGGGCATTGAACTTGCGCACGGAGGTAGCACAGGTCGGGGTATCGACGCTCGGGAAGATGTTCAGCACCTTGCGCTTGCCGGCGTAGTCTTTCAGCGACTTGTCAGCCAGGCCTTCACCTACCAGGGAGAAAGCCGGAGCCTGGGCGCCGGTTTTCGGCAGTTCGCCTTTGACCTGAACCGGGTTGCCTTTGAGAGTCACTTGAGCCATGACGAAATCCTTATGCGGGGTTTGAAAAGGACACTGAGTTAAGCATGAAGGCGGCCGGGTGCCTATGGGGGCAGGTGAAATTGTTCTATTGCCGGACAATTCTTGTGGACAAAAAAATGCCCGGGTGGCAACAAGCGACCCGGGCATTACTGTTGCAGATGGCCTATCAGCCCAGCAGGCCGTATACCACCGAAGTCAGCGCAACCAGGCCGACTACTACCACGAACACGTTGGAGGCAGCACCGCTGTATTTGCGCATCGATGGCACGCGGCGAATGGCGTACATCGGCATCAGGAACAGCAGCACCGCGAGGATCGGGCCACCGAGCGACTCGATCATGCCGAGGATGCTCGGGTTGAGCGTGGCGACGATCCAGCACACCACCAGCATCAGCGCGGCGACCACGCGGTCCAGGGTCTTGGCCCCCGGGCGTGCGCCGGCCTTGGTGATGATGCCCTTCAGGCCTTCGCTGGCGCCGATGTAGTGGCCGAGGAACGACTTGGCGATGGCCACGAAGGCGATCAGCGGTGCAGCGAACGCGATGGTCGGGTTGCTGAAGTGGTTGGCCAGGTACGACAGGATCGACAGGTTCTGCGCCTTGGCCTCGGCCAGCTGGGCGCTGCTCAGGGTGAGCACGCAGCTGAACACGAAGAACAGCACCATCACCACCATCAGCAGGTGGGCACGGCGCAGGATCTGGCCGCTACGCTCATCGGCATGCTCGCCATAGCGGCGCTTCTGGTCGACGGCAAAGGCGGAGATGATCGGCGAGTGGTTGAACGAGAACACCATCACCGGAATCGCCAGCCACAGGGTGTGCAGGAAGGCCGAGGCCGGTGGTACCTGGGTGGCGCTGTCGAGGATGCCACCGGTCCAGTGCGGGACCAGGTACAGGCCCAGCAATGCCAGGGCGACGATGAACGGGTAGACCAGCAGGCTCATGACCTTGACCGTGGCCTGCTCCCCACAGCGTACGATGGCCAGCAGGCCGAGGATCAGCACGAACGACAGGATGGCGCGTGGCGGCGGCTGCATGTGCAGCTGGTGCTCCATGAAGCTGGACACGGTGTTGGTCAGCGCCACGCTATAGATAAGCAGGATCGGGAAGATCGCGAAGAAGTACAGCACGGTGATCGAGGCGCCGGCGGTAATGCCGAAATGTTCCTTGACCACCTCGGTGATATCGCCGTCATTGCGCCCGGAAAGGACGAAACGGGTCAGCCCGCGGTGAGCGAAATAGGTCATCGGGAAGGCCAGTATGGCCAGGATCAGCAACGGCCAGAAGCCGCCAAGGCCGGCGTTGATCGGCAGGAACAGGGTTCCGGCGCCGATCGCTGTGCCGAACAGGCCCAGCATCCAGGTGGTGTCGTGACGCGACCAACTGCCGAGGGTGGCGGGGGTCGATTCTGCAAAGCGTTGTTCAACGCTTGGGGCCTGCTCATTCATTCCGGGTGAAGCTCCACTCGCAAGACTGCAACAGGCTGAGAATGGCGAAATAGACGTTTCGCCCAACTCAACCGAAAAAGGGAGCGCGATTGTGCACGGAAAGGTTGCACTTGCGAAGCCCTTTTCCGAGGAGCGGTTGCACTTGTCTTTACAAGCGGGTTATGCCGGTGGGCTGCAGGAGGAATTTGACAGGTGTAGGAGCAGCCTTGTGTCGCGAAAGGGGTGCGCAGCGCCCCCAACGTTTGCAGCTTCGCCGCGAATATTGCCGGGGCCGCTTTGCGGCCCTTTCGCGACACAAGGCCGCTCCTACAGAGGCCGCACCCCACAGAAGCGGCCCCGTGCGGTGTTACTTCTGGACGGCGGCGAAAGCTTCGGCAACCCGTTGCAGGTTGGCCGGGCGCAGGCCGGACATGCATACGCGGCCGCTGTCGATCAGGTATACGCCGAACTCGTCACGCAGACGGCGCACCTGCTCGACGCTGAAGCCGGTGTAGCTGAACATGCCGCGCTGGCGCAGGAAGAACTGGAAGTCCTGGCCTGGCAGCAGCACGGCCAGGGCATCGACCAGCGCCTGGCGCATGTCGAGGATACGCTTGCGCATCACTTCGACTTCCTCGGCCCATTGGGCATTGAGGGCGGCATCGCTGAGTACGCCAGCGACCAGCTGGGCGCCGAAGTTGGGCGGGCTGGAGTAGTTGCGACGCACAGTAGCCTTGAGCTGGCCGAGCACGCTCTGGGTAGTGGCTTCATCGTCGCAGACCACCGACAGGCCGCCAACACGCTCGCCGTACAGCGAGAAGATCTTCGAGAACGAGTTGCTGACCAGGCACGGCACGCCGGCGCGGGCCATTTCGCGGATGGCGTAGGCGTCTTCCACCAGGCCTTCGGCGAAGCCCTGGTACGCGATGTCAAGGAACGGGATCAGCTGGCGTGCCTTGACCACTTCAACCACCTGTTGCCACTGGTGCTGTTCCAGGTCGGCGCCGGTGGGGTTGTGGCAGCAAGGGTGCAGGAGCACCACACTGTTGGCCGGCAGGTTCTGCAGGGTGGCCAGCATGCCGTCGAAGTCCACGCCACGGGTGGCCTGGTCGAAGTACGGGTAGGTGTGCACCTTGAAGCCGGCGCCTTCGAAGATGGCGCGGTGGTTGTCCCAGGTCGGGTTGCTGACCCAGACTTCGGACTGCGGGAAGTAGCGCTTGAGGAAGTCGGCACCTACCTTGAGGGCGCCGGAACCGCCCACGGTCTGCACGGTGGCAACGCGCCCGCCGGTAACAGCCGGGTGATCGGCACCGAACAGCAGCGCCTGGATCGCCTGGCGGTAACTGGCCAGGCCTTCCATCGGCAGGTACAGCGAAGCTTCGTGGTCCTGGCCGGCGATGCGTTTTTCCACCGCATCCACAGCCGCCAGTTGCGGCACCACGCCGGCCTCATCGTAGTACAGGCCGATACTCAGGTTGACCTTGTCGGCGCGCGGGTCGGCCTTGAAGGTTTCCATCAACGAGAGGATCGGGTCGCCGGCATAGGCATCGACATGTTTGAACACAGCGTGCAGCTCCTTGGATCAGGACAGTTCGAAAAGGCAGCCCTGAGCATACCCGGAGTGCGGGCTCAGGAACATCAACTATTGTGCAAGGTTGTCTATGCAACATTGCATGGCTGGGGATTGGTGCAGGCAGTGAG
>NZ_JBNRIJ010000044.1:0-6579 GCF_053557675.1 Pseudomonas sp. XP1 | reverse complement strand
CCGGCGATAGGGCCGGGTCAGCCAAGCAGCTCTTTCAGGCCTTGCAGCTCCTGCTCGGTCACCGCCACCCCCTCCTCCTCGGCCACCTCGCGCTCGCGGTAACGCCGCTCGCCGGGCATGCGCGTCAGCCCCACCGCCTGCATCTGCTCGACCAGTTCGCGGCTGCGCTGGGCAAACCGCTCGCCCTCGGCCTTGCTCGGGTCGATGACGATGATCAGTTGCCCGGTCCACGGCGTCTTCGCCCCGGGGTGCCCCGACCAGTCGAACTCCCAGGAGAAATGCCCGCCGGTCAGCGCCGCCGCCAGCAACTCCACCATCATCGACAAGGCCGAGCCCTTGTGCCCGCCAAATGGCAGCAAGGCGCCGCCTTCCAGAATCGCCTTGGGGTCGGTTGTCGGCTCGCCATTGGCGTCCACCCCCATGCCCTCCGGCAATTGCTGCCCAGCGCGCGCGGCAATCTGCACGTCGCCATGGGCCATGGCGCTGGTGGCCATGTCGAAGACGATCGGGTCATGTTCCGCGCAGGGTGCGGCAAAGGCGATGGGGTTGGTGCCGAACAGCGGCTTGCGGGCGCCGTGTGGCACCACGCAGGTCATGCTGTTGACCACGCTCAGGGCTACCAGGCCTTCGTCGGCGAATGGCTCCACATCCGGCCACAGCGCAGCGAAGTGGTGCGAGTTGTGGATCGCCAGCACGGCGATGCCAGCGTTGCGTGCCTTGGCCACCAGAAGTTCACGGGCTGCGGCCAGCGCAGGCTGGGCAAAGCCGCCCGCAGCATCGACACGAACATAACCGGGCGCCACGTCACTGACCTGCGGCCTGGCCTGGCCATCGACCCAGCCGCTGGCCAGGGTCGAGACATAACCGGGCATCCGGAACACCCCATGGCTATGGGCGCCATCGCGCTGGGCGCTGGCGCAGTTGTGGGCCAGCACCCGGGCCACGCTTTCGCTGCAGCCATGGCGCTGGAAGATGCTCTGCAACAGGGCCTGCAGCTCGGTAAAAGGCACACGCACGACGGTGCTGGTGGAAGGTGCGGACATCTGAAGCTCCTTGTTGGAATTGGAATGGCTACAGCGTTGCAACGACAAAAACTTTCCTGCATGTGACAGCTATCTGTCAAATGTTGACTTGATGACAGAAAACAGCCATTTTCTTTCGCAAGCCTTACCCCTGGAGCCGCAGCATGAGCCAACCGATCAAGCAACGCCTGGAAAACAGCCTCGAAGGGGCCGCTGCTTCGGGCCGCAAGATCGCCACCTACATGCTCGCCAACCTGCATGAACTGCCGTTCCAGACCTCGGCCAGCATTGCCGTCAAGCTGGGCGTCAGCGAATCCAGCGTCGGCCGTTTCTGTCGCTCATTGGGTTATGCCCACCTCAAGGCGTTGAAGCAAGACCTGCAGAACGACCTGGGCGATGGCCCGTGGCTGGTGGGCGACCGACTGCAAGATTACCGCCAGAACCAGGACGCCAGCGACAACGCCGGCAGCCTGGAGCTGGAGATCGCCGCACTGGTGCGCGTGCACGAGTATCGCCAGAGCAGTGCCTGGCACAGCGTCGCCCAGCGCCTGGCGAGCAAGCAGCGGGTTTTCATTGCCGGCTTCCAGACCGAGCGTGGCATCGCCATGTGCATGAGCCACCTGCTGCAGTACCTGCGCGACGGCGTGCAGCTGGTCGATATCAGTGCCGGGCACTTTGGCGAAGTATTGCTGGGCCGCGCCGAAGACAGCGCCCTGGTGGTGTTCGAAGCCCGCCGTTATTCCCGCCATGCCCTGCTGTTGTGCCAGAAGGCGCGCGAGGCTGGCATTGCGGTCACCCTGGTGACCGATCCCTTCTGTGACTGGGCCGATGCCAACGCCGACGAGGTGTTCCGCATCCCCACCGAATTCAACCTGTTCTGGGAATCCACCTCGACCATGCTGTCGTGGGTGCACCTGATGGTCAACGAGGTCTGCAAGAAGCTCGGACCGGATGTTGAAAAACGCTTGGAAGCAACTGCCGCTCTACATAACGAATTCGTCGGCTACACCTCGTGGTCGACGGGAAAACAACAATAGCAAGAGTGCAATGAGGTGCGAGATGAACAAGACCATGGCCTTGGTGGGTGCGTGCGCCCTGCTGCTGTCGGGTGCCGCCAGTGCCGAAACCCTGCGCTTCGCCACCGAGGGAGCCTACCCGCCCTTCAACTATGTCGACGCCAATAACCAGTTGCACGGCTTCGACATCGACATCACCCATGCCCTGTGCGAGCAGATGAAAGTCGAGTGCACCCTGGTGGCCCAGGACTGGGAAGGCATCATCCCGGCACTGATGGCACGCAAGTACGACGCCGTGGTCGCGTCGATGATCAACACCGAAGAACGGCGCAAGAAAATCGCCTTCACCGACCACTACTACCGCACCCCGCTGACCGTTGCCGTGGCCAAGGACAGCAAGATCAGCGACGCGCAGACCAACTTCGACGGCTACACCGTTGGCGCCCAGTCGTCCTCTACCCAAGCCATTTACGCCGAAGACGTCTATGCCAAGGCCGGTGCAGACGTGAAGCTGTACCCGACCATGGACGAAGCCAACGCCGACCTGGCCGCCGGCCGCCTGGACGGGGTGATTGCCGACAAGTTCCCACTGCACGAGTGGATGACCAAGAACGGCGGGGACTGCTGCAAGATCCTCGGCGACGTGGCCGACACCAAGGCCGATGCCGCCATTGCCGTGCGCAAGGACGACGAAGCCCTGCGCCAGCGCCTGAACACCGCGCTGCAACAGATCGTGGCCAACGGCACCTACCAGAAGATCGCCAGCAAGTACTTCGCTTTCGATATCTACAACTGACCTTCAAGGCCTCATTGCCTGACCGGGCCCTATCGCCGGCAAGCCAGCTCCCACAGGTAGCTCACTGACCTGAAGAACAGAGGTGTACCTGTGGGAGCCGGCTTGCCGGCGATGAGGCCGGTAAGGTCAACACAAGGTGTTCGTCATGCTCGATCAATTGTCCTTGCTGTCCTTCGCCAGTGGAGGCTGGGGCCAGGCGCTGCTGGCCGGCGCGCTGGTCACCGTTTCCCTGGCCCTGGCCTGCCTGCCCATCGGCCTGCCGCTGGGCCTGGTGGTCGCCCTTGCAGCGCGCTCGCGCAAGCGCTTGCCGCGCGCATGGGCCACCACCTTCTCCACCGTGTTCCGTGGCCTGCCCGAACTGCTGACGCTGCTGATCATCTATTACGGCTGCCAGATCGCCGCGCAGAAGATCCTCGCAGCCCTGGGCTACCAGGGTGAGTTCCTGATCAATACCTTCCTCGCCGCGATGATCGCCTTCAGCCTGGTGTTCGCCGCATTCTCCAGCGAGATCTGGCTGGCAGCCTTCAAGACCCTGCCCAAGGGCCAGCTGGAAGCCTGCTCGGCGCTGGGCCTGAGCAAGCGCACCGGCTTCTTCAAGGTGCTGCTGCCGCAACTGACCCGCATCGCCCTGCCCGGCCTGTCCAACAACTGGCTGTCGCTGCTCAAGGACACCTCGCTGGTATCCACCATCTCGCTGGTCGACCTGATGCGCCAGACCAACCTGGCCGTCAGCGTGACCAAGGAGCCGATGTTCTTCTATGGCGTCGCCTGCCTGGGCTACCTGCTGTTCGCCGCCATTTCCGGACGCGTGTTCGCCTTCATCGAACGGCGCAGCAACCGCCACCTGCAAGGAGCACGCGCATGAGCTTCGAACAACTGCTGGCGCTGGTCCTCGACCCCGACCTGCTGGACCGCTACGGCCCGCGCTTCCTCGATGGCTTGCTGGTAACCGCCAAGCTGGTGGTGATTTCCTTCAGCCTGGGCGCCGTGCTCGGCCTGTTGCTGGCCCTGGCGCGCATGTCGCGCAGCCTGCTGCTGCAGCGCATGGCCGCCGGCTACGTGTACTTCTTCCGTGGCTCGCCGCTGCTGGCCCAACTATTCCTGCTGTATTACGGCCTGGGCTCGCTCAAGGGCTTCTGGCAGGACGTCGGCCTGTGGTGGTTCTTCCGCGAAGCGTGGTTCTGCACCCTGCTGGCGTTCACCCTGAACACCGCCGCCTACCAGGCCGAAATCTTCCGCGGCAGCCTGATGGCCGTCGCGCCCGGGCAGCATGAGGCGGCGCGGGCGCTGAACCTGAAGCGCTCGACCACCTTCTTCAAGGTGATCCTGCCGCAGTCGCTGCTGGTGGCCATCGGCCCGCTGGGCAACGAACTGATCCTGATGATCAAGGCCAGCGCGATCGCCTCGCTGGTGACCATCTACGACCTGATGGGCGTGACCAAACTGGCCTTCTCGCGCAGTTTCGACTTCCAGATCTACCTGTGGGCCGCCGTGCTCTACCTGCTGATCGTCGAACTGGTGCGGCGCCTGCTGAAACACCTGGAAGCCCGCCTGGGCCGCCACCTGAACTGACCGAAGGATACGTTCCATGCATTGCCAGACCCTTGTCCTCGGCGCCGGCATCGTTGGCGTCAGCACCGCGCTGCACCTGCAGGCCCGCGGGCGCCAGGTGATCCTGATAGACCGCGACGAACCGGGCTGCGGCACCAGCCACGGCAACGCCGGGCTGATCGAGCGCTCCAGCGTGATCCCCTATGCCTTCCCCCGGCAACTGGGCGCGCTGCTGCGCTACGGCCTGAACCGCCAGCCCGATGTGCGTTACAGCCTGCTGCACCTGCCCAAGGCCGCCCCCTGGCTGTGGCGCTACTGGCGCCAGTCGGCCCCCGGGCGCCTGGCCGGGGCCGCCGCCGACATGCTGCCGCTGGTGCAGCGCTGCGTCGAGGAGCACGACGCACTGATCGCTGCCGCCGGCCTGGAAGGGCTGGTGCAGGCCAAAGGCTGGATCGAAGTGTTCCGTGACCCGGCGCTGTTCGAGCAGGCCAAGGCCGACGCCAAGGGCCTGAGCCGTTATGGCCTGCAGTTCGAAATCCTCGAATGCGGGCAGTTGCAGGCCCGCGAGCACCAGCTGGACGCCAGCGTGGTCGGCGGTATCCACTGGCTCGACCCCAAGACCGTGAACAACCCCGGCGCCCTCACCCGCGGCTACGCCACCCTGTTCACGCAGCGCGGCGGGCAGTTCCTGCATGGCGATGCGCGCAGCCTGCGCCAGGTCGACGGCCAATGGCAGGTCGACAGCCGCCGCGGTCCGATCACCGCCAACGAGGTGGTGGCCTGCCTGGGCCCGCAGTCTGCCGACCTGTTCAGCGGCCTGGGCTACCAGATCCCGCTGGCGATCAAGCGTGGCTACCACATGCATTACAGTACCCGTGACGGTGCGCAACTGGAGCATTCCATCTGCGACACCCAGGGCGGCTACGTGCTGGCGCCAATGGCCCGCGGCGTGCGCCTGACCACCGGCATCGAGTTCGATGCCAGCAGCGCACCGGGCAACCAGATCCAGCTGGGCCGCTGCGAAGCCCTGGCGCGCAAGCTGTTCCCGGCCCTGGGCGAGCGCCTGGACGACACCCCTTGGCTGGGCCGCCGCCCATGCCTGCCCGACATGCGCCCGGTGATAGGCCCGGCGCCGCGCCACCCTGGGCTGTGGTTCAACTTCGGCCACGCCCACCACGGCCTCACCCTGGGCCCGGTCAGCGGCCGACTGGTGGCCGAGCTGGTCACCGGCGAACGCCCCTTCACCGACCCCGCGCCCTACAGCGCGACCCGTTTCGACTGAACCCCTGCGGGAGAACAACAAGATGACCGCACCACTGAGCCTTGCCACCCTTGCCCCCGAACCCGACCCGCGCCCGGTGCTGATCCGCATCGAAGGCCTGAACAAGCACTACGGCGCGTTCCACGTGCTGCGCGACATCGACCTGCAGGTGCGCGAAGGCGAACGCATCGTGCTGTGCGGGCCGTCCGGCTCGGGCAAGTCGACCTTGATCCGTTGCATCAACCGCCTGGAAGTGGCCCAGCAGGGCAGCATCAAGGTGGATGGCATCGACCTGGCATCCACCACCCGCGAAGCGGCGCAGGTGCGCAGCGACATCGGCATGGTGTTCCAGCACTTCAACCTGTTCCCGCACATGAGCGTGCTCGACAACTGCCTGCTGGCCCCCACCAGCGTGCGCGGGTTGTCGCGCAAGGACGCCGAGGAGCGGGCGCGCATGTACCTGAGCAAGGTCGGCATCGAAAGCCAGGCGCACAAGTACCCCAGCCAGCTGTCCGGCGGCCAGCAGCAGCGCGTGGCGATCGCCCGGGCGCTGTGCATGAAGCCGCGGATCATGCTGTTCGACGAGCCCACCTCGGCGCTGGACCCGGAGATGGTCGCCGAAGTGCTGGATGTGCTGGTGCAACTGGCTGGCACCGGCATGACCATGCTCTGCGTCACCCACGAAATGGGCTTTGCCCGCCAGGTCGCCGAGCGGGTGTTGTTCCTCGAGGGCGGGCAGATCATCGAAGACAGCTCGCCGCAGGTGTTCTTCAACCAGCCGCGTACAGAGCGGGCCAAGGGGTTCCTGGCGCAGATACTGCACTGAGTAATGGAGTAATACCTGTCCCAATCGCCGGCAAGCCAGCTTGTGTCTTGAGAGGGGATTAGAATCTGAAGTGAGAGCGGTGAATGGCAAGCTGAATGCCAGAGGTG
>NZ_JBNRIJ010000043.1:25999-32823 GCF_053557675.1 Pseudomonas sp. XP1 | reverse complement strand
GTACTGCACTGCCCTTGAGAGCGGTGCAGTACCTGTGGGAGCTGGCTTGCCGGCGATAGGGCCAGAACAGGCTTGCCTCAATGGGTGGTCAGCCCCGCTGCCCCCATGAACAGGCGCATCACGTAGGCCGCCACGCCGAGGGCCGCCACGCTCATTGCCCAGATCAACAGCAGCCAGCCCAGGCGCTGCCACAGGGGTTTCTTCTCGTCCAAGCCATGCTTGCCTGTCATCATGCGGCCCTCCTAGTGATAGCCGTCTTCATGGGTCACCTTGCCGCGGAACACGTAGTAGCTCCAGAAGGTGTACATGAGGATGAACGGCAGGATGAACAGTGTGCCCACCAGCATGAAGCCCTGGCTCTGCGGTGGCGCCGCGGCATCCCAGATCGAGATCGACGGCGGGATTATGTTCGGCCACAGGCTGATGCCCAGGCCGCTGTAGCCGAGGAAGATCAGCACCAACGTCAGCAGGAACGGCGTGTAGTGCGCATTGCGCGCCACTGCCTTGAGCAACCCGTAGAAGGTTACCAGCACCAGGATCGGCACCGGCATGAACCAGACCAGGTTAGGCATGCTGAACCAGCGCTCGGCGATCTGCGGGTAGGCAATCGGTGTCCACAGGCTGACGATGCCGATCACCACCAGCAGCACCAGCGCCAGCGGCCGGGCGATGTCGTGCATCTTCTGCTGCAGCGACCCTTCGGTCTTCATGATCAGCCAGGTGCAGCCCAAAAGGGTGTAGGCAACGATCAGCCCCAGGCCGCAGAACAGGCTGAACGGGGTCAGCCAGTCAAGGGTGCCACCGGCGAAGTGCCGGTCGACCACTTTGAAGCCTTCGAGGAAGGCACCCAGCGCCACGCCCTGGAAGAAGGTGGCGACCAGAGAGCCCCAGATGAACGCCTTGTCCCAGATGTGGCGCTTGTCGGCCTTGGCCTTGAAGCGGAACTCGAAAGCCACGCCGCGGAAGATCAGGCCGATCAGCATCAGGATCAATGGCAGGTACAGTGCCTCCAGCACCACCGAGTAAGCCATCGGGAACGCTCCGAACAGCCCGGCACCACCCAGCACAAGCCAGGTTTCGTTACCGTCCCATACGGGGGCGACGGTGTTCATCATCACATCGCGGTCATGCTCGCCCTTCACGAACGGGAAAAGCATGCCGATCCCCAGGTCGAAACCATCCATCACCACGTACATCATGACGCCGAAGATGATGATCACGGCCCAGATCAGCGGAAGGTCGATACCCATGGCTCAGTTCCCCTTGCTCAGGCTGGCAGAGTTGGCCTCGTGGCCATCATCGGCGGCGGACAGCGGCCGCGCCGGGGTGCGTTTGGTGCCAGGGCCACCAGGGTTGTGCTCGTCACCCTCACCGGTCTGCGGCCCTTTGCGCACCAGGCGCATCATGTAGCCAAGGCCGGTGCCGAACAGTGCGAAGTACACCACCACGAATGCCACCAAGGTGAAGCCGAGCTGGGCGTAACTGTGGTTGGACACACCGTCTGCGGTGCGCATCAGGCCATACACCACCCAGGGCTGACGGCCGATTTCGGTGGTGAACCAGCCGGCCAGCAGCGCGATCAGCCCGGAAGGCCCCATCCACAAGGCCAGGTGCAGGAACGGGCGCGAGGTATAGAGCGTGCCGCGCTTGCGCAGCCAGAGGCTCCACAGGCCGACGAAGATCATCAGGAAGCCCAGCCCGACCATGATCCGGAACGACCAGAAGACGATGGTCGAGTTGGGCCGGTCTTCGGGCGGGAACTCCTTCATCGCTGGCACCTGCTTGTCCAGGCTGTGGGTCAGGATCAGGCTGCCGAGCGCCGGGATCTCGAGCTTGAAGCGAGTGGTTTCGGCCTGCATGTCGGGGATACCGAACAGAATCAGCGGGGTTGGCTCGCCGGGCACATTCTCCCAGTGGCCTTCGATCGCGGCGATTTTCACCGGCTGGTGCTTGAGGGTATTGAGGCCATGGAAGTCACCGATCACCGCCTGGATCGGGGCGACGATCAGCGCCATCCACATGGCCATCGACAGCATCTTGCGCACCGCCGGGTTGTCACGCCCGCGCAGCAGGTGCCAGGCCGCCGAGGCACCGACGAAGAACGCGGTGGCGACGAACGCGGCAGTGGCCATGTGCATCAGGCGGTAGGGGAACGAGGGGTTGAATACCACCGCCAGCCAGTCCACCGGCACCACACGGCCATCTATGATCTCGTGACCTTGCGGGGTCTGCATCCAACTGTTGGAGGCGAGGATCCAGAAGGTCGAGACCAGGGTGCCGAGCGCAACCATCACCGTGGAGAAGAAGTGCAGGCCACGGCCGACGCGGTTCCAGCCAAACAGCATGACCCCCAGGAAACCAGCCTCGAGGAAGAACGCGGTCAGCACCTCGTAGGTGAGCAGCGGGCCGGTAATGGCGCCGGCGAAGTCGGAGAAGCGGCTCCAGTTGGTACCGAACTGGTAGGCCATGACCAGGCCAGAGACCACGCCCATGCCGAAGTTGACGGCGAAGATTTTCGACCAGAAGTGATAAAGGTCACGGTAGACCTGGTTGTTGGTCCGCAGCCAGAGGCCTTCGAGGACTGCCAGGTAGCTCGCCAGGCCAATGGTGATGGCCGGGAACAGGATATGGAACGACACGGTAAAGGCAAACTGCATTCGGGCGAGCTCTAGGGCCTCTATTCCGAACATGGTGCTTCCTCTTCAGATAATCCGGCGTCCGGGCCGCTGGCCCAATCGCCCACTGCCCCCACGGTAGTCGAGTGCGGCGCGTTGGAATTGTTCTGTTCGATCGCAGGGATTTCGGCCCGAGGGCCCGATCGTTACATCTGGAACGATTGACCCAGATCAACGATTGATAGGAAGCATAGTCCTGAATGGCCCGCCGGGCCGTGTGGTTGATTGCCGCGTGACCGGTTGCCCCACCCCCTTTCATGACGCGTGAAAAAGTGCCGACCCCGGCAAACAGTAACTGTTTGTTACAAACAGATGATACGCTGCGCACCCCTCTACTGCGCCGAGGCCCCTGGTTTCCGATGTCCGATTCCGCACCGCAGTTGTTGCGTCACCACCGCCCTTTCCTGGCCTTCTGGCTAGCCCGTGTGTTCACCGCCAGCGGCTTCCAGATGCTCACCGTGGCCATTGGCTGGCACCTCTACCAGTTGACCGGCAACGTGCTGGACCTGGGCCTGGTCGGCCTGGTCGAGTTCGCCCCACGGGTGCTGTTCATGCTGCACACCGGGCATGTCGCCGACCGCTATGACCGGCGCAAGGTCGCTGCGCTGTGCCAGAGCCTGCAGGGGCTGATTGCCCTGGCATTGGCGCTGGGTAGCGCCACCGACAACGTCACCCGCGAGCTGATCTTCGCCCTCGCCTTCCTGCTCGGTGCCACACGTTCGTTCGAAATGCCGGCAACCCAGGCGCTGCTGCCCAACGTGGTACCGGCCGGGCTGTTCCCACGCGCGGTGGCGGCTTCCGCCTCGGCCACCCAGTCGGCAACCATCGTGGCACCGGCGGTGGGCGGCTTCCTGTATGCCTTCGGCAGCATCTGGGTATACGGCCCCACCGTCGCCCTTTACGCCATCGCCTGCGTGCTGACCCTGAGCCTGCAGGCACGCGGCCAGGTGGCCCAGCGCGGACGCGCCAGCATTGAATCGCTGCTGGCCGGCATCCGCTTCATTCGCAGCCGGCCCGACATCCTCGGCGCCATCTCGCTGGACCTGTTCGCCGTGCTGCTGGGCGGGGCCACCGCGCTGCTGCCGGTGTTCGCCAAGGACATCCTGCTGACCGGCCCGCTGGGCCTGGGCCTGCTGCGCTCGGCGCCAGCGGTGGGGGCGTTGCTGATGTCGCTGTGGCTGGCGCGCTTCCCGTTCGAGCGCAACGTGGGGCGGACCATGTTCACGGCAGTCGGTGTATTCGGCGTGGCGACCATCGCCTTTGGCCTGTCGACCTCGTTCTGGTTCTCGCTGGCGGTGCTGGTAGTGCTGGGCGCAGCGGACATGATCAGCATGGTCATCCGCGGCGCTTTCGTGCAGCTGGAGACGCCGGATGAAATGCGCGGGCGGGTGAGCGCGGTTAACGGCTTGTTCATTGGTGCTTCGAATCAGCTCGGCGAGTTCGAATCGGGGGTAACGGCGCACTGGTTTGGGACGGTGCCGGCGGTGGTGCTGGGTGGGGTGGGTACTTTGGTGGTGACTGGGGTGTGGATAAGACTGTTCCCCACACTGGCCAAGCGGGACCGGTTGCATAACGGTTGATCGCTCGCCTGTGCCGGCCTCTTCGCGGGCTTGCCCGCGAAAGGGCCGGTACAGGCTATAGAGAAACCATTCCCAACGGCGATAGGCCCCCGCCAAGCATGCTGGTATGATGCGCGGCTTTTTTCCGCCCCACACAAAACCACGGCAACCGGTACGGTCTGTGCTTTGCTGATGGGGTCGATACATTCATGGCGCCGGGGGCGCCTCGGGGAGCGGGCATGCTGGAAAGGCTGTTTCAACTAAAAGCACACAACACCAACGTGCGCACCGAGATTCTCGCGGGCGTCACCACCTTCCTGGCCATGGCCTACATCCTGTTCGTCAACCCGAGCATCCTCGGCGAGACCGGCATGGACAAGGGCGCGATCTTCGTCGCCACCTGCCTGGCTGCGGCCATCGGCTCCGTGACCATGGGCCTGATCGCCAACTACCCGATCGCACTGGCGCCGGGTATGGGCCTGAACGCGTTCTTCACCTACACCGTGGTCCTGCACATGGGCCACACCTGGCAGGTGGCACTGGGTGCGGTGTTCCTGTCGGCGGTGATGTTCTTCCTGCTGTCGATCTTCCGCATCCGCGAATGGATCGTGAACAGCATCCCGCTGCCGCTGCGTTCGGCCATTGCCGCAGGTATTGGCCTGTTCCTGGCGCTGATCGCCCTGCATAACGCAGGCATCGTCGTCGACAACCCAGCCACCCTGGTAGGCCTGGGCGACCTCAAGCAGCCAGCACCGATCCTCGCCACCCTGGGCTTCTTCCTGATCGTCGGCCTCGAGTCGCTGAAAGTGCGCGGCGCGGTGCTGATCGGCATTCTCGCCGTGACCATCGCCTCGATCCTGATGGGCGTGACGCCTTTCGGTGGCGTGGTCTCGATGCCGCCATCGCTGGCCCCGACCTTCCTGCAGCTGGACATCGCCGGCGCACTGGACGTGGGCCTGGTCAGCGTGATCTTCGCCTTCCTGTTCGTCGACCTGTTCGACAACTCCGGCACCCTGATCGGCGTGGCCAAGCGCGCCGGGCTGATGGGCAAGGACGGCCACATGCCGAAGATGGGCCGCGCCCTGATCGCCGACAGCACCGCCGCCATGGCCGGCTCCCTGCTGGGCACCTCTACCACCACCAGCTACATCGAATCCGCCGCGGGCGTGAGCGCCGGTGGCCGTACCGGCCTGACCGCCATCGTGGTCGCCATGCTGTTCCTGCTGGCGCTGTTCTTCGCCCCGCTGGCCGGTAGCGTGCCGGCCTTCGCCACCGCCCCGGCGCTGCTGTTCGTCGCGGTGCTGATGGCCTCGGGCCTGGCAGAAATAAACTGGGACGACGTCACCGAAGCCGCACCGGTGGTAGTGACCGCCCTGGCCATGCCGCTGACCTATTCGATCGCCAACGGCATCGCCTTCGGCTTCATTTCCTGGACCGCCGTCAAGCTGATCTCCGGCCGCCACCGCGACCTGAATCCGGCCTTGGTGATCCTTTCCATCCTGTTCGTCATCAAGCTGGGCTGGTTCAACGCATGAGTGCTGCTTTCGACCCCTCCTCCTACACCACCCAGCTGGACGCCAAGGTGGCCCGGCTGCGCGAGCTGCTGGCGCCGTTCGGCGCGCCGGAGCCGGGTGTTTTCGACTCGCCGCGCGAGCATTACCGCCTGCGCGCCGAATTCCGCCTGTGGCGCGAGGATGGCCAGCGCCACTACGCCATGTTCGCCCCGGGCGAGAAGCACAAAGCGATCCTGATCGACGACTTCCCCATTGCCAGCCAGCGCATCAATGCACTGATGCCGCGCCTGAAGGCAGCCTGGCAGGCCAGCGAAGAACTGGGCAACCGCCTGTTCCAGGTGGAGTTCCTCACCACCCTGGCTGGCGATGCCATGGTCACCTTGTGCTACCACCGCCCGCTGGACGAGGCCTGGGAAACGGCCGCACAGCAGCTGGCCGAAGAGCTGGGCGTGAGCATCATCGGCCGCTCCAAGGGCAAGCGCCTGGTCATCGGCCGTGACTACGCGCTGGAAAAACTCGACGTCGCTGGTCGTGTGTTCAGCTACCGCCAGCCGGAAGGCGCGTTCACCCAGCCCAACGGCGCGGTGAACCAGAAGATGCTGAGCTGGGCCTTCGAGGCCATCGGCGAGCGCGACGACGACCTGCTGGAGCTGTACTGCGGCAACGGTAACTTCACCCTGCCGCTGGCCACCCGCGTGCGCCAGGTGCTGGCCACGGAGATCAGCAAGACGTCGGTCAATGCCGCGCTGAGCAACCTCGACGAGAACGCTGTGGATAACGTGCGGCTGGTGCGCCTGTCGGCAGAAGAGCTGACCCAGGCACTGAATGAGGTTCGGCCATTCCGCCGGCTGGAAGGCATCGACCTGAAGAGCTACGAGTTCGGTACAGTGTTCGTCGACCCGCCGCGGGCGGGGATGGACCCGGATACCTGCGAGCTGACCCGGCGTTTCGAGCGGATCCTGTACATCTCGTGCAACCCGGAGACACTGGCGGCGAACATTGCCCAGTTGCAGGACACCCACCGCATCGAACGATGTGCGTTGTTTGACCAGTTCCCCTATACCCACCATATGGAG
>NZ_JBNRIJ010000043.1:0-25937 GCF_053557675.1 Pseudomonas sp. XP1 | reverse complement strand
AATGTCGGCGATGACGAAGCTCTTCCCACCTCGACCGCACTGCTCTCAGGGCCTGTGCAGTCCCTGTGGGAGCTGGCTTGCCGGCGATGGGCCGCAAAGCGGCCCCAGGCTTCACTCAGAAGTCGAAGAACACCGTCTCCCCTTCCCCCTGAATACGGATATCGAAGCGATACGCCGTCTTCCCGTCCACCTCGCAACGCTTGGCCACCAAGGTCTCGCGCCGCTGCGGCTGCTCGATCAGGTTGAGCACCGGGCACTTGGCATTGGCCTCGGCCTCGTCATCGAAATACAGACGCGTGTGCAGGTGGATGTTGATCCCCCGGGCAAACAGGCTGATGTTGATGTGCGGTGCCATTGGCACACCGGCGGCGTTTTTCACCACACCTGGCTTCACCGTATGCGCCGTCCACTCACCTGCGTCAAAGGTGGTAGCCGTGCGGCCAAAGCTGTTGAAGGCGTTTTCCAGGTTGTAGGCATCCTGGTACTCACCGTTGGCGTCGGCTTGCCAGAGCTCCAGGAACGAGTCCCGCACCAAGTGGCCATTGCCGTCATACACGTGGCCGATCAGCAGAATATGCTCGCCGGGCGCGTCCGGCTTGGCCAGGCGGTTCCAGATTTCCTGGTCGCGGGTCGGGTTGCCGGCCGCTTCCAGGGCCAGGCCGATGTGCACGTAGGGGCCGGCGGTCTGCGAAGGGGTTTCCGGCAGCAGTTCGATTGGCATGGCGGGGTCCTCAGCAGTTTTCGAAGTGGGTCTTGCGCTGGCCGCGCAGCACGATGTCGAAGCGGTAGGCCAGGCAGTCCATCGGGTTGGCGTTGCTCATGTCGAGCTTGGCGATCAACTGCTGCACGGCTTGCGGGTTGGCGATCGACTTGACGATCGGGCACATCGGGATCAGCGGGTCACCCTCGAAGTACAGCTGGGTGATCAGCTTGGTGGCGATCGACGGGCCGCTGATGGCGAAGTGGATGTGCGCCGGACGCCAATCGTTCGGGCCGTTGCGCCATGGGTACGGGCCCGGCTTGATGGTGCGGAAGCTGTAGTAGCCATCACGGTCGGTCAGGCAACGGCCGACGCCACCGAAGTTCGGGTCCAGCGGCGCCAGGTAGCGGTCGTTCTTGTGACGGTAGCGGCCACCGGCGTTGGCCTGCCACATTTCCACCAGGGTGTTCGGCACAGGCTTGCCGTACTGGTCGACGACACGGCCGGCGACGATGATTCGCTCGCCGATCGGCAAGCCGCCGTTGTTGAAGTTCAGCAGCAGGTCATGGTCATGGGCGCCGAAGCCCAGGTGGGAAAAGTCCGGGCCGGTGGTTTCGCTGATCGATTGCGGGATGCTGACCAATGCCTGGCGTGGCGAGCGGGCAATAGAAGTCTTGTAGTCAGGCGTAAGGGCTTTCGGGTGCCAGTTGCGATCACGGATCACGAAGCGGCTGTTGTCCTGGGCGGGCATGCCGGTTTCCTCTCTTGGAATTATGGAAATGCGCGGGGGGTGATTTGACACCCTTTCGCGGGCAAGCCCGCTCCCACATGCAGTTTCAGGCAGGTCGCGCGCAATGAATATTGAAATCAGCCACACCAAACATAACCATTTGGTTATGCATAAGCATCTTGGCCTGACACTCGCCGCCGTCGTGGACTAATCTTTGTCTTCTTGTTTCACGCTCCGGAGAGCATTCATGGATTGGCGAAAAGGCCGACGCAGCGACAATGTGGTCGATGCCCGAGGCGAAGGTGGTGGCGGCGGCATGCGTTTCGGCGGCGGCAAGGGGCTGGGGCTTGGTGCGGTGCTGCTGATTGTCGGCATCGGCTGGCTCACCGGCCAGGACCCGCTGCAGATTCTTGGCCAGCTCGCCGGCCAGATGGAGCAGCAACAACAGCAGGCGCCCAGCAGCGCGGGCGGCAAAGCCCCGCCGGCCAACGACCAGCAGGCCGAGTTCGTCGCCTCGATCCTGGGCGATACCGAAGACACCTGGAAAGCCCTGTTCGCCGAGGGCGGCAAGCAGTACCGCGACCCCAAGCTGGTGCTGTTCAGCGGCCAGGTCAATTCGGCCTGTGGCTTTGCCTCGGCGGCGGTGGGGCCGTTCTATTGCCCGGCAGACCAACGGGTCTACCTGGACATGTCTTTCTTCCGCGAAATGGAAACCCGCTTCGCCGCAGCCGGCGATTTTGCCCAGGCCTACGTGATCGCCCACGAAATCGGCCATCACGTGCAGACCCTGCTGGGCGTGTCGGCCAAAGTCGATGCCGCGCGCCGCAGTGGGCAGCGCATGGAAGGTGACAATGGCCTGCTGGTGCGCCAGGAGCTGCAGGCCGACTGCCTGGCCGGGGTATGGGCCTACCAGGCCCAGAAGCGCCTGAACTGGCTGGAACCGGGTGACGTCGAAGAGGCGCTGAAAGCGGCCAATGCCATTGGCGATGACCGCCTGCAGCAGCAGGGCCGCGGACGCGTGGTACCGGACTCGTTCACCCATGGCACCTCGGCGCAGCGGGTGCGCTGGTTCAAGACAGGGTTTGCCGAGGGTGAGGTGAACCGCTGCGATACCTTCAGTGCACGCAACCTTTGAATAACTTCGCAAACCGACGCGATCCCTGTGGGAGCGGCTTCAGCCGCGAACACCGGCAAAGCCGGTGCCATCCACCGCGTCGCCCGCGAAGGGCTGCAAGGCAGCCCTCAATCAAGCCAGTTACAAATCTGCTGAAAAAGCGTTTCAGCTTCCTACATCACTGCCGATAACCCCTGCACGAATCAGCGGGCATCCAGAACAACAACGCCTGGCGATCGAAGATCAAGCGAGCGAAAACAACTTCTGGAGAGCGTGCATGAACAGCTGGTTCGCCAACATCAGCGTCAACCTCAAACTCGGCCTGGGCTTTGGCCTGGTACTGATCCTCACCGGCCTGCTGGCCCTGACCGGCTGGACCAGCCTGGGCAGCCTGATCGACCGCAGCAACTGGATGGGCGATATCGGCCAGCTCAACAAGGACCTGACCGACCTGCGCATTGCCCGCCTGCAGTACATGATCGCCAACGGCGACGATGCCGCCGCCGCCAACACCCAGACCAAGCTGGACGCCTTCAGCAAACAGCAGGCCTACCTGGCCAGCACCTTCAAGAGCCCGGAAAACATCAAGCTGCTGGGTGAACTGGGCGAGACCATCAGCGCCTACAAGGTGTCGCTGAACAAGATGCGCCAGGGCTACGACGCCACCCGCACCGCGCGCACGGCCATGGACGGTTCGGCCAGCCGCGCCGACCAGGCCATGGACGCTCTCAGCCAGGAAGTCATGGCGCGCCCCGAAGCCGACAGCGTGCGCCTGGCCCAGTATCAATTGATCAGCAAGGCCCGCCAGCAACTGCTGCAGGTGCGCATCGATGTACGCGGCTACATTGCCGAAAACAGCGCCGCCAACGAGCAGGCCGCCCTGCGCCAGCTGGACACCGCCCTGGCCGAAATCGACAACCTCAAGCGCCAGCTGCCGGCTGAAGACACACGCCTGCAACAGTTCGAGGGCTCGGTGCTGGCCTACCGTGACGCCGTGCGCCAGTTCCGCGATGCGGTCGCCAACATCACCACTGCGCGCGCCGAAATGACCGTGCAGGGTGCCGACATCGTCAAGCGCAGCGACGCGCTGTACCAGATCCAGCTGCAGCGCCGTGACATCGAGAGCACCCAGGCCCGCAGCCTGCAGGCCATCGCCACGCTGCTGGCGCTGCTGGTCGGCGTGCTGGCGGCAGTGCTGATCACCCGGCAGATCACCCGCCCGCTGCGCGACACCATGGTGGCAGTGGAGAAGATCGCCAGCGGCGACCTCACCCAGCACCTGCGTGTCACCCGTCGCGACGAACTGGGCGTACTGCAACAAGGCATCGCCCGCATGGGCACCACTTTGCGCGAGCTGATCAGCGGCATCCGCGACGGCGTCACCCAGATCGCCAGCGCTGCCGAGGAATTGTCGGCTGTGACCGAGCAGACCAGCGCCGGCGCCAACAGCCAGAAGGTCGAGACCGACCAGGTTGCCACCGCCATGCACGAAATGGCCGCTACCGTTCAGGAAGTGGCACGCAATGCCGAACAGGCCTCGCATGCCGCCACCGGCGCCGATGACGAAGCCCGTGCCGGCGACCGCGTGGTGGGCGAAGCGATTGGCCAGATCGAGCGCCTGGCCGAAGACATGCACCGATCCACCGAAGCCATGAACCTGCTACAGCAGGAAAGCCAGAAGATCGGCAGCGTGATGGACGTGATCAAGTCGGTGGCCGAACAGACCAACCTGCTGGCGCTGAACGCAGCGATCGAGGCGGCGCGTGCCGGCGAGGCCGGCCGTGGTTTTGCCGTGGTCGCCGATGAAGTGCGCGGCCTGGCCCAGCGCACACAGAAATCCACCGAAGAGATCGAAGAGCTGATCGCCAGCCTGCAACATGGGACCCAGCAAGTGGCTACGGCCATGCACGGCAGCCGAACCCTGACCGACAGCAGCGTCGAGCTGGCGCGCAAGGCCGGGGCCTCGCTGGAGAGCATCACCAGCACGGTGTCGAGCATCCAGTCGATGAACCAGCAGATCGCCGCAGCAGCGGAGCAGCAGAGTGCGGTGGCGGAGGAGATCAGCCGCAGCATCCTGAATGTGCGCGATGTGTCGGAGCAGACGGCGGCGGCCAGTGACGAGACGGCGGCGTCCAGCGTGGAGCTGGCGCGGTTGGGTGGGCAGTTGCAGACGTTGGTCAGCCAGTTCCGCGTCTGATCCTGGAATCTGGGGCCGCTTTGCGGCCCATCGCGACACAAGGCCGCTCCCACATTGATCGGCGTACGCAGGTCTTTGTGGGAGCGGCCTTGTGTCGCGATAGGAGGGCAAAGCCCTCCCAGCGATGGAACAGGTATTACTTGACGATCATCCCTACCCCACGCCCACGCGGATCCGAAGCGGTCTCCAGCTTCGTCCCATCAACCCGGATCGCCTGGATATCCCCCATCTCCCAGCCCTGGTCCTCCAGCACATAGCCCATCTTCTTCAGTTCATCGGCCACCGGCCCGGTCAGCGGCGCATAGCTGTCGAAGTAGATGGTGTCCTTGGGCAGCAACTGATGGTGCACGCGCTGCGCCGCCACTGCCTTGTCCAGCGGCATGCCGTAGTCGTACAGGTTGTTCATCACCTGGAAGATCGAGGTGAAGATCCGCGAGCCACCCGGTGTACCGATGACCAGCTCGACCTTGCCATCGCGGGTCATCAGGCTGGGGCTCATGGACGACAGCATGCGCTTGCCCGGGGCGATGGCATTGGCATCGCCGCCAACCACACCAAAGGCGTTCGCCGCCCCCGGCTTGGCGCTGAAATCGTCCATCTCGTCGTTGAGCAGGAAGCCGGCGCCTTTCACCACCACACCACTGCCGTAGTCGAGGTTGAGGGTGTAGGTGTTGCTGACCGCATTGCCCTGCTTGTCTACGATCGAGAAGTGCGTGGTCTGGTGCGGTTCCAGGCCAGGCTTGACCTTGTCGGTGTCTGAAATGGCCTTCGGGTTGACCTGCGCGGCGCGCTTGGCCAGGTAGTCCTTGGCCACCAGCTGATCCACCGGCACTTTGGTGAAGCCTGGGTCACCAAGGTAGTCGGCGCGGTCGGCGAACACGCGCTTCTCGATCTCGGCCAACAGGTGTATGTACTGCGCCGAGTTGTGCGCCACACCCTTGAAGTCCGCCGCGCGGTTTTCCTTGATGCCCAGCAGCTGTGCCAGGGCGACACCACCGGAGCTTGGCGGTGGCGCGGTGTACACCACATTGCCACGCCAGCTCACGGCCATCGGCTCACGCCATACTGCCTTGTAGTCCTTGAGGTCCTGCTTGGTGATCAGGCCCTTGTCGGCTTGCATCTGCGCCACCAGCAGGTCGGCGGTCTTGCCCTGGTAGAACTCGCTCACGCCCTTGTCGGCGATACGTTCCAGAGTCTGGGCCATTTCCGGTTGCTTGAACAGCTCGCCGACCTTCATGTTTCCGAAGTAGTCGTTGAAATTGGTCGCGGTCTTGAACATGCCTTGGGCATCGTTGCGGTATTGGTACTGCTTTGCCGCCACCTTGAAGCCGTTTTTCGCATAGCCGATGGCCGGGGTCAGCAGCTCGCTCCAGGGCAGCTTGCCGAACTTCTGGTGTGCCTCCCACAACCCCATCACCGTGCCCGGTACGCCAGCAGCGCGTGCCCCGACCAGGCTGAGGTTCTCGATGACCTCACCCTTTTCGTCCAGGTACATGTTGCGCGTGGCGGCCTGGGGCGCGACTTCGCGGTAGTCGAGGAAGTAGGGTTTGCCGTCGACGAACAGGGTCATGAACCCGCCACCACCGATGTTGCCGGCCTCGGGATAAGTCACCGCCAGGGTAAAAGCCGTGGCCACTGCAGCATCCACCGCGTTGCCGCCTTTCTTGAGGATGTCGGCTGCCACCTGTGCAGCATATTGATCGGGCGCGGCCACCGCACCGCCCTCAAGGTTGGCGGCATGAACCGAGGAACAGCTCAGGATCGCGGCTGCGAGAGCCAGGTACTGGAACGGAGCAATACGCATGACACTTCCTTGGTGTTGTTTTTGTTGAGCAGTCAGTAAGGCCGAAGCGCTTCGACTGTGCAATCAACCGCAGGAAGTTTCGCCGCCTGTGGACAGGATCTGTCGTGTTCAGGCAACTCAGCTGGCGTACATTGCCAACTTGCGCTGGATGAAATCGAGGAAGCACTGGATACGCAGCGCCAGCTGGGTGTTGCGGTAGTACACCGCATGGATCGGCTGGCGGTAGCCGTTGTTGGCTTCGCTCAGCAGCACTTGCAGGCGCCCGGTGCGGATGTCCTCGTGGGTCATGAAGTGCGACAGGCTGACGATGCCCTCGCCGGCCAGCGCCAGTTGGCGCAGGGTCTCGCCACTGGAGGCGATCAGCGCCGGGCGGATGCTCCAGCGGTCACCCTGGGCATGGCGCAGTGGCCATTGGTTGAGCGATTCGGGCTGGCTGAAGCCGAGCAGGCAGTGGCTGGCCAGGTCCTCGACCCGCTGCGGCGTGCCGTGCTGCTCGAGGTAGGCCGGGCTGGCCAGCACTTGTACCGGGCTGCACCCAAGGCTGCGCGCGTGCAGGCTGGAGTCGGCCAGTTCGCCGATGCGGATCGCCACATCGGTGCTCTGCTCCAGCAGGTCGATGATCAGGTCGTCGGTATTGAGTTCCAGTTCGATGCCAGGGTATTGGCGGCGAAACTCGCCGATCCACGGCAGGATGGCATGCAGCATGAACGGTGCAGCGGCGTTGATGCGCAGGCGCCCGGTAGGGGTCTGGCGATTCATCGACAGGCGCTCTTCCATCTCGTCCATCTGCTCCAGGATCAGGCGCGCGCGTTCGAGGAAGAAGCGGCCTTCCTCGGTCAGGTCCATGCGCCGGGTGGTGCGGTTGACCAGCGTGGTGCCCAGCTTGCCTTCAAGGCGCGACAGGGTACGGCTGACGGCGGACGGGGTCTGGCCTATCTGCTCGGCAGCGGCGGAAATCGAGCCGCTGTCGATGACGGCAACGAATACCTGGAGTTCTTCGGATCGGGTTTTCACATCTGCGCCTGTGGTTGGTCTCTGCAGGGATTAGATAGCCGCTTGTCGAGGCCAAGTCCAGCGGTGCCTGTACGGGCCTCTTCGCGGGGGAACCCGCTCCCACAAGTGCTGCACGGTTCTCAAAGACTGTGGAGTACCTGTGGGAGCGGGTTTACCCGCGAAGAGGCCGGCACAGGTAGAACCTTACCGTGCCTTGCCGAATACCTTGTCCAGGTGCGCCTCATAGGCCGCCAAGGCAGTCGGCACATCCGGCCGTTTCATCACATCCACCGCCAAAAAGGTCGGCAGCCCGGTCATGCCAAGGAACTGGTTGGCCTTGTGGAACGGGAAGTACACCGCATCCACCCCCTTGCCCTCGAAGAAATCGCTCGGGTCGTCGAATGCCTGCTGCGGTGCATTCCAGGTCAGCGAAAGCATGTACTGCTTGCCGTGCACCAGGCCACCGCTGCCATACTTTTGCGAGTGGTCCGCACGGGTACGGCCGTCGTTGGCATACAGGCTGCCGTGGCCTGCGGTGAATACCTCATCGATGTACTTCTTCACGGTCCATGGCGCGCCCATCCACCAGCCGGGCATCTGGTAGATCACCACATCAGCCCAGAGGAACTTCTCCACCTCTTCCTGGGCGTCGTAACCACCGTCGATGAAAGTCTGGCGCACATCGAAACCGGCCCGGTCCAGGTGAGCGATGGCCGCTTCGTGCAAGGTCGCGTTGAGGCGACCGTCAGAGTGAGCGAACTGTTTACCACCGTTGAGCAAAAGGATCTTCTTCATACGGGCCTCGCGGAAAATTCAGGCCGGCAGATTAGAGGCTCGCGGGCGCGGGATATAGTAATGCATGGGCAAAATACAATTGCCCTGAAGTCACGAATTAACAATACATTTTTGCTTTAGAATCGCGTCACCTCCCATCAACGAGTAGCGACCCATGAGTGAGCAGTACGCCTTCATCCTCAAAGCCAAGACTCGCCCGGAAATGGCCGAAGCGTTCGAAACCCTGTTCCGCGCCTACGTCGAGCCAAGCCGCCAGGAACCGGGCTGCATCGAGTACCACATGCTGCGCGACAAGCAGGACCCGAGCCTGTTCGTGTTCTTCGAGGTCTGGGCCGACAAGGCCGCGCTGGATGTGCATTCGGCCCTGCCGCACATGACCGAGTTCTTCGAAAAACGCATGGACTACCTGGAACGCGATTTCGACATACAGATGATCGACATGCTCAGCGCATCAAGCGCTAACCGCTGATCAGCAGATGGCCGCCGAGTGCGGCAAGGCCGATGAAGAAACAGCGCTTGAACAGCAGCGCGCTGATGCGCTGACGCAGCCACTGGCCAGCCAGCATGCCGAGCAAGGCCGGCGCCAGCATCAGCAGCGAGGCACCCAGTGCCTGGCCACCCAGGGCATCCTGCCCGGCCAGGCCAACGGCCAAGGCCAGGGTCGAAACCGTGAACGACAGGCCCAGGGCCTGGATCATCTGTTCCCGGCTCAACCCCAGGCTCTGCAGGTAGGGCACCGCCGGTATCACGAATACCCCGGTCGCAGCCGTGATCACGCCCGTAACCAGCCCGCAAAGCGGCCCCAGCCAACGCTCCCGCCCCGGCGCCAGGCGCAAGCCCGGGCCGACCAGCCCGTACAGCGCATACAGCACCAAGGCCGCGCCCAGTGCATGCACGGCCCAAGGGCCGCTGTCGATCCCCAGCCAGGCGCTGCCCAGCAAGGTGCCAACGAAAATCAACACCAGCATTGGCCACAGGCGCACCAGCAAGCCCCGCAGGTGCGCACCACTGGCCAGCTGCCACAAGTTCGTGAGGGTCGAAGGCACGATCAGCAATGCCGCAGCCTGCGCCGGTGACATAGCCAGGCCCAGCAGGCCCATGGCGATGGTCGGCAGGCCTAGGCCGATCACCCCCTTCACCGCACCGGCCAGCAGGAAGGTCAGTATCACCAGCAGCGACAGCGCTGGGCCAATGTTCTGGTAAAAAGCGAGCAAGGTATCCATGGGCCGATGATGGCGTGCGCCGGCCGGGCTGAAAATCTGCCATATACTCAGCCAGACTCTTGCCAGGACAGAGCCACATGCATTTCGACCTGATCGACCTCAGGCTTTTCCAGCACACCCTGGAGTGCGGCAACATCACCGCCGGTGCCGGCCGCAGCCATCTGTCGCTGGCAGCAGCCAGTGCACGCATCCGCGCCATGGAGGCATCGCTGGGCATCCCTTTGCTGGAACGCAACCGCCGTGGCGTGCAGCCAACCGCGGCAGGCCAGGCACTGCTACAGCATGCCCGGCTGATAACGCAGCAGGTCGAACGCCTGCAGTTCGACCTGAGCCAGTACGCGCAAGGGCAGCAGGGCCAGGTGCGCCTGCTGTGCAACACGGCGGCGCTCACGGAGTACCTGCCGGAACTGCTGGCCGGCTACCTGGCTGCAAACCCTGGGGTCAGCGTGGATGTGCAGGAGTTGCCGAGCCTGCGCATCGTGCAGTCGATTACCCAGGGCATGGCAGACCTGGGCATCGTTTCGACCGCCGCACCCAGCGCGCACCTGCAGACCCGGCCGTTTCGCGAAGACCCGCTGGTGCTGGTAACGCCGCAGCGCCACCCGCTGGCCAACGAGGTCGCGCCGAGCTTCATCGATAGCCTGGCCCATGGCTATGTCGGCCTGGGGGCTGGCAGTGCACTGGCGTTGTACCTGGAAGAGCAGGCACTGCGCGAGGGGCGGCGCATGCGGGTTCGAGTGCGTGCCGAAGGGTTCGATGGCGTGATCCGCATGGTTGCGGGCGGAGCCGGAGTGGGGATTGTGCCGCTGGCTGCAGTGAAGCGTTGGCAAGGGGTGTTGCCGTTGCACTGGGTGGCCCTGACGGAACCATGGGCCAATCGCCAGTTGCTGGTATGCGCGCGCGACTTTGCGGCATTGCCGGGGTATGCCGCAGGGTTGGTGACCACCCTCACCCACTGACACGATCAGTATGTTGCCTGCACTGCGTATGATCTGAAGCCCATGCGGTCGATGTGGGAGCGGCCTTGTGTCGCGAAAGGGGCGCGAAGCGGCCCCAGGTTTTCAGCTCCGCAGCAGAGATTGCCGGGGCTGCTGCGCAGCCCTTTCGCGACACAAGGCCGCTCCCACACAGTAAGTGCATTTTTTCGGCCGCTCGCACACAATCCTCCCATCGCACCACCGAAAAGGACTTTCCAGTGGCATCGATCTACCAGCTCAAACCGCGCTTCCAGGCCATGCTCCGTCCTGCTGTCCAGCGCCTCTATGACCGCGGAGTCACCGCCAACCAGGTCACCATTGCCGCCGCCCTGCTGTCAATCCTGCTGGGCCTGCTGCTGGCTGCCCTGCCCCATCTCACCTGGCTGTTCATTCTGGTGCCGGTCTGGATGCTGCTGCGCATGGCACTGAACGCGGTTGACGGCATGCTCGCCCGGGAGTTCGGCCAGCAATCTACCCTGGGCGCGTACCTCAACGAACTGTGCGACGTGATCGCCGATGCCGGGCTGTACCTGCCCTTCGCCCTGCTGGCCGGTGTGTCGCCAACCTTGGTCGTACTCGTGGTGCTCAGCGCCACTTTCAGCGAATACGCCGGTGTCATGGGCCCGCTGGCCGGCGCCTCACGGCGTTACGACGGCCCAATGGGCAAGAGCGACCGGGCCTTCGCCTTCGGCGTGCTAGGTACCGGTGTCGCATTTGGCCTGCTGAACGGCGCCTGGATCAACGGCTTGTTGCTGGTCATCCTCGCACTCTCGCTCTATACCCTCTACAACCGGGTTCGTCAGGGGCTGGCCGAAGCCCGCTGAGCCCACTGCCGTCGTAAAAGGATGTCGACCATGCGCCAAGCGCAAGCACTGCACTTCTCCACCCATGACGGCGTCGAGCTGCACTACCGTCACTGGCCTGCCACCCGTAACCAATACCAGCCACGCCGGGCCGTGGTGATGTTCCACCGCGGCCACGAACACGGCGGGCGCATGGCCCACCTGGCCGATGAGCTGGACATGCCGGGCTACGATTTCTTCGCCTGGGATGCCCGGGGCCACGGCCAGTCGCCGGGCGCGCGCGGCGACAGCCCGGGGTTCGCCACCAGCGTGCGCGATGTGCAGACCTTCATCGAGCACATCCGGGCCCACCACGGCATTGCCGAACAGGACCTGGTGGTGCTGGCGCAGAGCGTCGGGGCCGTGCTGGTCGCCACCTGGGCCCACGACTACGCGCCGAAGGTGCGCTGCCTGGTGCTGGCCTCGCCAGCGTTCAAGGTCAAACTGTACGTGCCGTTCGCCCGCCCCGGCCTGAAACTGCTGAAGGGCCTGCGCGGCAACTTCTTCGTCAACAGCTACGTAAAGCCTCGCCTGCTCACCCACGACCCCGAACGGGTCATGTCATATGTGGCCGACCCGCTGATCAGCCGGCCGATTTCGGTAACCATGCTGCTCGGCCTGTACGAAGCCGCCGACCGGGTGGTGGCGGATGCCCAGGCCATCCAGCTGCCGACCCAACTGTTGGTGTCCGGTGCCGACTTCGTGGTCGAACGCCAGCCGCAGGAACGCTTCTTCGAACGCCTGGGCAGTACGCGCAAGGAAATGCACATCCTGCCAGGCTTCTTCCACGACACCCTTGGCGAGCGTGATCGAGCCCATGCCTTGCGGCGTATCGAGCGGTTCGTCGAACATTGCTTCGCCAGCCCCGCCTCCCTGCCGTCGCTGCTCGATGCCGACAGGACCGGCGCCAGCTGCGCCGAGGCCGAAAGCCTGGCCGCACCGCTGCCGCGCAACTCGCCCCGCGACCTTTACTGGCGCGCTACCCGCGCCGGGCTGCGCCTGGGCAAGGGGCTGTCCGAAGGTGTGAAGCTGGGTTTCGATACCGGTTTCGATTCGGGCAGTACCCTGGACTACGTGTATCGCAACCGGCCGACCGGCAAAGGCAAGCTCGGCCGCCTGGTCGACCAGAACTACCTTGGCGCGATCGGCTGGCGCGGCATCCGCCAACGCAAGCTGCACGTAGAGGAACTGCTGCGCCTGGCCATCGCCCGCCTGCGCGAACAGCAGCGGCCGGTGCACATCGTCGATATCGCCGCCGGCCATGGCCGCTACATCCTCGAGGCCCTGCAGGAACTCGAACAGCTGCCGGACTCGATCCTGCTGCGCGACTACAGCGACCTGAACGTGCAGCAAGGCAGCGCACTGATTGCCGAAAAGGGCCTGGCCGACATCGCCCGCTTCGTCCAGGGCGATGCCTTCGACCGCAAGAGCCTGGCCACCTTGGAACAACCGCCGACCCTGGCCGTGGTCTCCGGCCTGTACGAACTGTTCGCCAGCAACCAGTTGGTAGGCAACTCGCTGGCCGGCCTGGCCGATGCGCTGGAAGATGGCGGTTACCTGGTCTACACCGGCCAGCCGTGGCACCCGCAACTGGAAATGATCGCCCGCGCCCTCACCAGCCACCGCGGCGGCGAGGCCTGGGTGATGCGCCGCCGCAGCCAGGCCGAAATGGACCAGCTGGTAGAAGCGGCGGGGTTCCGCAAGCTGGCCCAGCGCATCGATGAATGGGGCATTTTCAGCGTCAGCCTGGCACAACGGGTGCGCTGAATGAGCCCATCACGCGAACCCGGGCTGATCCGTCGGGGCGTATTCTGGCTTCTGCTGCTGGGGCCGCTGTTTTTCCTCAGCTACGGGCTGGCGAACAACTACACGGCCGGGCGCAGCGATGTCGGCAGCCTGGTGTTCGGCTGGGAAAGCCGCATGCCGCTGTGGCCGTGGACGATCATCCCGTACTGGTCGATCGACCTGCTCTACGGCTTGTCCTTCCTGCTGCCGCGCACGCGCCAGGAAATGGACCGGCACGCGCTGGCGCTGCTCTGCGCGCAGCTGATCAGCGTCAGCTGCTTCCTGCTCTGGCCGCTGCGCTTCACCTTCGAGCGGCCGGAACTGGGCGGGGTGTTCGGCTGGATGTTCGATGTGCTGATGGGCTTCGACAAGCCGTTCAACCAGGCGCCTTCACTGCATATTGCCCTGCTGGTGATCATATGGACGATGTTTGCCCGGCACGTGCAGCGCCAGCCCTGGCGTTGGCTGATGCACGGCTGGATGGCACTGATAGGGGTGTCGGTGCTGACCACCTGGCAGCACCATTTCATCGATGTGCCGACAGGGGCATTGGTGGGGTTCGTCTGCGTCTGGTTGTGGCCATATCGGGGGCAACTGCCCTGGCAGCAGGTGCACCTTGCGCGGGATGCCAAGCGCTGGCGGTTGGCGTTGTTCTATACAGTGGGTGGGCTGCTGTGCGCAGTGCCTGCCGTTACGCTGGGCGGCGCCTGGCTGTGGTTGACCTGGCCGGCCGTGTCGCTGGCTTTGGTGGCGCTGAACTATGGCGTGCTCGGCGCAGGCGGGTTTCAGAAAGGCGCCGATGGGCGCTTGTCGAATGCAGCCAGCTGGCTGCTGGCACCGTACCTGATTGGGGCGTGGGCCAACTCGCGGTTGTGGACCTGGCGGCACCCGCAGGCCGATGAAGTGTGTGATGGCGTGTACCTTGGGCGCGTTCCAGGGCATGGCGCGCAGTTCGCTGGGGTGGTCGATTTGTGCGCTGAGCTACCGTGTCATGTTCAGAACAGCGCCGCTCCCGCACAGGTCGCGGCCGCCATTGGCTACGCATGTTTTCCTACCCTGGACCTGATCGCCCCGGAAAGCCCATTGCTGCACCAGGCCGCCATCGCCATCGAACGCCTGCGCTCCCAAGGCCCGGTGCTGGTCTGTTGCGCCCTGGGCTATTCGCGCAGTGCCAGCGCCGTGGCCGCCTGGCTGGTGCTCACGGGCCGCTGCACCGATGCTCGCCAGGCCGAGGCGCTGATCCGCAAGGCCCGCCCCGGCGTGGTCCTGCGCAGCGCACACCGCCAGGCCTTGCAACAGCTAGGGACACAACCATGACGCTGTACGTGGTGGCCAGCCTGCTGGGCCGTGGCAAACAACTGGAACGCCTGTCGGACGGCCTCACCCTGCTGGCCCTGGCCTACGGCCTGGCACCCTTGCTGGGTGTGCGACTACTACCGCTGGCCAGCCTGCTGTGCATTGCGCTGCTGGTACTGGGCGTGCTGCACAAGTACTGGGCCATCCGTGTGGCCATCGATGCCCAACTGTTCGCCCATCTCGCCGCCAGCCGCGACCTGGCGGCGGACACCTTGGCCCTAGACCGAGCCTTGTACGAGCTGAATCTCAAACCGCAGGCCGCCGACTCCCGCGCCTGGCCTGCCCGCAGTCAGGCCGCCCTGGCCCTGTTGCGCCGTCAGGCAGTTTGCCTGGGCCTGCAGCTATCGCTGGCCCTGGCTGCCCTGCTGACACTGCCTTTGAAGGGATGACTACCGATCCATGCTCGCCAACCTGACCGCCTACCTCATCACTTCCGCCGCCCGCCTGATCACCGGCGCCCGCGCCCTGTGGCTGGGCTGCACGCCGCTGCCGGTGCAGCGCCTGTATTTCGCCAACCACAGCAGCCATGGCGACTTCGTACTGCTGTGGGCCTCGCTGCCGCAACCGCTGCGCAAGCGTACCCGTCCGGTAGCCGGCGCCGACTACTGGGCCAAGCCGGGTATTCGCGACTTTCTCATCCGCAAGGTCTTCAATGGAGTGCTGATCAACCGACAACACAGCGCCGGCCAGGGCAGCCCGCTGCAACCGATCCTCGAAGCCGTGGCCCAGGGCGACTCGCTGATCTTCTTCCCGGAGGGCACTCGCAATCTCGGCGACGAGCCGCTGATGCCGTTCAGGAGCGGGCTCTACCACCTGGCAGCAGCCAACCCAGAGGTCGAACTGGTGCCGGTATGGATCGCCAACCTCAACCGGGTAATGCCCAAGGGTCGTGCCTTGCCATTGCCGTTGTTGTGCACATTGAGCTTTGGCGAGCCGCTGCACCTGCAGGCGGATGAAAGCAAGCAAGCCTTTCTCGAGCGGGCCAGCCAAGCCCTGCTGAACCTGGCCCCCAAGGATGCCTGAGATGGATGACAACACCCTTTCCCTGTTCGCCGGCATCGGCGCCCTGCTGCTGCTCGCCAGCGTGATCGGCCGCCTGCTCAAATGGCGCGCCGGCCCGGCACCGCACGCGGTGATCGACAACCTCAACGCCCGCATCAACGCCTGGTGGGTGATGGTGCTGGTGATCGGCATCGCCTTCCTGTTCGGCAAGTACGGCGTGATCGTGCTGTTCTACGGCGTATCGTTCTATGCCTTGCGCGAGTTCATGACGCTCACCCCGACCCGGCGCAGCGACTACCCGGCGCTGGTGGCGGCGTTCTATGTGGCGCTGCCGGTGCAGTACGTGCTGATCGCCATGGACTGGTACGGGCTGTTCAGCATCTTCATCCCGGTGTACCTGTTCCTGTTACTGCCGATCCTGGCCAGTTTCGGCGGTGACACCACGCGCTTTCTCGAGCGCGCCTCGAAGGTGCAGTGGGGGCTGATGATCGCGGTGTACTGCGTGTCGTCGGTACCGGCATTGATGACCCTGGACATCCCGGGTTACGAGGGCCGCAACCTGCTGCTGATTGCCTGGCTGATCTTGGTGGTGCAGATCAGCGACGTGCTGCAGTACGTGTGCGGCAAGCTGTTCGGCAAGCACAAGGTAGCGCCCAACCTGTCGCCATCCAAGACCGTCGAAGGCCTCGCCGGCGGAGTGGCACTGGCCACCCTGATCGGCGCCCTGCTGTGCTGGATCACCCCGTTCACCTTCTGGCAGGCCGCGCTGATGGCGTTGGCGGTGAACGCCATGGGCTTCTTCGGCGGGCTGGTGATGTCGGCGATCAAGCGCGACCGTGGGGTGAAGGACTGGGGGCACATGATCGAAGGCCACGGCGGTATGCTCGACCGCATGGATTCGGTGTGCTTTGCCGCGCCGGTGTTTTTCCACTTTGTGCGGTATTGGTGGGCGTAGAACGTGTTCGCCTTGAACTTTACCCCCCTAGGGTATCGGTGCCGCCGGTCTGCTACTTGAGGTACGACCGCAGCAACGTCGCCACCTTGTCCGCCTCGTCCTGCCGCTCCTCGGCACTCAGCCCGTCCGCCACCAGGTGTTCGCGGATATGCCCTTCCATCACTTCGGCCATGAGCCCGTTCACCGCACCGCGCACGGCGGCGATCTGCTGCAGGATAGCCAGGCAGTCCTTGTCCTGCTCCAGCGCTGTCTCCAGGGCGGCGGCCTGGCCTTTGATCTTGCGCACGCGGGTCAGCAGCTGCTTCTTGCTCTTCAGAGTATGTGCCATTGGGCTTCACACCATGCTAGGTATACTGGGGTATAGTATATTTCTCGATGTTCCGGGAGCATGATAAACCATGGCGACACAAACCTCAGACCGCTGGCAGCACAGCCACCAGTTCCATACCAGCAACCTGGGCGCCGAGCGCAGGACGCGCCTGGCCGTGTGGCTGACAGCCGTGATGATGGTGGCGGAAATTACCGGGGGATGGTTCTTCAATTCCATGGCATTGCTGGCCGACGGCTGGCACATGAGCTCCCACGCCCTGGCCCTGGGCCTGTCGCTGCTGGCCTACGCCGCCGCACGGCGCTATGCCGGCGACCGGCGCTTTGCCTTCGGCACCTGGAAGATCGAGATTCTCGGCGGCTACTCCAGCGCCCTTCTGTTGCTGGGCGTGGCCGGGCTGATGGCATTCCAGTCGGTGGAGCGCCTGCTGGCACCGGGGCCGATCCACTATGACGAGGCGATCTTCATCGCCGCAGTGGGCCTGGCCGTCAACCTGATCTGCGCCTGGCTGCTGCGTGACGACCATCACCATCACGATCATCACCACCATGGCCACGACCATCACCATGACCACGGCCACCACCACCACGACCTGAACCTGCGCTCGGCCTACCTGCACGTTATGGCCGACGCCGCGACTTCGGTGCTGGCTATCGTCGCCCTGCTGGCAGGCAAGTACTGGGGCGCAGGCTGGCTCGACCCGGTCATGGGCCTGGTCGGTGCGCTGCTGGTGGCGTTGTGGGCCCGCGGGCTGCTGCGCGATACCGGGCGGGTGCTGCTGGATGCAGAGATGGACGCGCCGGTCGTGGAAGAAATCCGCGAGGTGGTTGCGCAACTGCCGGTGCCGACCTGCATCACCGACCTGCACGTGTGGCGCGTGGGCAAGGACCAATACGCCTGCATTCTCGGCCTGGCCGCCCGGGCCGAACTCAGCGCCGACAGCGTGCGCAAAGCGTTGGGCGTACACGAGGAACTGGCGCACATCACCGTCGAGGTCAACCGCCTGGCATAGCGCGACCAGACAGCTGGACGTCGAGCCCAGGCAACTGCGGCTCGGCCAATGGCCCTATGGTGACGAGTCATTCAGCCAGTCACCAGGAGTTGTGCCATGTCCGATTTCATCACCGTCCTGCGCGAAACCTGCCCGACGCCGGTCGTGGACGCCACCAAGTGGAAGCGCATCGGCGGCGATCCGCACACCGTCAACCTCAACGCCTACCTGTCGGCCGATGGCAGCAAGATCATGGGCACCTGGATCTGCACCCCGGGCAAGTTCGAGGTCAATTACGAGAAGTGGGAGTTCTGCCACTTCCTCGATGGCTACTGCATCATCACCCCGGAAGGCGAAGAGCCGAAGCATCTTAAAGCGGGTGATGTGTTCGTGATCGAACCAGGGATGAAAGGCACCTGGGAAGTGGTCGAGACCGTGCGTAAGTACTTTGTCTTTGCCTGATTCCACAAACCACACATAGCCCTGTAGGAGCAGCCTTGTGCTGCGAAGAGGCCAGTCATGGCGACACATGTGCCGGGCCGGATCAGGCCTCTTCGCAGCACAAGGCTGCTCCTACAAGCTGATCCGAGCCCGGCATCCGGGCAAAAAAAATCGCGGATCAGACGCCCTTCCCTCTGGTGCGCAGTTACAGAGGGAAGGCCGCCTGGCCCGCGATGAAGTCCTCGCTCGTCAATCCTTCTTGCGGTAACCCTCGACGATTGCCGAGAAGTCCTTGCCACCCTCGCCGCGCAGGCTCATGGCCTGGTACAGCTGCTGGGCCACGGCCCCCAGGATCACCGGTTGATGCGCCTGGCGTGCAGCCTCGGTGGCCAGCCCCAGGTCCTTGAGCATCAGCTCGGCGCCAAACCCTCCGGTGTACCCGCGCGACGCGGGCGCAGTCTCGATGATGCCCGGCCACGGGTTGTAGGTATCCGAGCTCCAGCAACGCCCGGTCGAACTGTTGATGATCCCCGCCAGCACCTTGGTATCGATGCCCAGCGCGTTGCCCAGGGCCATAGCCTCGGACACGCCGATCATCGAGATACCCAGCAGCAGGTTGTTGCAGATCTTGGCGATCTGCCCGGTGCCGACTTCACCGCAGTGCACGATGTTGCGGCCCATCTGCTCCAGTACCGGCTTGAGGGTGGCGAACAACTCGGCGCTGGCACCGACCATGAAGGTCAGGGTGCCTGCCGCCGCGCCGCCAGTGCCACCGGACACTGGCGCATCGCCCATGTCCACGCCCTTGGCCGCTGCGGCCTTGGACACATCACGTGCAGTCTGCGGGTCGATGGTGCTGCAATCCACGGTGGGCGTGCCCGGGCGAATCCCCGCCAACACACCATCCTCGCTCAGGTACACGCTGCGCACATGCGCAGCGGCCGGCAGCATGGTGATCACCAGTTCGCTATTGGCCGCCGCGTCCTTGGGCGAAGGGCTGATTTGCCCACCCAGTTCTGCCAGCTCGGCCAGCACGGCCTTGTTCAGGTCGAACAGGTTCAGTTGGTGCCCGGCCTTGATCAGGTTGCGGGCCATGGGTGCGCCCATGTTGCCAAGCCCGATGAATGCGATACGCATGACTCTCTCCTTAGCGCAGGCTGATGGTGGTGTTCACACCGTCGTTGACACTGTCGTCATCGAACCAGCGGGCGGTGACGGTCTTGGTCTGAGTGTAGAACTGCACCACTTGCTTGCCGTACGGGCCGAGGTCGCCGAGCTTGGAGCCACGCGAACCGGTGAAGCTGAAGAACGGTACCGGGACCGGGATCGGGATATTGATGCCGACCTGGCCGATGTCGATTTCGCTCTGGAACTTGCGTGCTGCCGCGCCGCTCTGGGTGAACAGGCCGGTGCCGTTGCCGAACGGGTTGGCGTTGACCAGGGCGATGGCCTCATCGAGGGTATCGACCTCCAGGGTCACCAGCACCGGACCGAAGATTTCCTGGGTGTAAACCTGCATGTCGGTCTTCACGCCCGAGAACAGGGTCGGGCCAATGAAGTTACCTTGCTCGTAGCCCGGTACCTGGACGCCACGGCCGTCGAGCTCCAGCTTGGCGCCTTCCTTGATGCCACTTTCGATCAGGCCCAGCACACGCTCCTTGGCGCGCTTGGAAACCACCGGGCCGACATCGGTGCCTGGCTCGCAACCGGCATTGACCTTCAGCTTGCTGGCCGCTTCCTTGATATCTGGCAGCCATTCGCGAGCCTTGCCCACCAGCACTGCCACCGAAGTGGCCATGCAGCGCTGGCCTGCTGCACCAAAGGCAGCACCGACCAGCGCGTTGACGGTTTGCGTGCGGTTGGCATCGGGCAGCACCACCGCGTGGTTCTTGGCGCCCATCATCGACTGCACGCGCTTGCCGTGCTGGCTGCCCAGGTTGTACACGTGGGTGCCCACTTCGGTAGAGCCGACGAAAGAAATCGCCTTGATGTCCTTGTGGGTGCAAATGGCATCCACCACTTGCTTGCCGCCGTGCACCACGTTGAGCACGCCAGCCGGTATGCCGGCTTCCAGCGCCAGCTCGACCAGCAGCATGGTCGACAGCGGGTCCTGCTCGGACGGCTTTAGCACGAAGGTGTTGCCGCAGACGATGGCCATCGGGAACATCCACAGCGGGATCATCGCCGGGAAGTTGAACGGAGTGATGCCGGCACATACACCGATCGGCTGGCGCAGGGTGTAGGTATCGACGCCGCCGGCGACGTTCTCGGCGAACTCGCCCATCTGCAGGGTGCCGATGGAGGCGGCATGCTCGACCACTTCCAGGCCGCGGAAGATATCGCCTTCGGCGTCGGCCAGGGTCTTGCCCTGCTCGGCACTGAGAACCTGGGCGATGCGTTTGGTGTGTTCGCGGATCAGCGCCTGCAGCTTGAGCATGATGCGCATGCGCGCGCCGATCGGCGTGTTGCGCCAGGTCTGGAAGGCACGTTGGGCAGCGGCCACGGCCGCGTCGACTTCTTCGATGGTGGCGAACGGTACGCGCGCCAGTACCTCTTGGGTGGCTGGGTTGACGATGTCGCGCCATTCGGTGGTCCTGGACTCGACCCATTGGCCGTCGATCAGCAGCTTGACCTGTTCGATTTTGGTCTGGTTAGGGGACTGCGGTGCGTTCATCTGCGTTCTCCTTGGAATTATTGTCGGGACGAGATCGCCAGCGCCGTGCAAACGCGAGGTGGCGTCCTGAGGCTTGTTTCGAGTATAGATGTGCAAACATCCAACAAGAACGCACAAAAAAACCGGATCATCATGCAAAAAGACCTCACATCCCTGAGCGCGCTCAACTGGGACGACCTGAAGTTCTTCCTGGAAGTGGCGCGGACCCGCAAGGCCAGCAGCGCGGCCAAGCGCCTGAGCGTGGACTACACCACGGTGTCGCGGCGCATCAGCTCGCTGGAGGGGGCCCTGGGCACCTTGCTGTTCGAGAAATCCCGGACCAACGGCTTTGTCCTCACCGCCGAGGGCCAGCGCCTGCTGGGTTATGCCGAGTCGATCGAGAGCACGCTGCACATGGCCTGCGAGCAGGTGTCCGGCTCGGGCGTGGCGTTGTCGGGGCATGTGCGCATGGGCTGCACCGAAGGCTTCGGCAGCTTCTTCGTCACCCCGCAGCTAAGCCACTTCGTCGATGCCTACCCGGCGATTTCGGTGGATATCCTGCCGCTGCCGCACTTCATCAGCCTGTCCAAGCGCGAGGCGGACATCGTCATTGCCCTGGAGCGGCCGGAACACGGCCCTTATGTGTGCTGCAAGCTGTGCGACTACCGCTTGCGGCTGTACGCGACCCAGGACTACCTGGACAGCCACGCACCGATCCAGCAGATCGCGGACCTGGCCAGGCACCCGTTCATCAGCTACGTGGACGACCTGGCTTTCAGTTCTGAGCTGCTGTACCTGGCCAACCTGATCCCCAGCGCCAGCGCGCATTTGCGCAGTACCAGCGTGATTGCGCAGTACACGGCTGCGTTGCAGGGGCGTGGGCTGGCGATCCTGCCATGCTTCCTGGCGGCACAGGACCCACGGCTGGTGACGGTGTTGCCGGAGGAGATCGAGGTGACACGGCAGTTCTGGATGTATTGCCGGGAGGATTTGAGGAAGTTGAAGCGGATTACGCTGTTGTGGGATTACATCCGAGGGGTGACAGAGGCGAATGCGCCGCTGTTGATGGGTGAGACCCGGGAGATGCGGTTTGCTCAGGAATGATGGTCAAGGAGTAAGGGTGTCATCCTACCTGCCGCAAAAGGGCTGAAAGCAACGCCGCGTAACACCACTTGTGACACCCCATTTTCCCGCGAAGGGATGCCGAATGAGAGTGGTCGAAAGGGAAGCGATACCTTGGAGGTAAAGACAAGGCTTCGTTGACATAAAGATTCAGGTTCTTCGCCCATTAGCCTTGGCGATTGATAGCTTTTGACACTGATAGCATCGTGCTACTATCTGTATTCCACTGTAGGCTGTAGAAGCCAAGGAGAGATGATCTTGGGATTCATGATTATTGTTTTCTGGTTAGTGTTGTCAGCTGGGGTAGGTATGCTGGCAAGCTCGAAGGGACGTAGCTTTTGGGGTTTTACTCTACTGTCCGTCATTACCTCGCCTTTACTCGGGCTGATTATCGCTCTGATCGTGAGTGACTTGAATAAGGAGTCTGCACGGGAAGCTCAGGTAGCTGCCGAAAATGAACGGCATTTAGAGTCGATCAAAGCTATTGCTCGCTCCAATACCGTAGCAGCACCACCTCAAGATAATGTTTCTGTAGCGGATGAGCTTGAAAAGCTTGCAGCCCTGAAAGAGCGAGGCATTTTGACTGACGAGGAGTTTTCGACTCAGAAGAAACAGCTGCTCCAAGGGTAGATACGAAGCAATTTCCTCTGTCACTCTGTATTGCAGCAAGTGGGATTAATTATGAGCCCTTTCAAAGCACTTCAAAAATCAAAGGGCTCTTAATTACCTTCTGCACGAAACTTATAATTAGCACCACTGCAAATTCCTCTCAAATCAGAGGTTTTATGTCAACTCAGAACCGCACAGTTCTGACCACAGAATCCGACACGAACACGGAGGCAGCGGCAATTGTGGTGAGAATTTAGGGAGAATGGTTTTGGGTTAAGCTTCAGCAAGCCGAATGCGGATTCAATCGGAACACGAAAGCCAGAGAGAAAACGCACCCTGCTCGCAAATTGGTTCACGGTTGTTGTGAAGATACTATTTTGTAACACAGGGCGTCGCCAAGCTTAAGAGGATTTCGCTGCAATACAGAATCAATGCCAACTCCCTCAAAGTGCTCAAGTACCATTTTAGCAGAACTATGGCACTGTTTAATCATGCTGTTAGCATAAGTGGCAGATCTATCAGAGGCATATATAAATCGTAACTTTTGTGGAAGGTGGTAACTTCCGCAATACGGCTCCACTCCTGCATTAATATCAATATGCTTTCCCAGCTCACTGTCAACTATCATCCCAATCCTACAGCTCTGTAGAAACCACGGGGCAATACTTTGAGAAATAGCAAGGTGCCAGCCTATAGGTTCATTCTTTTCCTCATGATTGGGATTCAAAATCAAGAATGTAGCATGATGCTGAAAAGGTAGATCAGTAACGATCGACTCCAAATGATCTTTTACCACATAGATGCAACAAGCACTGACCTTGTACCCTTTATACACCATGTCTAGAGTATTCGTATCCACGGCCATAAGATAATCAAAGCGTTGCCGCATTTCCTCAAAATTGGTGAGCGACAGAGAGAAGTCGTCTGCGGGAGCGGAATAGAGGACTTTGTCGTCTTTAGCCTCCCGCTTATGGGTGATCTGACGCCTGATGGTGGAAGGGTCTATCTCAAAAATATTGATCTTTCCCGTTACCGAGTCCTTCTGCAGTGTTAACGATGATACCTTCTCGGTTGCATGACCATAAACCCACTCCTCGCGGGGAATGGTAACTTCACCATGCTTCTGCCTCCTCCCTTTCCCGTCCTTTTTCTCCATCTAAACATGCCCTCAGCAGGATAAATTTTTTTGCATCGATACTCAGATATCACCCGATGGTATAGACTAAGCAACGATCATTGTCTACATCCTCCATACGATAAGAGTGTCTCACCATGTCCTACATCCTGATTGACATCGGCATGCAACCGGAAGAGCCTCTGAACGTCTCATTGCTCCTGCCACTTCCGGCAAATACGCCTTATGGAAACTTTCAGCTAAAGTGGATGGACATGATTTCTAGGCTAAACGAGGCCAATCGACAAATTATAATAAGCTATGAGAATTGGTGCGCTGCAAGAACCGGAAGTATTGAAGACAGCATGAAAGATGTCTTTAACAAGCATCGATTTTCTACAGAGTACGCAGTGTCCGGGATGCGAAGGGTGGCCGATGAGCTTGTAGCACTTGTTTGGTGTATGCATCAGCTGCGGGACGGGGGTGAGATTCCGTCAAGAGTCAGAATTGATACTATCGGGCTCATATTCAAACACAACTACCATGGTCCAGACGGTCTATTTGAGCGACACCTTAATTTTATTAAGCTGCTAAATGACCTATCCAATACCTTTAAGCACTCTTTTATCCAGTCCGATTTAGCAAGGATAGGTGAGAACGAACCGCTGGTTTTGGCATTGAATCTTGAGCGAGCCGACTTAGAAAATGAGTCGCAATTTTACGCAATAAAGCTTTCAGCGTTTATTTCAGACTACAACTGCTTCTTTAATGACTGTCGAGAGTGGCTTCGCTCCATGCTATGAGTGTGGCAAAGGGCGGTTTCAGTGAAATCGACCTAAATAATTTATCATAGTTCTAGCTACCTTTTTCTCGACAGTCTCGCAATCATTTCAGTGTGAAATCACACTGGATAAATACTTTCAAAGGGCGTCATCCTGCCGTTTCCTTGGCGGTCACTGTTTGCCATCCATGAGCACTAGCCTCTAACATCTAGTGATCGTAGGTAAGCCGAAGGCGAATGCTTTAGAAAACTCACACTCTTGACGCGCTGAAATATACCCATAGTACGCTGCAAAAATTAGCGGAACTGTGCGAACCCTTTATCTTGGCTGCTCTCTTTGAGCCAGAAATTTCACTTATCACTCCCAACAACTTCAAGATCAACCGAGAAAATGACTTTAAATCCTCATAGCGCGCACGGAACCTTCTTAAATTGAGGGTAAAATTTAAAAAGGGCCGCAGTGCGGCCCTAGCCCCTTCAACTCAATATTCTGGACATTCCTAGCTCCATATCATCAATCAACGCTTTTGCCATCTCACTGAGAATTCGTGCAGCACTACCTGCAATCCGGTCATTCTCCATCTCTGCCTCTGTCGTGAGGTGACGAATACAGCCAAGCAACACAGATAACTGCGTGAAGGCATGATTGAAGGGAACGTTTGGCTGCAAGCGGAACAGGTCAAAGGTTTCTATGCCCGCGGTCGAGGATTTCCTTGGATCATCGCTCATATCATTGCTCCTTGCTGCGGCTGCTAGTGTGGTCAGTCAGGGCGTGGATCGCTCGACACAGAAGGCGAATATTCATGCCCATAGCATCCTGCATAAGCCCAGGATCGCTATCGATTAGTACGGTAGTGATGTGATCCACTGTCAGGATCAGGGCGCGGAGCAGTTGATCACATTCTTCGATACCCGGAGGATCTAGAAGTAGGAGATTGGGGGGGGCGAGTTGGAGAAGGGCTGAGGCAGGTGGATCAGGTACGAGCTTTTTCATGATGGAGCTCCCTTGAACGGACCAGGAACTGCCGCCCTCTTCGTCTCAAGGATTTGGGTGGCAGTCGTGCACGGTTTGAGACCCGGGACACATGAATACCGGCCAGGCCAAAGCCTGCCCGCGCACGACCGCCATGAAGCGGTGCCAACACATGTAGTCCGGGTGTCTCAAGCCCGGTCACCTGGAAAGGCGACCCAAGGACGTTATCTCAGGAGGACTTTCCCGCCTATGTGGCGGCTTCTGACTGGCATGTAGGATAATTCGCCATGTGAGGTGAACTGAAGCAATTGCCTTCAGGTTCGGAAAATTCTTACAGGCAGATGGCCCTGGCGAGGGCTGCGCCCTCGATCGCAGGCAAGCCAGCTTGTGTCTTGAGAGGGGATTAGAATCTGAAGTGAGAGCGGTGAATGGCAAGCTGAATGCCAGAGGTG
>NZ_JBNRIJ010000042.1:14683-37679 GCF_053557675.1 Pseudomonas sp. XP1 | reverse complement strand
CACAGGTACTGCACAGGGTTCATATGCTGTGCAGTACCTGTGGGAGCTGGCTTGCCGGCGATAGGGCCGGTACAGGCAATAGCGATTCAGCCTTCCTCAGGCCAGAAGCGCAGCGGCTTGCCTTCGGCCGGCCAGAAACGCATCTGCTCGATAGGCGACACATCCCAGCGCTGAACTGTTTCCAGCGCCTGCAGGAAGCGCTTTTCCTGCTCCATCAACGCCGGTGCGCAGAGCTTGCGGGTTTTGCCGACCTTGCCGAAGCTCAGATGCTCGCCGTCCAGTGTGTACGGCGCAAACCAATGGTTGCAGCCGCCGTTGCCATAGGCACGGCCATCGCTGGCCAGGGTCAGGGTGAGGTGGCTGTAATCGATCAGCGGCCGCTCGCCAATCCACTCCAGCACGTAGCTGCGCTCCTGCTGCAGTTTCGAAGGTTCAGCGGCGCAGCCGAGCAGGGCGGTGGCAACCAGCACGCCGGTCAGCAGGTTCTTCACTCGGCACTCTCCTGGCAACGCGGGCACAGGTGTTTTTCGCCACGGCTGGCCCAGCCCAGCTCGGCAACACGCGCGTTGGCGGCAGGCTGGCGGGCTTTCTTGCCCAGCTTGGCGTCCACCGCGAACTCGAAGTCCAGCACGGCGTCGCAGCTGTCGCACGCAACCTGCCAGGTGAGGATTTCCAGCTCGTGGAACACCGGGCCGCTGGCCACGGCAACCCACTGGCCGCGCGGGTTGATCAAGTGACGCACGCTCTCCACTGTCAGGCGCATGGACAAGTCCTTGCTGCCTTTGAGGGTAACCAGCAGGGTGTCGCCTTTGTGCATCGAGCCGCCGTTGCCGGTGACCTGGTAGCGGCCAGGCACCAGTGCGCGGCACTCGATCAGGGTGTGTTGCGGGTTGAAAAGGGTGTAGCGGAAATCGTGCTCGACCATGGGTCCTCCAGAAATGCCGCGTATCCTAGCACTAACCCGTCACCAGATTCTGTGGATCGCCTGCCGCCCAGCGGTTGATGTTGTCCAGCGTGGTGGCGGCGATGGCATCCAGCGCCTCGCGGGTAAGGAACGCCTGGTGGGCGGTGATGATCACGTTTGGGAAGGTCAGCAGGCGGGCCAGTACGTCGTCCTGCAGCGGCAGGTCGGAGCGGTCTTCGAAGAACAGCTGGGCTTCTTCTTCGTAGACGTCCAGGCCCAGGTAGCCGAGCTGGCCGCTCTTCAGCGCGTCGATCAGCGCCGGGGTGTCGACCAGCGCGCCGCGGCCGGTGTTGATCAGCATGGCGCCGGGCTGCAATTGGGCCAGGCTTTGTGCATTGATCAGGTGCCGGGTGTGTTCGGTCAGCGGGCAGTGCAGGCTGATGATGCGGGCTTCGCGCAGCAACTCGGGCAATGGCAGGTAGCGCGCGCCCAAGGCCAGCAGCTCGGGGTTGGGGTAAGGGTCATAGCCCAGCAACTGGCAGCCGAAACCGGCCATGATACGGGCAAAGGCGGTGCCGATCTGGCCGGTACCGACCACGCCGACGGTCTTGCCGTGCAGGTCGAAGCCGGTCAGCCCGTGCAGGGTGAAGTCACCCTCGCGAGTGCGGTTGTAGGCCCGGTGCAGGCGCCGGTTCAGGGCCAGGATCAGCGCCACGGCATGTTCGGCCACGGCGTGCGGCGAGTAGGCCGGCACTCGCACTACGGTCAGGCCCAGGCGCTGGGCGGCGGCCAGGTCGACGTGGTTGTAGCCGGCCGAACGCAGGGCGACCAGGCGTGTGCCGCCCGCGGCCAGGCGTTGCAGCACCTGGGCGTCGAGTTCGTCGTTGATGAAGGCGCAGACCACCTCGTAGCCATCGGCCAGGGCAGCGGTTTCGAGGGTCAGGCGGGCGGGCTGGAAGTGCAGGTCCAGGGTGGTGCCGCTGGCGGCCCGGGTGAAGCTTTCCTGGTCGTAGTGCTGGCTGCTGAACAACAGGGCGCGCATGGTGGGGCTTCCTATGCAGTGGTCTGGGGATTGTAGCCAGCGATGTTTGCCCGATATTGATCCATGCCGGCCAGGTAATTTCTTTGTAGGAGCAGCCTTGTGCTGCGAAGAGGTCGGTGGAGGCGGCCGTTAATGTATCGCCTGTACTGGCCTCTTCGCAGCACAACGCTGCTCCTACAAAGAATGTACTCGGGCTTCAGGCGCTCAATCTGGCCTGCGCCGCCAAGCGGTTGATTGCCGCATCCAGTTCGTCCAGTGCCTGCTGAGCCAGCGGGTTTTCCTGCTTGAGCAAGGTTTCGCTGCGCTGACACGCGGCCCGCAACTGCGGTACTCCGCAATACCGCGAGGCGCCATTCAGGCGGTGCACCTGTTCGATAAGGCCGTTGCGGTCGTTGGCCTCGCGGGCAGCGCGTATGGCTTCGCGGTCGGCTTCCAGCGATGTCAGCAGCATGCTCAGCATATCCGCCGCCAGGTCCGCCTTGCCGGCGGCCAGGCGCAGGCCTTCCTCGGGGTCCAGCACCTTCAGGTCATCACCATTGGCCAGTTGCTCGGCCAGGCGTTCCTGCTGCGGCGCGCCCAGGCTCAGGCCGGTCCATTTCATCACCACCTGGGCCAACTGCCGTTCACTGATCGGCTTGGTCAGGTAGTCGTCCATGCCACCGTGCAGCAACGCGCGCTTCTCGTTGGCCATGGCGTGGGCGGTGAGGGCGACGATCGGCAGCGGGTTGCCGCTTTGGGTGTTTTCCCACAGGCGGATCTGCTCGGTGCAGGCGCGGCCGTCCATGCCGGGCATCTGCACATCCATAAGCACCAGATCGAACGGCTCGTCCTGCACCGCCTGCACAGCCGCATAGCCGTTGTCGACGGCCAGCACCTCGGCGCCCAGGTCTTCGAGCAGGGTCTGGACCAGCAGCAGGTTGGCGGGGTTGTCGTCGACGCAGAGGATCTTCGGCTGGCGCTGGCCGTTGACGCTGTTCACCTCGCCCTGCGGACGGCGCGGTTGCACCAGCTCCAGCAACAGGCGGCGCAGTTTGCGCGTGCAGGTCGGCTTGGACAGCAACTGGCCATGGCCGTTGGGCAGGTACGGGTGGTACAGCGCTTGCTCGGTGGTCGGGCACAGCACCACGCACTGGCAATGGTAGCGCTCGAGCTGCTGGTGGTAATGGCCCAGCTGCTCGGGCGACAGGTTGCCAAGGTTGGCCCCGAGCACGGCGAACTCGAACGGCAGGCCGGCCTGGTTGGCGGCCTGCACGCCCTGCAGCAGCTGGTCGTAGGAGGCGAACAGGCTGACGCTGAGGCCGCAGTCTTCCAGCTGGTGTTCCAACGCCTGGCGCGCCAGTTCGTGGCCATCGACGATGGCTGCGCGGCGGCCCAGCAGCGGTTGCAGCGGTAGTTCCTCGACACCGTCGTCGGCCTTGGGCAGGTTGAGGCTGATCCAGAACTGCGAACCCTCGCCCGGGGTGCTGTCGACGCCGATTTCGCCGCCCATCTGCTCGATCAGGCGCTTGGAAATCACCAGCCCCAGGCCTGTGCCTCCGGGCTGTCGGGCCAGCGAGTTGTCGGCCTGGCTGAAGGCCTGGAACAGTGTCCGCACATCCTGCGGCGACAGACCGATGCCGGTGTCCTGTACGCTGATGCGCAGCTGCGCACTGTCTTCGTGCTCGTCTTCGAGCATGGCGCGCACGACGATGGTGCCTTCGCGGGTGAACTTGATGGCGTTGCTGACCAGGTTGGTAAGGATCTGCTTGAGGCGCAACGGGTCGCCGATCAGCGACGATGGAGTATCGCGGTAGATCAGGCTGAGCAGCTCCAGCTGCTTGGCGTGGGCAGCCGGGGCGAGGATGGTCAGGGTGTCCTGGATCAGATCGCGCAGGTTGAACGGGATGCTGTCGAGTACCAGCTTGCCGGCCTCGATCTTGGAGAAGTCGAGGATCTCGTTGATGATCCCCAGCAGGTTGTCGGCGGACTTCTCGATGGTGCTCAGGTAGTCCAGCTGGCGCGGTGTCAGCTCGCTTTTCTGCAGCAGGTGGGTGAAACCGAGGATGCCGTTGAGCGGGGTGCGGATTTCGTGGCTCATGTTGGCCAGGAATTCCGACTTGATGCGGCTGGCCTCCAGGGCTTCCTTGCGCGCCATGTCCAGCTCGATGTTCTGGATCTCGATGGTTTCCAGGTTCTGGCGCACGTCCTCGGTGGCCTGGTCGATGCTGTGCTGCAGCTCTTCGTGGGCATTGTGCAGGGTTTCGGCCATGCGGTTGATGCCGCGCGCCAGTTCGTCCAGCTCATGGCTGCCCATGGCGGGCAGGCGTTCCTCGAGGTGGCCGTCCTTTAGCTGGTTGACTGCGTGCTTGATGCGCTTGATCGGGTCGTTGATGGTGCGGCTCATGCGCAGTGCCAGCAGGCCGCTGAGCACCAGGCAGGCGAGGATCAGCAGCAGGCTGGTGAACAGGTTGCGATAGCCGCGCAGCAGGGTGCCGTCGTGGGACAGCTCGATTTCGACCCAGCCCAGCAGGCGTTCGGCTTCGGCCGGCACGGCATCGGTGGCCAGGTCGCGATGGTGGCCGAACACCGGCATCAGGTAGCGGGTGGCGTCATTGCCGCTGCGTTGCAGCAGCTGGGTGCCGGTACCGCCGCTGGGCGGCTGGTTGAGCATGCTCGGGCCGGCGTGGGCCAGGCGCGTGCGGTCCGGGGCCAGGAAGGCGACTGCGCGCACATCGGCCTGCTCCAGGGTTTGTGCGGCAATGCGCTCAAGTTGCGCCGGTGCCAGCTTGGCCATGGCGGGCGCGGCCAGCGGCGCCAGTTGCTCGGCGATCATCTTGCCGCGTTGCAGCAGCTGGGTGCGCAGGTCGTTCTGTTGCAGCCAGGTAAAGTAACTACCCAGCACCAGGGCCATCAGGCCGGCCGGCAGCAGGGCCAGCAGCAGGACCCGGCTGCGAATTCCCAAGCGATCGAGCACACTCGCCTCCTGTGATGTGCCTGGACGCCGTCAAGCGATGACGGCCAAGCCGGGAAGTTACTCCGCCTGCCGCGCTATTGCACCTCTTTAGTACGTGTTTTGCGCCCTTGCAGGGGCATTGGTCGCAGGGCGGTTGCCTGGCAGGCGCTGGATACTCAATAATTGCGCAATTGAGAATGCATGGCAGTTGCCAATGAATCCTGTAGCTATTCACAACTCCAATATTCTTGCCATCGAGGATGACCCGGTCCTGGGTGCCTACCTGCACGAAGAGCTGCAGCGCGGCGGTTTCCAGGTGACCTGGTGCCGCAATGGCCTGGAGGGCCTGGAAACGGCGGGGCGCCAGGCTTTCGACGTGGTGCTCATGGACATCCTGCTGCCAGGGCTCAACGGTCTGGATGCCCTCGCGCAGTTGCGCAAGCGCAGCGCCACGCCGGTGATCCTGATGTCGGCGCTGGGCGCCGAGGCCGACCGCATCAGCGGTTTCCAGCGCGGCGCCGACGACTACCTGCCCAAGCCGTTCAGCATGGCCGAGCTGCAGGTACGCATCGAGGCCATCCTGCGCCGCGTGGCGCTCGAGCGGCGCCATCAAACCCCGCAGGTGCGTGCCGGCAGCGGCGAATTGCAATACGACGAGGCACTGTACGATGTGCGCCTGGATGGTCGCCTGGCCGGCCTGACTCCCAGTGAATACCGCCTGCTCGACATCCTCAATCGCAACCTCGACGAAGTGCTGAGCAAGCCGTTCCTCTACCAGCAAGTGCTGCAGCGAGGCTATTCGCGGCACGACCGCAGCCTGGACATGCACGTCAGCCAGATCCGCCGCAAGCTCAAGGGCATCGGCTATCACGAACGGCAGATCCGTACCGTGTGGGGCAAGGGCTACGTGCTCAGCGCCAGCGAGGCGGAGTGACCCATGCTCGACCGCCATTCGCTGTTCTGGAAGCTGGCGTTCCTGTTGGTGGGCTTCTGCCTGCTGATGATCGGCCTCAGCTACACCTGGGGCCGCCACATGGAAACCCAGAACGCCTTCCTCTCGGAACCCGCGCGGCAGGCCTTGCGTGGCTATGCTGCCGAGGCCGAGCAGGCCTGGCGCAGTGGTGGGCGGGCAGGGCTGGACCGTTGGGTGGCAGTGATGCACCAGCGCGAACGCGGCTGGGTTGGCGTTCTCGACCTCAACCTGCGGCCGCTGGACAGCGCCAGCCTCGACCCGCAGATCATGCAGCGGCTGACCCGCCTGCGCGGTGTCGACTGGCCGATGAGTCGGCGCAGCGTCGAGCAGCCGTGGCTGCGCATACCGTTTCCGGGGGCTCCGGAGCAGGGCATGCTGGTGATCGAACTGCCGCAGCGCTTCAACCCCGGCCAGTACCGCATGCTGTGGCGCATCGTCACCAACGGCATCATCCCCGGCCTGTTCACCCTGCTTTTGTGCGTGGGCCTTTACCGCATGCTGATCGTGCCGTTGAATCAGTTGCGCGAGCAGGCAAATGCCTGGCGCGCCGACCAGTTGTCGGCTCGCCTCGACCCACGCACCATCGCCCGGCATGACGAGCTGGGCGAGCTGGCCCGAGCTTTCGACCAGATGGCCGAGCGGCTGCAGGGCACGGTATCCATGCAGCAGCAGTTGTTGCGTGACCTGTCCCACGAAATGCGTACGCCACTCAGCCGGCTGCGGGTGGCCTGTGATGGCGAAGCCGACCTGCAGCGCCTGCGTGAACGCCTGACACGGGAGGTGGACTGCATGCAGCAACTGGTGGAGGACACCCTGCAACTGGCCTGGCAGGACGCCGAGCGTGCGCCGATGAACCTGGAGCCGATCGAGGTGCAGGCGTTGTGGGAGCTGCTGGCCGAGAATGCCAGCTATGAAAGCGGCTGGTCGCTCGCGCGGCTGCGCTGCGAAGTGCCGGCCAACTGCTGGGTGCTGGGCAATCTGAACCACCTGGCCCAGGCGCTGGAGAACCTGTTACGCAATGCCATTCGACATTCGCCAGCCGATGGTGTGGTGCGCCTCGGTGGGCAGCGTGACGGCGGGTACTGGCGGTTGTGGCTGGAAGACGAAGGCGGTGGCGTGGCTGAAGAAGACCTGGAGCGGATCTTCGCACCGTTCTCGCGGCTGGACGGTTCGCGGCCCGGGGACGGCGGGTTCGGGCTGGGGCTGAGCATCGCCCGCAGTGCCATCCAGCGCCAGGGGGGCACCTTGTGGGCGCAGAATGGCAAACGCGGGCTGCGGTTGTGGATGCGCTTGCCATTACATGTGCCGGCCCCTTCGCGGGTGAACCCGCTCCCACAGGTTCATCACTACTCTTGAGGCCAGTGAAGTCCTTGTGGGAACAGGTTCACCCGCGAAAGGGCCGTACAGGCTATTGATATAGCTTGTAGCTATATCCACCACAGATTGCGTGATATGGCCGGGAAGGGTTTGCCGGTATGATAGGCACCCCTGCCGTCCGGATTGTGAAATACGCCATGACCTTGCAGTACCCAACCATCGCCGATTGCGTCGGCAATACGCCCCTGGTTCGCCTGCAGCGTATCGCTGGCGAAACCAGCAATACCCTTCTGCTCAAGCTCGAAGGTAACAATCCCGCCGGCTCGGTGAAGGACCGCCCGGCACTGTCGATGATCACCCGCGCCGAACTGCGCGGCCAGATCAAGCCCGGCGACACCCTGATCGAAGCCACCTCCGGCAACACCGGCATCGCCCTGGCGATGGCTGCGGCGATCAAGGGCTACAAGATGATCCTGATCATGCCCGACAACTCCACCGCCGAGCGCAAGGCCGCCATGACCGCCTACGGTGCCGAGCTGATCCTGGTGACCAAGGAAGAGGGCATGGAAGGTGCCCGTGACCTGGCCGAGAAGCTGCAGGCCGAAGGCCGCGGCCTGGTGCTGGACCAGTTTGCCAACGGCGACAACCCCATCGCCCATTACAACAGTACCGGCCCCGAGATCTGGCAGCAGACCCAGGGCACCATCACCCATTTCGTCAGCTCCATGGGTACCACCGGTACCATCATGGGCTGCTCGCAGTACCTCAAGGAACAGAACCCGGCGGTGCAGATCATCGGCCTGCAACCCATGGAAGGCTCGGCCATTCCGGGCATCCGCCGCTGGCCGGAGGAATACCTGCCGAAAATCTTCGACGCCAGCCGTGTCGACCGCGTGGTCGACATGTCGCAGCAGGAAGCCGAGGAAACCACCCGCCGCCTTGCCCGTGAAGAGGGCATTTTCTGCGGCGTGTCTTCCGGTGGTGCAGTCGCGGCCATGCTGCGCCTGTCCCGTGAGGTGGAAAATGCCACGATGGTCGCGATCATCTGCGACCGCGGCGACCGTTACCTGTCCACCGGCCTGTTCGACCCGAGCTAAATGTCCAAGAAGAAAAGCAACAGCGGCCTGCGCTTCCAGCCGGCCGGCGGCAACCGCAGCCCCCAGGTCCCGGTCGGCAAGAAGCAGCGCCTGGAAATCGAGCGCCTGGCCGGTGACGGGCGGGGCATTGCCTTCCACGAAGGGCGCACCTGGTTCGTCAGTGGCGCCCTGGCCGGCGAGGCCGTGGAAGCGCGGGTGCTCAATGCCCGTGGCAAAGTGGTCGAGGCTCGCCTGGAGCGCCTGCTGCAGGCCAGCCCCGAGCGCCGTCAGGCACCGTGCCGGTATTACGAGCGCTGCGGTGGCTGCAACCTGCAGCACCTGCCGCACGAAGCGCAGCTGGCGCTCAAGCAGCGCACCCTGGCCGAGCAACTGCAGCGGGTGGCCGGCGTGCAGCCCGAGGAATGGGCTGCACCGCTGAGCGGGCCGGAGTTCGGCTACCGGCGCCGTGCCCGCGTGGCCGTGCGCTGGGACGCCAAGGCGCGTCAGCTGGAGGTCGGCTTCCGTGCCGAAGCCAGCCAGGACATCATTGCCATCGATGATTGCGCGGTGCTGGTACAGCCCTTGCAATCGATTCTGCGCCACTTGCCGACCGTGCTGCGCTCGCTGAGCAAGCCGCAGGCGCTGGGCCATGTGGAGCTGTTCAGCGGCACTGCCGAAGCGCTGCTGGTGCGCCATGTTGCGCCGTTGCCGGCTGAAGACCAGGCCAGGCTCCAGGCGTTCTGCCAGCAAGCCAATGCCCAGCTGTGGCTGCAGGGCGAAGGTGAGCCGGCGCCAGTGGACCCGGCCGCTCAACTGGGCTTTGCCCTGGCGCCCTGGCAGCTGGAACTGGCCTGGCGCCCAGGTGACTTCGTGCAGGTAAATGCCCAGGTCAACACGGCGATGATCGAGCAGGCCCTGGCCTGGCTCGCACCTCAGGCCGATGAGCGCGTGCTGGACCTGTTCTGCGGCCTGGGCAACTTCGCCCTGCCCCTGGCCCGGCAGGCGCGTGAGGTGGTTGCAGTCGAAGGTGTGCAGGCCATGGTCGATCGGGCCGCAGCCAATGCCCGGAACAACAATGTGCATAACGCACGGTTTTTTCAGGCCGATTTATCGCAGCCTTTGGCGGGCGCCGGATGGGCCGCCGAGGGCTTTTCTGCGGTACTCTTGGATCCACCGCGCGACGGTGCTTTCGAGGTGGTGCAAGGCATCGCCCGCCTCAAGGCCAGAAGACTGGTCTATGTATCGTGCAACCCGGCCACGCTGGCGCGAGACGCCCAGGTGCTGGTCGGCCAGGGGTACCGGTTAAAAAGGGCCGGGATTCTCGACATGTTTCCTCAGACGGCGCATGTCGAGGCCATGGCGTTATTCGAAGCGGGCTAGCTGACTGGCCCCTTGGTGCGGCTTTCACGGAAGGGTGGCCGCACGGTGATCGCCAGCGCACCCGCGTGGTGCGCTGTATGGAAAGGTAAAACAAAGATGGTACAGGTGAGAGTGCACCAGCCGGTCAATACCGACGGCAGTATCAATCTCGAAGCATGGTTGGACCATGTGGTAAGCGTCGATTCGGCACTGGATCGCGCAGCGCTGAAAGAGGCCTGCGAGTTTGCCCATGAAGTCGAGAAAAAGGGCAACCCGGCCAAGCATTCCTGGGCGGACGGTACGTCCAGCTTCCAGGCGGGCCTGGAGATCGCCGAAATCCTCGCCGACCTCAAGCTCGACCAGGATTCCCTGGTGGCGGCGGTCATCTACCGCTCGGTGCGCGAGGGCAAGGTGACCCTGGCCGAGGTCAGCCAGCGCTTCGGCCCGGTGGTGTCCAAGCTGATCGACGGTGTGCTGCGCATGGCTGCGATCAGCGCCAGCCTCAGCCCGCGCCAATCGCTGGTGCTGGGTTCGCAGGCGCAGGTCGAGAACCTGCGCAAGATGCTCGTGGCCATGGTCGACGACGTGCGCGTGGCGCTGATCAAGTTGGCCGAGCGCACCTGCGCGATCCGAGCGGTCAAGGCCGCCGACGACGAGAAACGCCTGCGCGTCGCGCGCGAAGTGTTCGACATCTATGCGCCACTGGCCCACCGCCTGGGTATCGGCCACATCAAGTGGGAGCTGGAAGACCTGTCCTTCCGCTACCTTGAGCCCGATCAGTACAAACAGATTGCCAAGCTGCTGCACGAGCGCCGGCTGGACCGCGAGCGCTTCATCAGCGAGGTGATGAACCAGCTGCAGAACGAGCTGCTGGCCACTGGCGTCAAGGCCGACATCAGCGGCCGGGCGAAACATATCTATTCGATCTGGCGCAAGATGCAGCGCAAAGGCCTGGAATTCAGCCAGATCTACGATGTGCGCGCGGTACGCGTGCTGGTGCCGGAAATCCGCGACTGCTACACCGCGCTGGGCATCGTGCACACCCTGTGGCGGCATATCCCCAAGGAGTTCGACGACTACATCGCCAACCCCAAGGAGAACGGCTATCGCTCGCTGCACACCGCGGTGATCGGCCCCGAGGGCAAGGTGCTGGAAGTGCAGATCCGTACCCACGGCATGCACGAGGAAGCCGAGCTGGGTGTTTGCGCCCACTGGCGCTACAAGGGCACCGACGTCAAGTCCAGTTCCAACCATTACGAAGAGAAGATTTCCTGGCTGCGCCAGGTGCTGGAGTGGCACGAAGAGCTGGGCGACATCGGTGGCCTGGCCGAGCAGTTGCGGGTCGACATCGAGCCGGACCGGGTCTACGTGTTCACCCCGGACGGCCATGCCATCGACCTGCCCAAGGGTGCCACGCCGCTGGACTTCGCCTACCGCGTGCACACCGAAATCGGCCACAACTGCCGCGGCGCCAAGATCAACGGGCGCATCGTGCCCCTCAACTACAGCCTGCAGACCGGCGAGCAGGTCGAAATCATCACCAGCAAGCACGGCAACCCCAGCCGTGACTGGTTGAACTCCAACCTGGGCTATGTCACCACCTCGCGGGCCCGGGCCAAGATCGTGCACTGGTTCAAGCTGCAGGCACGCGACCAGAACGTCGCTGCCGGCAAGACCTTGCTCGAACGCGAGCTCAGTCGCCTGGGCCTGCCGCAGGTGGATTTCGAGCGCTTGGCCGAGAAGACCAACGTCAAGACCGCGGAAGACATGTTCGCCTCGCTCGGTGCCGGCGACCTGCGCCTGGCGCACCTGGTCAACGCCGCCCAGCAGCTGCTTGAGCCCGAGCGCATCGAGCAGATCGAACTGGTACCACGCAAGCCTACCGGGCCGCGTACCGGCAAGCGTGGTGATATCCAGATCCAGGGTGTCGGCAACCTGCTGACGCAGATGGCCGGCTGCTGCCAGCCGCTGCCGGGTGACGCCATCGTCGGCTACATCACCCAGGGCCGCGGCGTGAGCATCCACCGCCAGGACTGCGCCTCGGTGCTGCAGTTGGCGGGCAAGGAGCCGGAGCGCATGATCCAGGTCAGCTGGGGGCCGATTCCGGTGCAGACCTACCCGGTCGACATCGTCATCCGTGCCTACGACCGCCCGGGTTTGCTGCGCGATGTATCGCAGGTGCTGCTGAACGAGAAGATCAACGTGCTGGCGGTGAACACCCGCTCCAACAAGGAAGACAATACCGCGCTGATGTCGCTGACCATCGAGATTCCAGGCCTGGATGCGCTGGGGCGCCTGCTGGGGCGGATCTCGCAGTTGCCGAACATCATCGAGACGCGGCGTAATCGTACCCCTTGATAATCTGGATTGGGGCCGCTGTGCGGCCCATCGCCGGCACGCCAGCTCCTACAGGTACCCCGCAGGTCTCAAGTCCTGTGCAATACCTGTGGGAGCTGGCTTGCCGGCGATCGGGGGCAAAGCCCCCGCCAAGGAATAGCTGACCATGACCTACACCCTCGAAGACCTGCTGCACCTCATGGCCCGACTGCGTGACCCGCAGTACGGCTGCCCGTGGGACCTGAAGCAGAACTACGCGAGCATCGTCCCTCACACCATCGAAGAGGCCTACGAGGTTGCCGACACCATCGAGCGTGGAGACTTCGAGCACCTGCAAGGCGAGCTGGGCGACCTGCTGTTCCAGGTGGTCTACTACAGCCAGCTGGCACGTGAGGAAGGGCGTTTCGAGTTCGACGGCGTGGTCGACAGCATCACCCGCAAGCTCATTCGCCGTCACCCGCATGTGTTCCCCACCGGCGAGCTGTATGCGCCGGTGGACACTCCCAGCCTGAGCGAGGCCCAGGTCAAGTCGCGCTGGGAAGAGATCAAGGCCGAAGAACGCGCAGAAAAGAGCCAGCCCGAACAGCTCTCGTTGCTCGACGACGTGCCGGCGGCATTGCCGGCATTGTCGCGGGCAGCCAAACTGCAAAAGCGCGCAGCCACGGTCGGTTTCGACTGGCCTGCGGCTTTGCCGGTGCTGGACAAGGTCCGCGAAGAGCTGGACGAAGTGCTGCAGGCCATGGCCGACGGCGATGCCGATGCGCTCGAGGATGAAATCGGCGACCTGCTGTTTGCCGCCGTGAACCTGGCCCGCCACCTCAAGCATGACCCGGAACACGCCCTGCGCCGTGCCAACCGCAAGTTCGAGCGGCGTTTCCGCTTCATCGAACAGGCATTGCGCGACAGTGGCCGACCCATCGAAGATTGTAACCTTGACGAACTGGATGCCCTTTGGGGTGAAGCCAAACGTCAGGAAAAGAACCTGCCCAGCTGCGGCTGAGCTGTTGCATAAGTGAGTGAACATTCATGAGCCTTTCCCTTCGCGACCAACTGCTCAAAGCCGGTCTGGTCAACCAGAAACAGGTTTCCCAGGCCAACAAGGCCGAGAAGAAACAGAAACGCCTGGAGCACAAAGGCCAGGTCGAGGTGGACGACAGCCAGCAGCGCATGGCCAAGGAAGCCATGGCCGAGAAAGCCAAGCGTGACCAGGAACTGAACCGCCAGCAGCAGGAAAAAGCCGAGCAGAAGGCCCGCGCCGCGCAGATCAAGCAGTTGATCGAAGCGACTCGCCTGCCGAAGTTGAACACCGAGGACTACTACAACTTCGTCGACGACAAGAAGGTCAAGCGCATTGCCGTCAATGCCCTGATGCGGACCAAGCTGAGCAATGGCGCGCTGGCCGTGGTGTCGTTTGGCGGCGGTTACGAGGTGATCCCTCGTGAGGCGGCGGTAAAGATCCAGGAGCGCGATCCCAGCCGTATCCTGTTGCTGAATACCCATGTCGAGGAAGCGGACGAGGACGACCCGTATGCGGCCTACAAGATCCCTGATGATCTGATGTGGTAAGCACGAAAAACCCCGCCTTGGCGGGGTTTTTCATTTGAAGGTGGGTCATTGCGAGGCGCGCTGGTTTTCCAGGTTTTCCAGCTCTGTACGGTACTGGTGCGCTTCATGTTCATTGTGGAACATCCCCACCAGCTGGCCCTGTTGGTGCACATCCCAGATCCGCACACCAGCGGCCAGGCCTTCGTGGGACATTTTCGATTCGTCGCGTTCGGTTACTTGGACTGTCATCGTCAAACTCCACTGCTTCAGTTGGCTGCGACACTGTGTCGCACAACCTCTTTATAGAGTTTGTTAGCAGGCTAAGTAAATAAAACGGGCATGAAACAAGTTTCATGAAGCTGGAAGGTGTATTGCCTCGGCTGGCCCTATCGCCGGTACAGACAGGACAGAAACGTCAGGCAGAAAAAAGCCCCGCACAAGGCGGGGCTTCGGGTAATGCTGGCAGCGCTGGCTCAGTTGCCCTTCACCGGCTTGCCATCGACCGTGCCATCCTGCAACACGATCACGTATTCCTTGCCATCGGTCTCGACCTGGCGCAGTTGCACCAGCAGGTAGTCCCAGTTCTTGGCGAACCACAGCTCGGTGATGCGCTTGCTCTGGCTTGGGTCGCGCACGCGCTCGACCTTCACCGCATCGACCTGGCCGGTCTTGGTAGTGACCTTTTCGGTGCCCAGCACGCGGAAGTCGTAGGTGTCGATCTCGTCACCGTCGACCACCTGATAAGTCATGCTCTTCTTGCCGGCGGCCACGTCATGCTGCAGGGCCAGCTGGTAGGACGACTTGTCCAGCACGCCGCGGTTCAGCGGCAGGCTGATGGCATCGCCACGGTCGCTGCCGGTGACCTTCTTGTTGTTCCAGTCGAAGCTCAGGTCGACTTTCTTGGCCTTGCCCAGGCCGCCACGCTCGAAGTGGTATTTCTGCGGCAGCAGGGTGTCGTTGTCCAGACGCAGGGTGCTTTGCTCGGTCAGGCTGGCGATCATCATGGAAGCCTTGAAGTTAAGGTCCCAGGTACCGTTGGCATTCTTGACCAGGCTGCGCTCGGCGGTGCCGCTCATGGGCAGTTGCTTCCAGTCTGCGGTATAGCTGGCCGAGAAAGGCTTCAGATCAGCTGCCTGGAGGGGCAGGGCGAGCACGGCGAGAGCCAAGAGCAGGGCGCGACGCATAAGTTCTCCTAGGATCGAATCAAGTGACCGCTGGCCGCCAGGGGCTGGCCATCCAGTAATGCACCCTGTTCGCCAAGGCGCAAGCGCCCTTCGGCGAACCAGCGCACCGCCAGCGGGTAAATCAGGTGTTCCTGGCGGTGTACCCGCTGGGCCAGGCTTTCAACGGTGTCGTCTGGCGCCACCGGTACCACAGCCTGTACGACCAGTGGGCCGCCATCGAGTTCCTCAGTAACGAAGTGTACGCTGCAGCCGTGCTCGGCGTCGCCTGCCTCCAGCGCCCGGCGGTGGGTATGCAGGCCCTTGTATTTGGGCAGCAGCGACGGGTGGATGTTGAGCAGGCGGCCCTGGTAGTGGCGCACGAAGTCGCCACTTAGGATGCGCATGAAACCGGCCAGCACCACCAGGTCCGGGGCGAAAGCGTCGATGCGCGCCATCAGCGCGGCATCGAAGGCTTCACGCCCGTCGAACTGGGTGTGCTCGAGCACGACGCTGTCGATGCCGGCCGCCGCGGCGCGTTGCAGGCCGTAGGCATCGGCGCGGTTGGAAACCACCGCACGGATGCGCACCGGGCTTTCCTGGCCTTGGCAACTGTCGATCAGGGCTTGCAGGTTGCTGCCGGAGCCCGACAGCAGTACCACTACATTGCAGGTATTGCTTGGCATCAGTGTGCCTTGAGGTTCTGCAGGTCGACCTGGGCGGCGCCCTCAGCGGCTTCGGCGATGTGGCCGATCACCCATGGCTGCTCGCCAGCGGCGCGCAGTTCGTTCAGGGCAGCTTCTACCTGATCCTGGGCCACGCAGATGACCATACCGACGCCGCAGTTCAGCACGCGGTGCATTTCATGCTCGTCGACGTTGCCTTTTTCCTGCAGGAAGTCGAACACCGCCGGACGCTGCCAGCTGGCCACGTCGATGACCGCCTGGGCGTTGGCCGGCAGTACGCGCGGGATGTTGTCCAGCAGACCGCCGCCAGTGATGTGGGCCATGGCCTTGACCGCGCCGGTGTTCTTGATCAGCTGCAGCAGCGGCTTGACGTAGATGCGGGTCGGCGCCATCAGCAGGTCGGTCAGTGGCTTGCCGTCGAGCTGGGTGTTCTCGATGTCGGTGGCGGACACTTCGAGGATCTTGCGGATCAGCGAGTAGCCGTTGGAATGCGGGCCGGAGGACGGCAGGGCGATCAGTGCGTCACCAGTGGCAACCTTGGAGCCGTCGATGATCTCGGCCTTTTCCACCACGCCGACGCAGAAGCCGGCCAGGTCGTAGTCTTCGCCTTCATACATGCCAGGCATTTCGGCGGTTTCACCGCCGACCAGCGAGCAGCCGGCCAGTTCGCAACCGGCACCGATGCCGGTAACCACGGTGGCGGCCACGTCGACGTTCAGTTTGCCGGTGGCATAGTAGTCGAGGAAGAACAGCGGCTCGGCGCCGCACACTACCAGGTCGTTGACGCACATGGCGACCAGGTCCTGGCCGATGCTGTCGTGCTTGTTCAGGTTCAGTGCCAGGCGCAGCTTGGTGCCGACGCCGTCGGTGCCGGAGACCAGCACCGGCTGCTTGTAGCCGGCCGGGATCTCGCAGAGGGCGCCGAAGCCGCCCAGGCCACCCATGACTTCAGGGCGTGCGGTGCGTTTTGCCACGCCCTTGATGCGTTCGACCAGTGCTTCGCCGGCGTCGATGTCTACACCGGCGTCCTTGTAGCTCAGGGAGGGTTGCTTGCTCATTGATCCAGGCCTTTAGGAGGGAGGGATTCTTAAAAACGACCATGACGGCCAAGGCCGGCTGGTAAGCGGCGGCTGCCTGAAACGTCAGTGGTCTGTGAAGGCGCGCGATTTTATCAGGGTTGCCGGGCAGCGGCCATCCTCAGGCCGACGGGCAGGGCATGAAAATAGGTAAAAAGTCGGGGGTGTACGCCACAAGGGCTGCGCCATGCACGCGCAGGTGCTGAACCTGTTGCGGCGAACACCTGTCAGACCCATCACATCTCCCCGGCAATTTCCGCAACCAATCTTTCATGCTCGCGACTGGTTACCTTGCGCCCCCATGTATAAGGTATAGGCATTGCGGTAAGTGGACAGGAATCCTCCATGCGTCTCTTCAATATTCTGGCAGTCGGTTGCCTGGCCATGATCTCGGCCACTGCCCAGGCTGAAAGCGTCTCCGGCCTGTACCAGGTGCGGGAACCGGTATCCGGGCAGGGCGCCGAAGCCCGTGCCGCGGCTACCGCCCAGGCCCTCGATACCCTGGTAACGCGCCTTACCGGCGACCCCAAGGCAGCGCAAAGCCCGGCATTGGCCGGGCTGCGCAAGGACCCGCAGCAAATCATCAATCAGGTCGCCAGCGAAGCCGGGCCACCCGAGTCGGTGCTGGTCGAGTTCGACCCTGGCAGTACCGAACGGGCCTTGCGCAAGGCCGGCCTGGCCTTGTGGAGCAGCAACCGCCCCTCGATCCTTGGCTGGTGGCTGAACGACAGTGTCGAAGGCAGCAACCTGGTCGGTGACGGCCAGGCCAGTGCCCAACCCCTGCGTCGTGCCGCCCAGCACCGCGGCCTGCCGTTGCGCCTGCCGCTGGCCGACCTGCAGGAGCAACTGGTGGCCAATGCCGAGCAGATCGAAGGCAGCGACCCTGCGGCGCTGCGCGAAGCCTCAGGGCGCTACGGCGCGGATGCCTTGCTGGCAGTGCATGCCCGGGAAGCCGACGGCAAGTGGCAAGGCAAATGGCAGCTGTGGCTGGGCGACCAGCGTGAACAAGGTACTGCCGAGGGTGCCGACCCGGCAGCGTTGGCCGACGCCGTGATGCTGGCGCTCAGCAGCCGCCTGGCCCCGCGCTACGTCACCCGCCCGGGTGCCAGCAGCCAGTTGCAGGTGCAAGTGCAAGGGATGAACCTGCAGCGCTATGCCGAACTGGCCCGCGTGCTCGAACCCTTTGGCCCGCGCCTGCGAGTCGCTGAAGGCAGCACCTTGACCTACGGCGTGACCGCCAACCGCGAGCAGCTGCGCGCCCAGCTTGGCCTGGCCAAGCTGCAGGAAGTGCCGGTAGAGCAGGCGCCCGCTGTGCAGCCCCCTCCAGCTCCGGCAGACGCTGCCGGCGCCGGGCAACCAGTGCCGGCCCAGCCAGCACCCAAGCCGTTCGACGGTTTGCGTTTTCGCTGGTAAGGGGAGCACACCGTGACCGACGTACGTCGTTGGATCTGGCTGGGCGTTGCCCTGCTGGTCGCTGTGCTGCTTTACAGCCTGCACAACATTCTTACCCCGTTCCTGGTCGGCATCCTGCTGGCCTACCTGGCCGACCCGCTGGTCGACCGCCTGGAGCGCCTGGGGCTGTCGCGCACCTGGGGCGTGGTGGTGGTTTTCGGCCTGTTCACCTTGCTGTTGCTGGCGTTGCTGCTGGTGTTGGTGCCGCTGCTGGCAAAGCAGCTGGTGCGCCTGTACGAACTGGCGCCGCAGATGCTCGACTGGCTCGAGCACGTGGCGCTGCCCTGGGTGCAGAGCCGCCTGGGCCTGGCTGACGGTTTCTGGAAGTTCGACAAGATCAAGGCCGCGATCGGCACGCACATGGGCCAGACCACCGATATCGTCGGCGTGCTGTTGTCCCATGCCACCGCCTCGGGCCTGGCGCTGATGGCCTGGCTGGCCAACATGGTGCTGATCCCGGTGGTGGGTTTCTATCTGCTGCGCGATTGGGACCTGATGATGGCCAAGCTGCGCGGCCTGCTGCCGCGCCAGCGTGAGCCGCAAGTGATGGGCCTGGCGGGCGAATGTCATGAGGTGCTGGGGGCGTTCGTGCGCGGGCAATTGATGGTGATGGTGGCCCTGGGCATCATCTATTCGGCCGGGCTGATGCTGGTGGGACTGGAACTGGGGCTGCTGATCGGCATGCTCGCCGGGTTGGCTGCCATCGTGCCGTACATGGGCTTCATCATCGGCATCGGTGCTGCCTTGGTGGCTGGCCTGTTCCAGTTCGGCGGCGACCTGTACCCGATGCTGGGCATCGTCGCGGTGTTCATGGTCGGGCAGGCGCTGGAAGGCATGGTGCTGACCCCGCTGCTGGTCGGCGACCGTATCGGCCTTCACCCGGTGGCGGTGATTTTCGCGATCCTGGCTGGCGGTGAGCTGTTCGGCTTTACCGGGGTGTTGCTGGCGTTACCGGTGGCGGCGGTGATCATGGTGCTGCTGCGGCATGTGCATGACCTGTACAAGGAATCGGACATGTATGCCGGGGATATCGACCCGGAGTTGTGATCCTGGGGGCTGCAACGCAGCCCCATAATGGCGCAACCTGTTGATTTTACTTGTGCTATCCGCAGCCGTGATTGTGCACCCCGCGCTGCGGGTATAGACTTTGCACATTGTTCACCAAAGGCCCCCTGCGGTCCTGTCGACCGCCCGCGAGCATGAAACCACCGATCCAGTTGCCCCTGGGTGTGCGCCTGCGCGATGACGCCACCTTCATCAACTACTATCCGGGCGCCAATGCCGCGGCGTTGGGCTACGTCGAGCGGCTATGCGAAGCCGACGCCGGCTGGACCGAGAGCCTTATCTACCTGTGGGGCAAGCAAGGTGTTGGCCGTACCCACCTGCTACAGGCCGCTACCCACCGCTTCCAGCAACGCGGCGAGCCAGCCGTCTACCTACCGCTGGCGCAATTGCTCGATCGTGGCGTAGGGCTGCTCGACTACCTGGCCCAGTACGAACTGGTGTGCATCGACGACCTGCACGTGATCGCCGGCAAGGCTGACTGGGAAGAGGCCATGTTCCACCTGTTCAACCGCCTGCGTGACAGCGGCAGGCGCCTGCTGCTGGCTGCCTCGGCATCGCCGCGCGAACTGCCGATCAAGCTACCCGACCTGAAGTCGCGGCTGACCCTGGCCCTGGTGTTCCAGATGCGTGGCCTGTCCGATGAAGACAAGCTGCGAGCCCTGCAACTGCGTGCTTCGCGCCGCGGCCTGCACCTTACCGACGAAGTCGGCCACTTCATCCTCACCCGCGGTGCGCGCAGCATGAGTGCGTTGTTCGACCTGCTCGAACGCCTCGATCAGGCCTCGTTGCAGGCACAACGCAAGCTCACCATCCCTTTCCTCAAGGAAACCCTGGGCTGGTAACCCCGAAAACGCTGGGCCAGAGCGGCAAAACAAAAAAGTCACATCTTTTTCGATAAAATTTGCAAATGGCCATGATAGAGGGCATAGTTTCACCCTTCTAAAGGATTACAGACACGGTCGTGCCCATGCTGAAGCGCTTCGCACCCCTCGTGCCACTCGCACTCGTGACCCTGCTTTTTGGCTGCGCGGCCCAAGGCCCAGCTTCTCATCCAGAGGCGCAGTCCCAGGATCAAACCCCGATCGCCGCACAATCGGCGTTCAAGGCCAAAGCCTCTTCCTCGTCGGTATTCGGCGAGCCGGAAGAACTGGCCACCGAAGATGACCTGGAGGCCTTCTCCAGCAGCAAGCCTTACCAACTGCCAGCGCTGGCTGACAGCATTCTCGAGCGCGGCATGTCGCTTATCGGTACCCGCTACCGCTTCGGTGGTACCTCGGAGAAGTCCGGCTTCGACTGCAGTGGTTTCATCGGCTACCTGTTCCGCGAAGAGGCGGGCGTTACCCTGCCGCGTTCCACGCGTGAAATGATCAACGTCGATGCCCCGAAGGTGGCCCGCAACAAGCTCAAGCCGGGTGACCTGCTGTTCTTCAGCACCAACGGGCGCGGCCGCGTCAGCCATGCCGGTATCTACCTGGGTGACAACCAGTTCATCCACTCCAGCAGCCGCCGCAGTGGTGGCGTGCGTATCGACAGCCTCGGTGACCGCTACTGGAGCAAGACCTTCATCGAAGCCAAGCGTGCCTTGGCCATGGCGCCGACCACCAATATCGCGCGCAACTGATAGCAAAATGATATATCCTGCCGCGGCGGCGATGCTTTGAAAAAAGCTCGCCGCCGTGCGCATTTATAGAAAGCGTCTAATCTAAATTCTCAATTCTTTTCGGCTGCGGCCCAGCGGACTCAGACAGGATGTTCTGGCCATGGTAAAGATGGCGCGCTTCGCATTTCTCTCCTTGGCAGCCTTGCTGGCTGCCTGCTCCAGCCGTGCGCCTGCGCCGGCCCCTGTGGTACAGCCGCAGGTAACCTATAGCCAGCCCAGCCCTTCGCCGATTGCCGATGACGTGCTGATGCGTGCTATCGGCCTGGTGGGTACGCCTTATCGCTGGGGCGGCAACACGCCGGATTCCGGTTTCGATTGCAGTGGCTTGATCAAGTACGTCTACCGTGATGCTGCGGGCATAAGCCTGCCGCGTTCTACGCGTGAGATGATCGTCATGCGCGCGCCAACCGTGGATGCCAAGTCGCTGCAGTCCGGCGACCTGGTGTTCTTCGCCACCAATGGCGGCTCGCAGGTCAGCCATGCCGGCATATATGTGGGGGAGGGGCGCTTCGTGCATGCACCTTCCAGCGGTGGCACGGTGCGCCTGGACTACCTGTCCAACAGCTACTGGGCCAAGGCTTACCTGCAGGCCAAGCGGGTCATTCCGCAAGGGCATCTGGCGCAGAACCCCTGAGGACAGGCGGGGCTTTGCTCACTCGCCAGACCACATTGCCGACATCATCGGCCACCAGCACGCCGCCACGCCCGTCGGTGATTACGCCGACCGGGCGCCCTTGGGCCTTGCCATGCTGATCAAGAAACCCGGTAAGCAGGTCCACCGGCTTGCCCGAGGGTTTTCCTGACGGGTCGAACGGTACGAAAATCACCTTGTAGCCACTGTGTGGCTTGCGGTTCCACGACCCGTGCTGGCCCACGAATGCCCCTTGTTCGAAGGGCGGTGGTAGCCCGTTCGGTTCGGCGAATGCCAGCCCCAGCGATGCCGTGTGTGGACCCACTGCGTAGTCGGGCACCAGCGCCTGGGCCACTTTTTCAGGCGCTGGCGGTTGCACTCGCTCGTCCACGTGGCTGCCATAGTAGCTGTAGGGCCAGCCATAGAAACCGCCGTCCTTGACGGAAGTGATGTAATCCGGTACCAGATCGCTGCCGATCTCGTCACGCTCGTTGACTGCCGTCCACAACGCACCGCTGTGCGGCTCCCAGGCCAGGCCGTTAGGGTTGCGCAGACCGGTGGCGAACAGGCGGTGCTGGCCGCTGGTGGGGTCCACTTCCCAGATCGCGGCGCGTCCCTGTTCCTTGTCCATACCGTTTTCGCCTACGTTGCTGTTGGAGCCTACTGTCACGAAAAGCTTCCTGCCATCAGGGCTGGCGATCACGTTCTTGGTCCAGTGGTGATTGAGCGGCCCGCCTGGCAACTCGACCACCGGTTGGCCTTCATTGCGAATTTGCATGGCACCGGGCTCATAGTGAAAGCGCAGCAACCTGTCGGTGTTGGCCACGTAGAGGTCCTTGCCGACCAGGGCCATGCCGAACGGTGAGTTGAGCTCTTCGATGAAGGTCGTTCGGATTTCGGCGACGCCGTCGTGGTCGGCATCACGCAGCAGGGTAATGCGGTTGGCGCTGGGCACGCTTGCACCTGCCCGCTTCATCACCTTCTTCATTACCCAACCGCGCAGGCCCTTGCCATCTTCGGGCTTGGGCGGGGCATTGGTTTCGGCCACCAGTACGTCGCCGTTGGGTAGCAGGTATAGCCAGCGAGGGTGGTCGAGCCCGCTGGCGAACGCTTTCACCTCAGTGCCTGGTGCTGCTTCGGGCTTGACGTCCTTGGGCCAGCCCACTGCTGGGGCGATATTCACCGTTGGGAGGGTGGTCTTGACTGGAGCGGGCAACTGGGGCGTTGGACCACTGCCTTCGAGTACATTCAGCAGTGCGGTTTCGCCGCAGGCCGTCAGGCTGGCGGCCAATAACCAAGGCGTCAGGTGTTTCATGGGCGGCGACCTCCTAACAGGGCCTATGAATTGAGAGGTCGTTGACATTCGCCAGGTTCCCGGAACCATCCAACTGTCTTGCCTTGCCTTGCCTTGCCTTGCCTTGCCTTGCCTTGCCTTGCCTTGCCGTTGCTTTTGCTTTTGCTTTTAAGCGCGCAATAGTTCAGGCGCCGCCGATTGCGACTTCAGGAGGCCGAGCGGAGGGACTGCGGAGGGAGGTGACGGGCATGGATGCCCGTCAAGCGCTGAGGCCCCATGGATGGGGCCTGCAGCGCGTACTCCCGGGAGCAGGCCCGTAGCGAGGGAACCCCGGAGCGTAGCGGAGGGGCCGGATGATAGGAGCCAGCGTTTTTTGGTTACTTTTTGTCGCGTTTGACAAAAAGTGACCCGCCGTAAGGGCGGAAAGGTGATTAAGCGCCACCTTCGAAAATGAATGTTGACCCTGTTGTTGATGCCCACGCTTGAA
>NZ_JBNRIJ010000042.1:2845-14389 GCF_053557675.1 Pseudomonas sp. XP1 | reverse complement strand
GCGCTTGACGGGCATCCATGCCCGTCACCTCCCTCCGCAAGACCTCTGCTCGGCCTCCTGAAGTCGCGAAGATCAAGATCAAGAGCAAGAGCAAGAGCAAGAGCAAGAGCAAGAGCAAGAGCAAGAGCAAGAGCAAGAGCAAGAGCAAGAGCAAGAGCAAGAGCAAGTGCGAGAGCAAAAAACGTCAGAAACCGCAGCCGTGTAATACCAGTAATCGGGATTGACTCCTCATGATGGCTGTGCGTGGGGCACCTGCGGTGGCTCGCTTCACTACGACAGGAAACTTAAATGGGGCTCTGTGGGAGCGGGCGCGCCCGCGAACACCGGCGCAGCCGGTGCCAGCCACCGCGCTGGATTCTTCGCGGGCACGCCCGCTCCCACAGAAGCCACGTCGCCCGGCCCGAGCCGGAGTCGATTCAAGCCTGCTTGAGCAACAACGCCACCCCCGGGAAATACTGCCCCAGCTCGTTGTGCAACTTGCGATAGGCATACGGGAAGTACCAGGCGATGGCACAGGCGGTATGTTTCTGCAGATCGTCGACCAGGTCCTGCAGTTCCTCGGGGCTGGTATGCTGGCCAGCCTTCCACGGGCTGATGAACAGCGCCCCGGCCTTCAACTGGCTGGGGTAGGCCACCTGGCGCGCGAGGGCAGCGGTCTGCTGCAGGGCTTCGGCCATGTCCAGCCGGGCGATTTTTGGCCAGCGCTGGCTGACACTGAGGTACAGCGCTTCATCGGCACTGCTGATCGACAGATCGCAGCGCCCTTCGTGTTCGCCTTCGTCGCGCTGCTTCTTGCCGGCAAACTGCTGCAGCGCCGCCAGTTCAGCCTGCCACGCCGCTGCGGCAAGCAGCCCGGTATTGGCGGCGGCGCCATGCCAGTAAGGTGCTTCCGCATCGCCAGCAAACCGGTTGAAGCGGTCGATGCAGTCGCCCCAGCGCTCCAGCACCGGGGCGAGAAACTCCAGGCGCGGGTTGTTGATGATCTGGCCTCGCATGCTGCGCTCTCCTGTTATCGTTGTAATCGCGTTCAGCCGAAAATGATGGCTATGTGATATCACTGTCTCAAGTGTGGCACAACCAGGTGAATTGGCCATTACCCAGGCCGTGCCTGTTCGACTGCAAAGCGGCCTGCTTCGATTGACGCTCCCGGTGCAACCCTCTAACCTTCGCGCGTGTTTCAGGTGCCCTGCCAGCCCCGACTGGGCAGGGTGAAACTGGGAAGCCGGTGGGTGCCAGCATGGCGCGATTCCGGCGCTGCCCCCGCAACGGTAGGTGAGTCGCGGCCGCGCAGGGCCACTGGGTGTCAGCACCCGGGAAGGCGCGCAGGCTTGGGCCAAGACCCGCTCACAAGCCCGGAGACCGGCCTGATACTGCCAACGGCATCACGGAGGGTGATGCGCGGTGCACCGTGGCGTACGGCCACGGCCCCTGCGCGTTCTCCGTGTGCCCGCCTTTTACCTGTCGCCGCGCGTTGCCGTGGCGCCAGCCAGCGGAGAACCCTGATGAGCGAATCCACCGAACGCGACGAACGCCACCTGGCGCGCATGCAGCGCAAGAAGGCGATCATCGACGAACGCATCGCCAATTCCCCAAACGAATGCGGGCTGCTGCTGGTGCTGACCGGCAATGGCAAGGGCAAGAGCAGCTCGGCTTTCGGTATGCTCGCACGCGCCCTGGGCCATGGCATGCAGTGCGGTGTGGTGCAGTTCATCAAAGGCCGCAACAGCACCGGCGAGGAGCTGTTCTTCCGCCGCTTCCCCGAGCAGGTGCGCTACCACGTGATGGGCGAAGGCTTTACCTGGGAAACCCAGGACCGCCAGCGCGACATCGCTGCCGCCGAAGCTGCCTGGGCCGTGTCGCGCCAGTTGCTGCAAGACCCGAGCGTGCAGTTCGTGGTGCTCGATGAACTGAACATCGCCCTCAAGCACGGCTACCTCGACCTTGACCAGGTGCTGTCCGACATCCAGGCCCGCCCACCAATGCAGCATGTGATCGTCACTGGCCGTGCCGCGAAACCCGAGATGATCGAACTGGCCGACACCGTGACCGAGATGGGCATGCTCAAGCACGCGTTCCAGGCTGGCATCCGTGCACAGAAGGGCGTGGAACTGTGAGTCAGCGCCATTGCCCCGCCGTGCTGATCGCGGCACCGGCCTCTGGCCAGGGCAAGACCACCGTCACCGCCGCCCTGGCCCGCCTGCACCGCAACCTCGGGCGCAAGGTGCGGGTGTTCAAGTGCGGGCCCGACTTTCTCGACCCGATGATCCTCGAGCGGGCCAGCGGCGCGCCGGTGTACCAGCTCGACCTGTGGATGATCGGCGCCGAGGAAAGCCGCCGCCTGCTGTGGGAAGCCGCCGGCGAGGCCGACCTGATCCTGATCGAAGGGGTGATGGGGCTGTTCGACGGCACGCCGTCCAGCGCCGACCTGGCGCGCCACTTCGGGGTGCCGGTGCTGGCGGTGATCGACGGCACGGCCATGGCCCAGACATTCGGCGCCCTGGCCCTGGGCCTGGCACGTTACCAGGCTGACCTGCCGTTTGCCGGTGTGCTGGCCAACCGGGTGGGTAGCCTGCGCCACGCGCAACTGCTGGAAGGTAGCCTGACCGAGGGCCTGCGCTGGTACGGCGGCTTGTCCCGCGAGCGTGGTATAGAGCTGCCCAGCCGCCACCTGGGGCTGGTCCAGGCCAGTGAGCTGAACGACCTGGACATGCGCCTGGATGCCGCTGCCGAGGCGCTTGGCGCCAGTTGCGATGCTGCCTTGCCGCCGCCAGTGAGCTTTGCCGAACCCGAGCCGCAAGCCAGTACTGCCTCGTTGGCCGGTGTGCGCATTGGCGTGGCGCGGGACGAGGCCTTCGCCTTCACCTATGGCGCCAACCTCGACCTGCTGCGCAACCTGGGCGCACAGCTCGAGTTCTTCTCGCCGCTGCACGACCGCGAACTGCCGGCAGTGGACAGCCTGTATCTGCCGGGCGGTTATCCCGAGCTGCACCACCACGCCCTGGCCGCCAATGCGCCGATGAGCGAGGCTATACGCGCCCACCACGCCCAGGGCAAACCGTTGCTGGCCGAGTGCGGCGGCATGTTGTACCTGCTCGATGCCCTGACCGACGTGGCCGGCGAGCGTGCCGAACTGCTTGGCCTGCTGCCTGGCGAGGCAACCATGCAGAAGCGCCTGGCTGCCTTGGCCCTGCAGGCGGTGGAGCTGCCGGAAGGCACCTTGCGCGGGCACACCTATCACCATTCGCTGACCAATACCGCACTGCAGCCGATTGCGCGTGGCCTGAGCCCTAACGGCGGGCGTGGCAACGAAGCGGTTTACCGCCTGGGTCGGCTGACGGCGTCCTACGTGCACTTCTACTTCCCCTCCAACCCGGACGCGGCGGCGGCGCTATTGCGACCATGAGCGAACACGCCTACAGCGACGCCGAGCGCGCCGCGATCTACCGGGCCATCGGCGAACGCCGTGACATGCGCCATTTCGCCGGTGGCGAAGTGGCCCCGGAAGTGCTGGGCCGCCTGTTGGCTGCCGCGCACCAGGCGCCCAGCGTCGGGCTGATGCAGCCCTGGCGTTTCATCCGCATCACCCGGCGCGACCTGCGTGCGCGCATCCAGGCCTTGGTGGAAGCAGAGCGGGTGCTTACCGCCGAAGCTTTGGGCGAACGTTCCGACGCCTTCATGAAGCTGAAGGTGGAAGGCATCAACGACTGCGCCGAGCTGCTGGTGGCCGCCCTGATGGACAACCGCGAGCCGCATATCTTCGGCCGCCGCACCCTGCCGGAAATGGACCTGGCCTCGCTGGCCTGCGCCATCCAGAACCTGTGGCTGGCAGCCCGTGGCGAAGGCCTGGGCATGGGCTGGGTGTCGCTGTTCGACCCGCAGGCGCTGGCGACGCTGCTGGGCATGCCGACCGGGGCCAAGCCGGTCGCGGTGCTGTGCCTGGGGCCGGTGACCGAGTTCTACCCGGCACCGATGCTGGTGCTGGAAAACTGGGCCGAGGAACGGCCCTTGAGTGAAATGCTCTTTGAGAACCAATGGGGAGAGCGCCAATGAGCGTGGCCTTGCTGACCGTGGCAGGGGTGGCCCTGGATGCCCTGCTGGGCGAACCGCAGCGGCGCCACCCGCTGGTGGCCTTCGGCAACATGGCCGGTAACCTCGAGCGCCGCCTGAATGCCGGAGGGCGCGGCTGGCGCAGCCACGGGGTAAGCGCATGGTTCCTGGCCGTGGTGCCGCTTACCCTGGTGGCACTGATCCTGTCTTGGCTGCCGTACATCGGCTGGCTGGTCGACGTGCTGGCGCTGTACTGCGCCGTCGGGCTGCGCAGCCTGGGCGAGCACGTGTTGCCGGTGGCCAGTGCCTTGCGCCAGGGTGACCTGCAAGAAGCACGGCGCCGTGTGGGCTACCTGGTCAGCCGCGAAACCCGCGAACTGGACGAACCTGCGGTGGCCCGGGCGGCCACCGAATCGGTGCTGGAGAATGGCAGCGATGCGGTATTCGCCGCGCTGTTCTGGTTCGTGGTCGCAGGCGCGCCGGGCGTGGTGCTGTACCGCCTGAGCAACACCCTGGATGCCATGTGGGGCTATCGCAACGAGCGCTTCGAACGCTTCGGCTGGTGCGCGGCGCGCGTCGACGATGTGCTCAACTATATTCCTGCCAGGCTGGTGGCGTTGACCTACGCGCTGCTGGGCAAGACCCGCCTGGCCCTGGCCTGCTGGCGCAAGCAGGGCCCGCTGTGGGACAGCCCCAATGCCGGGCCGGTGATGGCCGCCGGTGCAGGTGCGTTAGGTGTGGAACTCGGTGGCCCGGCGGTGTACCACGGCGAACTGCATGAGCGGCCACGCCTGGGTGACGGGCCAATGGCCGACGCCGACGCCATCGAACGCGGTTGGGGCCTGGTGCAGCGCGGCGTATGGCTGTGGCTGCTGGTGATCTGCCTGGGGGCCTATATCAATGCTTGAACACGGAGGCCGCCTGCTGCGGGCGGTACGGCAATACGGCATCGCTCGCGAGCAGTGGCTCGACCTGTCCAGCGGCATTGCGCCATGGCCTTTCCCGATTCCACCGATTCCAATGGAGGCCTGGGCGCGCCTGCCGGAGACCGAGGACGGCCTGGAGGACGCCGCGCGTGCGTATTACGGCGCACGCCAATTGCTGGCAGTGGCCGGTTCCCAGGCCGCGATCCAGGCCTTGCCGCTGTTGCGCGCAGCCGGCCGGGTAGGGGTGTTGACACCTTGCTATGCCGAGCACCCATACGCCTGGCAACGGGCGGGGCATCAGTTGCTGGAGCTGGACGAAGCGCAGGTCGAGGCGACGCTCGACAGCCTCGACGTACTGGTGCTGGTCAACCCCAACAACCCCACCGGCCGCCGGGTGCCGCGTGAACGCCTGCTGGATTGGCACGCCCGCCTGGCCGCCCGCGGTGGCTGGCTGCTGGTCGACGAAGCGTTCATGGACAACACCCCGGCGCAAAGCGTGGTCGATTGTGCCGAGCGCCCGGGGCTGATAGTGCTGCGCTCGTTCGGCAAGTTCTTCGGCCTGGCTGGCGTGCGCCTGGGGTTCGTTGCCGCCGAACGCAGCCTGCTGCTGCACCTGGCCGAGTTGCTTGGGCCGTGGACCGTCAATGGCCCGACCCGAGTGCTGGCCCAGGCCAGCCTGGCCGACCACGACGCTCAGCGTGTGCAGGTCGAACGCTGCGCTGCAGCCAGCCGGCGGCTGGCGGTGCTGTTGCGTAGCGCCGGCCTGGCGCCCAGCGGCGGTTGCGACCTGTTCCAGTACGTCCGCAGCGAGCAGGCTGCGCAACTGCATGACTTTCTCGCCCGCCACGGCATCCTGGTGCGGCTGTTCGAGCACCCGCCGGCAATACGCCTGGGGCTGCCAGCCTGTGCGGCCGACGAACAGCGCCTGGCCCAGGCCCTGGCGGCCTATCAGAAGGAAATGGCATGACCACCCTCATGGTGCAAGGCACCACCTCCGACGCCGGCAAAAGCACGCTGGTGACCGCGCTGTGCCGCTGGCTGTTGCGCCAGGGCGTTGGCGTGGTGCCGTTCAAGCCGCAGAACATGGCGCTGAACAGCGCGGTGACCGCCGACGGCGGTGAAATCGGCCGGGCCCAGGCAGTGCAGGCCCAGGCCTGCCGCCTGCAACCGCATACCGACATGAACCCGGTGCTGCTCAAGCCCAACAGCGATACCGGCGCCCAGGTGATCATCCATGGCCGCGCCGTCACCAGCATGAACGCGGTGGCCTACCACGACTACAAGGCTATCGCCATGCAGGCGGTGCTGGCTTCGCACCAGCGCCTGAATGCTGCCTGGCCGGTGGTCATGGTCGAAGGTGCGGGCTCGCCAGCGGAGATCAACCTGCGTGCCGGGGACATTGCCAACATGGGCTTTGCCGAAGCGGTGGACTGCCCGGTGATCCTGGTTGCCGACATCAATCGTGGTGGTGTTTTCGCCCATCTGGTCGGCACTCTGGAACTGCTGTCGCCCAGTGAGCAGGCGCGGGTAAAGGGCTTTGTCATCAACCGCTTCCGCGGCGACATCGCCTTGCTGCAGCCGGGGCTGGACTGGCTGGAGCAGCGCACCGGCAAGCCGGTACTGGGCGTGCTGCCGTATGTTAACGACCTGCATCTGGAAGCCGAAGACGGCATCGACGCACGCCAGGGGGCAAAGGCCGAGCGCGTGCTCAAGGTGATCGTCCCGGTGCTGCCGCGTATCAGCAACCATACCGACTTCGACCCACTGCGCCTGCACCCCCAGGTGGACCTGCAGTTCATTGGCCCGGGCCAGCCGATACCGGCCGCCGACCTGATCATCCTGCCCGGGTCCAAGAGTGTGCGCGGCGACCTGGCGCAACTGCGTGAGCGTGGTTGGGACAAGGCCATCGACCGGCACCTGCGCTATGGCGGCAAGCTGATCGGGATCTGCGGTGGCCTGCAGATGCTGGGCCGCGAAGTGCATGACCCGCTTGGTCTCGAAGGGGTCGCCGGCTCCAGTCCGGGGCTTGGCCTGCTCGATTACGCCACGGTGCTCGAAGCCGAGAAGCAACTACGCAACGTTGCCGGCACGCTGAACCTGGAAGCAGCCCCGGTTGCCGGTTATGAAATTCATGCCGGCGTCACCACCGGGCCTGCCCTGGAGCAGCCAGCCGTGCAACTTGCCGATGGCCGTTGCGATGGTGCTGTCAGCGCCGATGGCCAGATACTTGCCACCTACCTGCACGGCCTGTTCGAAGGCAGCCAGTCGTGCGCGGCGCTGCTGCGCTGGGCTGGGCTGGATGATGTGCAGGCCGTCGATTACCAGGCCCTGCGCGAACGCGATATCGAGCGCCTGGCCGACCTGGTGGAAAAGCACCTGGACACCGCGCGCCTGCGCCAGCTCTGTGGGGTGGCCTGACATGCTCAACCTGATCCTCGGCGGCGCCCGCTCGGGCAAGAGCCGCCTGGCCGAACAGTTGGCCAGCGCCAGTGGCCTGCCGGTGACCTACATCGCCACCAGCCAGCCGCTGGATGGTGAAATGAACGAACGCGTGCTGCTGCACCGCCAGCGTCGCCCCGATGACTGGGGGTTGATCGAAGAACCTCTGGCCCTGGCCGCGGCACTGCGCGCCGAAGCGGCCGAAGGGCGCTGCCTTCTGGTGGATTGCCTGACCCTGTGGCTGACCAACCTGCTGATGCTCGAAGACGACCAGCGCCTGGCCGAGGAGCGCGATGCGCTGCTGGCCTGCCTGGAACAGTTGCCGGGCACGGTCATTCTGGTCAGTAACGAAACCGGCCTGGGCGTCGTGCCCATGGGCGAGCTGACCCGGCGCTATGTCGACCTGGCTGGCTGGCTGCACCAGGCCGTGGCCGAACGCTGTCAGCGTGTGGTGCTGACCGTGGCCGGCCTGCCCCTAATGCTCAAAGGACCTGCACTATGACCCAAGCCTGGTGGCGTGACGCCTGCCAACCCCTCGACAACGCCGCCATGGACCAGGCCCGCGCCCGTCAGCAGCAGCTGACCAAACCTGCCGGTTCGCTCGGCCAGCTTGAAGGTTTGGCCATACAACTGGCCGGCCTGCAGGGGTGTGAAAGGCCGACCTTGGATCACGCCGCAATCAGCATCTTTGCCGGTGACCACGGTGTGGTCGAGGAAGGTATTTCGGCCTACCCGCAAGCGGTGACCGGGCAGATGTTGCGCAACTTCGTCGGTGGTGGCGCGGCCATCAGCGTGCTGGCGCGCCAGCTGCAGGCAAGCCTGGAAGTGGTCGACCTGGGCACCATCGACCCGCACCTGGAACTGCCTGGCGTGCGCCATCTGCGCCTGGGTGCCGGTACCGCCAACTTCGCCCGCCAGCCAGCGATGACCGGGGGGCAGCTGCAGGCCGCCCTGCAGGCTGGCCGCGATAGTGCCCTGCGCGCCGCCGAACAGGGCGCGCAGCTGTTCATCGGTGGCGAGATGGGTATTGGCAACACCACGGCTGCCGCTGCCCTGGCCAGCGTCTTGCTGGGTTGCCCGCCGGCTGAGTTGAGTGGCCCGGGTACCGGCCTGGACCACGCCGGGGTGCGGCACAAGGCCGAGGTCATCGAACGGGCGCTGAGCCTGCATGGCCTGAACGCCAACGATCCATTGCAGGCACTGGGCTGTGTCGGTGGTTTCGAGATCGCGGCCCTTGCCGGTGCCTACATTGGTTGTGCGCAGGCGGGTGTCGCGGTGCTGGTGGACGGCTTCATTTGCAGCGTCGCCGCGCTGCTGGCGGTGCGCCTCAACCCGCAGTGCCGGGCTTGGCTGCTGTTCGCCCACCAAGGCGCAGAGCCTGGGCACAAAGCTGTGCTCGACGCGTTGCAGGCCGAGCCGTTGCTGGCCCTGGGCCTGCGTCTGGGCGAGGGCAGTGGGGCTGCCCTGGCCGTACCGCTGTTGCGCCTGGCCTGTGCGTTGCATGGGCAGATGGCGACCTTCGCCGAGGCTGCAGTGGCGGACCGCCCGGCATGATCCTCGACTTGCTGCGCCATGGCGAAACGGAACAGGGCGGCTTGCGTGGCAGCCTTGATGATGCCTTGACCGACAAGGGCTGGGCGCAGATGCGTGGCGCCGTGGCCGAGGCCGGGCCTTGGGAGGTGTTGGTCAGTTCTCCGCTGCAGCGCTGCGCACGTTTTGCCGAGGAGCTGGGCGAGCGGCTGAACCTGCCGGTACAGCGCGAAGCGGCGTTGCAGGAGCTGCATTTTGGCGACTGGGAGGGCCGTAGCGCGGCGCAGATCATGGAAGACCAGGCGGACGCGCTGGGGCGCTTCTGGGCGGACCCTTACGCGTTTACACCGCCCAATGGCGAGCCGGTCGAGGCGTTCGCCGAGCGTGTACTGGCGGCTGTCGAGCGCCTGAGCCGTCAGCATGCTGGCAAGCGTGTGCTGCTGGTCACCCATGGCGGCGTGATGCGGCTGTTACTGGCCCGTGCTCGTGGCTTGCCCAGGGCACAGTTGCTGCAGGTCGAAGTCGGCCACGCTGCGCTGATGCGATTGGTGTCGGGTGACGACGGCCAGTTGGTCGAGGGGCGCTGAAATGTTGCCGTTGTGGATTGCCTTGCAGTTTCTCAGCAGCCTGCCGGTGAGTCTGCCGGGCATGCCGGCGCCGCGTGAGGTGGGGCGCTCGCTGCTCTGCTACCCGCTGGTCGGGTTGCTGTTCGGCCTGTTGCTGTGGCTGGCCAGCCACCTGCTGCAGGGCACACCGACGCCGCTGCACGCGGCCCTGCTGCTGACGTTGTGGGTGTTGCTCAGTGGCGCGTTGCATCTGGATGGCCTGGCGGACAGCGCCGACGCCTGGCTGGGTGGTTTCGGTGACCGCGAACGCACCCTGCTGATCATGAAGGACCCGCGTAGCGGGCCGATTGCCGTGGTTACGCTGGTGCTGGTGCTGTTGCTGAAGTTCTGCGCGTTGTGGGTGCTGGTCGAGCAGGGCACTGGTGCGCAGTTGCTACTGGCACCGTTGATCGGGCGGGCGGCGATGCTTGGGTTGTTCCTGAGTACGCCTTATGTACGGCAGGGTGGTTTGGGGCAAGCGCTGGCCGAGCACCTGCCCCGGCATGCGGCCGGCTGGGTGCTGCTGGGCTGTGTGCTTTTTTGTCTGGTCCTGGGCGGGTGGGTCGTGGTGCTGGCGTTGGCGGTGTTTGCCTGGTTGCGACAACTGATGTGCCGGCGCCTGGGCGGGACTACCGGCGATACCGCTGGTGCAATGCTGGAGTTGCTCGAACTGGCCGTGGTGCTGGGGTTGGCGTTGGGCCTCTGAGCCTTGCTCCTGCAAGTAACCGCGCAAGCAGGATGTTTCTGTAGGGCGTTTCTGAGCCTAACGTGTCGGTAAATTCCTGAAAAAATCAGCAAGAACCGGCATCTTTTCACTGGCGTATGCTTGCCCCTCCCGCAAACTGTCGAGGAGTGTCGGCACCATGCGTCATGTCATTCTCGCTGCGTTTTTGTTGGCGATGGGGTCTGCTGCCATGGCAGCCGATCTCATGGCTTTCTGGAACACCCCCCGCCACGGTGGCAACAGCTTCAACCGGCTGCCGCCTGATCAAGCCTACTTCGACGCCTTGAGCGGTTATGGCGCAACCTGGGTGCGGCTGTCCTACGACAAATGGCAGCCGGCGGAACGCGACTTCCTCCTCGGCGATGCCGACGCCTTTCAAGGCCTGTCTGCGGCCGACCTGGCCACGCTGCGAGCCACCCTCGATCGCGCCCATCAGGCCGGCCTCAAGGTGGTCATCGCACCGCTCTCGCTACCCGGCATGCGCTGGTCGCAAAACAACCAGGGCCAGTTCGACGACCGCCTTTGGCAGGACAAACGCTACTGGTTGCAGGCTGCGGCCTTCTGGCGGGATCTGGCCCGTGAGCTGAAAGATCACCCGGCTATCGCCGCCTACAACCTGGTCAACGAGCCCGCCCCGGAGAAGCAAGGTGGCCTGGCCGAGCATGCCGACCCAGGGCAAATGCAGCAGTGGTATGCACGGCGGCAGGGCAGTGCGCGTGATCTGCCAGCCCTGTATCGGCAGTTGATAGCGGCCATTCGTGAGGAGGACGCGGATACGCCGGTCATGCTCGATGCCGGCTGGTTCGCCGCCGCCGACGCCTTCGGTTACTGGCCGGCACCTCTGGAAGACCAGCGGGTGCTGTACAGCGTGCACATGTACGAGCCCTATCTGGTGACCAGTGCACCGAACATGACGCGCAAGCAGCCCATCGCCTATCCCGGCCCGGCACCGTTCGCGGGGCAGACGCAGCAGTGGGGTGGCCAGCGTGTGGCGCAATACCTGCGCCATCCGCTGGACTGGGCCGCGGCCATGAACGTGCCCCGCTCGCGATTGGTGGTGGGCGAGTTCGGCTGTATGCGCAGGCTGCCGGGCTGCCGGCAATACCTGGAAGACGTGCTCAGCGTGCTGGATCGCCACCGGTTGCACTGGGCCTTCTACAGCTTCCGAGAAGATAACTGGGACGGCATGGACTACGAACTGGGCTCGGCCAAGGTGCCGTGGCGCTACTGGCAGGCAATCGAGCAGGGCGCTCCAGACCCGCTGGCACGCAAG
>NZ_JBNRIJ010000042.1:0-2664 GCF_053557675.1 Pseudomonas sp. XP1 | reverse complement strand
GGTGGGTGCCCGGCGATGGGCTGCGTAGCAGCCCCATTAATGCGATGTGGCAGGCATTAGGGCAGAGGGACATAGTGAAATCTCTTGCAACACACATGACGCGGGTATATACACGTATTCATGTTGACCAGTGAATGCATCTGCACCCATCTGCGTCGTGCCGCCCGTGGGGTGAGCCGGCATTACGACGAGGCCCTTGCCGGCTTCGGGGTCAATGTCGCCCAGTTTTCCCTGTTGCGTCATTTGCAGCGGCTCGATCGCCCTAGTATCACCACGTTGGCAGAGGCAATGGGCCTGGAGCGTAGTACCCTGGGCCGCAACCTGCGGGTGCTGGAGGCTGAAGGGCTGGTGGCCTTGGCCGATGGTGACGATCAGCGCAACCGTGTGGTGCTGCTGACCGAGGCCGGTACCCAGCTGCTGCACGCTGCCCATCCAGCCTGGGAACAGGCACAGGCCGAACTGGTGGAGCGGCTGGGGGCAGGGCAGCGGGATGAACTGGTGCGTTTGCTGAACCAGCTGGCTTGAATTGATACGACTATAAGCGGGTATATACCCGTAAAACCTTGCGATGTGCTGGAGATAACGACAATGACTTCGGTGTGGCGAACCAGCGGGTGGGTATTGGTGGGGGCAGCGCTGATTCTGGCACTATCCCTGGGTGTACGGCACGGCTTTGGCCTGTTCCTGGCGCCGATGAGCGCGGACTTCGGCTGGGGGCGTGAGGTGTTCGCCTTCGCCATTGCCTTGCAGAACTTGATCTGGGGGCTTGCGCAGCCGTTCGCCGGCGCCCTGGCCGACCGCATGGGCGCGGCGCGGGTGGTGATCATTGGCGGTATTCTCTACGCTGCCGGGTTGGTGCTGATGGGCATGGCCGACTCGGCCTGGTCGTTGTCGCTGAGTGCCGGCTTGCTGATCGGCATCGGTCTGTCCGGCACCTCGTTCTCGGTCATCCTCGGCGTGGTTGGGCGTGCCGTGCCGGCTGAAAAGCGCAGCATGGCCATGGGCATTGCCAGCGCTGCCGGTTCTTTCGGCCAGTTCGCCATGTTGCCGGGCACCCTCGGCCTGATCCAGTGGCTGGGCTGGTCCGCTGCGTTGCTGGTGTTGGGCCTGATGGTGGCGCTGATCGTGCCCTTCGTCGGCCTGCTGCGCGACCGGCCGCTGCCCACTCACGGTGCCGAACAGACCCTGGGCCAGGCCTTGCGCGAGGCGTGCTCGCACTCCGGCTTCTGGTTACTGGCGCTGGGCTTTTTCGTTTGTGGTTTTCAGGTTGTGTTCATTGGCGTGCACCTGCCAGCCTACCTGGTCGACCAACACTTGGCCGCGACCACCGGCACAACAGTGCTGGCGCTGGTAGGCCTGTTCAATATCGTCGGTACCTTCACCGCTGGCTGGCTGGGCGGGCGCATGTCCAAGCCGCGCCTGCTGACCGGATTGTACCTGCTGCGTGCGGTAGTGATCGTGCTGTTCCTCTGGGCGCCGGTGACTGAAGTCAGCGCTTACCTGTTCGGCATCGCCATGGGCCTGCTGTGGTTGTCCACGGTGCCATTGACCAACGGCACGGTGGCCAGCGTGTTCGGCGTGCGCAACCTGTCCATGCTTGGCGGTATCGTCTTCCTGTTCCACCAGTTGGGCGCCTTCCTGGGCGGCTGGTTGGGCGGAGTGGTGTATGACCGCACCGGCAGCTACGACCTGGTCTGGCAGATTTCCATCCTGCTCAGCCTGCTGGCTGCCGCCCTCAACTGGCCCGTGCGCGAACGCCCGGTCGCCCGGCTTCAGGCTCAGGCTGCATGAACCGCTACGTGGCGCGAGGTCTACTGGCCGTTGCCGCCCTGTTGCTGCTGGCGCTGGTGTGGTGGGGTTGGCACAAGGGCGGGATGGCGTTGATGCAACTGGGCATGAGTGTTTGTTAGACGCTACCCTGCAAGTTCAGGAATTGTCTTGCGGGAGAAACGAGTCATGCGTGCACATTGGTTGACGGTGCCGGTGCTGGCCCTGCTTGCCAGCGCATCGAGCTGGGCTGCCGATTGCCCGGCGTTGTTGCAGGGTAGCCTTCCAGAGTTGCGGGGCAAGGGGCAGGTGGACCTGTGCGAGCGCTTTGCCGGCAAGCCGCTGGTGGTGGTCAACACGGCCAGTTACTGCGGTTTTGCGCCGCAGTTCGAGGGGCTTGAGGCGACATACAAGGAATATCACGAGCAAGGCCTGGAAATGCTTGGTGTGCCGTCCAATGACTTCAAGCAGGAGGACGCTGACAGCGAAAAGACTGCCAAGGTCTGTTATGCCAATTATGGCGTGACCTTTACCATGACCAAGACACAGGCGGTTCGGGGCGCGGATGCGGTACCGCTGTTCGCGGAGCTGGCCAGCCAGAGCAGTGCGCCGAAGTGGAATTTCTACAAGTACGTGGTGGATCGCAAGGGCAAGGTGATCGGCAATTTCTCCAGCCTGACCAAGCCGGATGATCCTGCGTTCCGCGCCGCCATCGAAAAGGCAATTGCCTCGCAGCCATAACCTGGCTGTTCTTGTTCTTGCTCTTGCTCTTGCTTGGGCTTTTGCTTTTAAGCGCGCGGTAGTTCAGGCGCTGCCGATTGCGACTTCAGGAGGCCGAGCGGAGGGACTGCGGAGGGAGGTGACGGGCATGGATGCCCGTCAAGCGCTGAGGCCCCA
>NZ_JBNRIJ010000041.1:39236-39907 GCF_053557675.1 Pseudomonas sp. XP1 | reverse complement strand
CGCCCGTGTTCGCGGGCAAGCCCGCTCCCACAGGGATCACGCCAGCTTTTAGAAATTGAGCAAGACAGTTGCTCCCACAGGGATTGCATCAGGCTTGAGGGCAGTGCAGTCCCTGTGGGAGCTGGCTTGCCGGCGATAGGGCCATTGAATGTTTACATGGCCGCATTCTTCTGCCGCATGGCAACTGGCCCGGCGTTGCTTTCCACGGCTTGCTTCAGGGCCGGGCACAGGCCGAGCATGAATGCCGCTTCTGCCACCACGAACAACGGCCCGATGATCAATCCGCTGACATCGTCGACAAACGCCGGCTTGCGGCCTTCGTAGTAATGGCCGACGAACTGGATGATCCAGCCCACCACGAACGCACCCAGCCCGGCGCCGAGCCACAGTGCTGTCGTCTGCATCGCCAGCACCTGGCCGACCCACAGGCATAGCCCAAGCAACAACCCCATCACCAGGCCGAAGCGCAGGTCCAGGCGCAGGTAGAACCAGACCGAGGCTGCCGCCGCCGGCAGGGCAGGGGACAGCCACACGCCCGCCACCTCCCAGCCAGGACGCGACAGCAGGATGGTGACCGCCAGCACGATCATGGGGATGCCCACGAAGTGGGTGGCGATGTTGCGTGGGTCGCGGTGGTAGCTGGCGTATTGGCTCAGGTGGTCGACGAGGGT
>NZ_JBNRIJ010000041.1:21449-39095 GCF_053557675.1 Pseudomonas sp. XP1 | reverse complement strand
AAACTGTGGTGATCCTGTGGGAGGGGGTTCACCCGCGAAAGGGCCGGCACAGGCGACCGATATAGCTCAGGATAGACCGCCCCTGCCAGCATCATCAGTTCAGCGAATGGCAGCAGCCCGCACTGGCATATCCAGCCCCACCAGCGTCTCGATCATCGCTCGCGCCGCCGGCGACAACCGGTAACCGCTGCGGCTGACTACGCCACAGCGCACGCTCAGCACTTCCAGCGCTGGCGGCAGGTTGCGCCAGTGCAGGCGCACCAGGCGGCCGCTGGCCAGGTCTTCGGCCACGGCTTCCTCGCTGGCGGTGCCGATGGCATCGCTGGCCAGCACCACGCTGCGCAGCACGGCCAGGTGCTCGGTTTGCAGGTGCGGGGTGAAATCGCTGCGCCCGCTCAGGTTGGCCAGGCGCTTGCGCACGCCGGGGGCGAGCAGGGCGCTGGCCAGGGGGTAGCTGAACAGGTCGTTGGTCGACAGGCTGTCCTTGGCCAGCAATGGGTGCCCCGGGCGACAGAAGAACAGGCCGGGGCGCGGTGAAAGGGGTTCGGTGTGGAAGTTGGGGTCGGCCTCGAACGGGCGGATGTCGTCGACGAAAAACTCGATCTGTTCGCGGCGCAGGGCCTGGCCGAGGCGTTCGGCGTTGTCCACCAGCAGCGAGGTGCGGATGCCTGGGTGGCGCTCGAGAAAGTGGCGCAGGGCATCGGGCACCAGGCGTACGGCCAGCGTCGGGCCGCTGCCGAAATGCAGCTCGCCGGCGTCGAGCTTGGTCATCTGTAGCACTTCGTTGCTCAGCTGCGCGGCACCTTGTACCAGGCGCCGGGCATGTTGCAGCACCACCAAGCCTTCAGGGGTGGGCGGCAGGGCTTTGCTGGCGCGGTCGACCAATGGGCAGCCGAAGCTGTGTTCCAGGCTCTGGATGGCACGGCTGAAGGCGGGTTGGGTGATGCCCATGGCCTCGGCGGCACGGATGAAGCTGCGGTATTCGGTGAGGGCGATGAAGTAGCGCAGTTGACGGAGGTCCATGTCACGGCTCTGGGGCGGGGTTCAGGGGCCTATTCAAGCGGTTGCTGTATATTCCGTCAAAGAAGGTTTATTGATTTGTTTATAGCTTGAGGTTATTTGTTGCGGCATCTGGCTTCTTCGCGGGTAAACCCGCTCCCACAGGTTCACCACAGTTTCAGAATCTGTGGTGAACCTGTGGGAGCGGGTTTACCCGCGAAGCATTCAAAGGAGATTCAGCGGGTAGCTCACGATCAACCGGTTCTCGTCGAACGAGTTGGTGCTGAAGTCCCGGCGCATGGTGGAGTTGCGCCACTTCACCGACAGGTCCTTGAAGCTGCCCGACTGCACCACATACGCCAACTCGGTTTCCCGCGCCCATTCCTTGCCATCGTCCACGCCCCCTGCGGTGACGTTGTCACCTTTGATGTAGCGGTTCATCAGGGTCAGGCCTGGCACGCCGACGGTGGCGAAGTTGAAGTCATGGCGCACCTGCCAGGAGCGTTCCTTGGCGTTGTCGAAGCTGGAGTTGTAGCTGTCGTTTGCCAGGGTGCCGCCGCTGGTGCCATTCACCCGCATCCAGGCGTCGTCGCCGCTGACTTTCTGCAGGCCGACGTAGAATGTGTGGCCCTGATAGCGCGCCGAGAGCATGGCCGAGGCGGTGCGGTTGTCCAGTTCACCAGCGCGTTCGGCGCCGTCTTCCTTGCCGATGAAGTAGCCCAGGTTGGCGCCCAGGGTCCAATCGCCCAGGGGTTGGCTGTGCACAAGGTTGAGGTACTGCTGACGGTAGATGTCCTTGAGCTGGGCATTCCACAGGCCGATCATGGTGCGCTTGTCGTTGAAGGCGTATTCGCCGCCGCCAAAGTTGAAACGGTCGGACGTGAACGCTGCCTTGCCGTTCATCGACATGTCTTCCATGCTGGCGTCGTTGCGCGGGCTGTTGCCGCGGAACTGGCCGGCGTACAGGGTCAGGCCGGCGATTTCCTTCGAGGTCAGCTGGCCGCCGCGGAAGGTCTGCGGCAGCGAGCGGCCGTCATCCGAGCGCAGGATCGGCAGTACCGGCATCCATTCGCCCACTTTCAGCTCGGTTTCGGACAGCTTGGCTTTCAGTGCCACGCCCAGGCGGCCGAAATCATCGGCGGGGCGGCCATCGTCGTGCACCGGCAGCAGATGAGTGTTGGTAGTGCCTTTGCCGCCGTCGAGCTTGACCGAGTACAGGCCCAGTACGTCCACGCCGAAACCGACGGTGCCTTGGGTGAAGCCGGAGCGGGCGTCGAGGATGAAGCTCTGCGTCCACTCCTCGGCCTTGGCCTGCGGGTGGGCCGGGTCGACGAAGTTGCGGTTGATGTAGAAGTTGCGCAGGTTGAGGGTGGCCTTGGCGTCCTCCAGGAAACCCCCTTCGTCGGCGGCGAACACGGGGAGTGCGCAGGACATGGCCAACAGGCCGGGCAGCAGCTGGCGTGCGGGTTGCAAAGTGCTCATCTGTCGTGGATCTCTTGTTTTTATGGGCGAGCCGGTACGCTGCAGGATGCGGCCTGCAGGTGCGGGTCTTTTGGGATGAACCGGGGCAACGTTGCGTGGGGAGGATGGTGCGGGGTGGGGCTGGGGTGAGGCAATTCGCCACAAGCGGAATCGGGCGATAATCGAACGGAATGTTCTGGTTGGTTAATTGTTTGCCTGTGTTGGGGCTTGCGGGCGAACCCGCGAAGAGGCCGGTTCAGGCAACACAAAAAAAAGCCCACCGCGAGGGTGGGCTTGATGCTTTGACAGCTTCAATCAGCTCTTCGGTGCTTCCACCGATGCCTGTTGGTTGGCCTGCCCGGTCTGCTCGTACCAGCCACCGCCAAGCGCCTTGTACAGGTTGACCTCGCTGGTCAGCTGCGACAAGCGATCGCCGATCAGCGCCTGCTGGGCACTGAACAGATTGCGCTGGGCGTCGAGGAAGGTCAGGTTGCTGTCGATACCGATGCGATAGCGGCGTTCGGCCAGGCGGTAGTAGTCCTGGTTCGCCTGCACCAGGTCGCGTTGCGCCTGCAGCTGCTCTTCGAAGGTCTTGCGCGCCGCCAGGCCATCGGAGACTTCCTGGAAGGCGGTCTGGATGGTCTTTTCGTACTTGGCGACGTTGATGTCCTTCTGGATTTTCGAGTAGTCCAGGCTGGCCTTCAGGCTGCCGGCGTTGAAGATCGGCAGGTTGATCTGCGGCTGGAACAGCCAGGTGCCCTGGCCGCCCGAGAACAGGTGGCCCATGTCGGGGCTCAGGCTGCCGGCATTGGCGGTCAGGCTGATGCTCGGGAAGAACGCTGCACGAGCCGCGCCAATGTTGGCATTGGCGGCCTTGAGCAGGTGCTCGGCTTCCTGGATGTCCGGGCGACGCTGGAGGATGTCCGACGGCAAGCCGGCCGGTACTTCGGCCAGCTGGTCGGCATTGAGCTCCAGTGGCTTGGGCAGGTCGGCGGGAATGCCGGTGCCCAGCAGCACGGTCAAGCTGTTGACGTCCTGGGCGACCAGGCGCTGGTACTGCGAGTACTTGACCCGGGCGCCTTCCACGGCGGTACGCGCCTGGCTGACGTCCAGTGCCGAGGCTACGCCGACTTCGTTGCTGCGACGGGTGAGGTTGTAGCTTTCCTCGTAGGTCTTGAGCGTTTCTTCGGTCAGCTTGAACAGCGCCTGGTCGGCCTGCCAGGTGTAGTAGGCATTGGCCACGCTGGCCACCAGGCTGATCTGCGTGGAGCGACGCGCCTGCTCGCTGGACAGGTAGGTTTCCAGGGCCTGCTCGGTCAGGCTGCGCACGCGGCCGAACAGGTCCAGCTCATAGGCGCTGACGCCCAGGGTGGCCGAGTATTGGCTGGTGATGCCCGCTTCGCCCGTCTGAGACATGTTCGCCGGTACGCGCTGGCGGCTGCCGCTGCCGGTGGCCGAAACCGCCGGGAACAGGTCGGCGCGCTGGATGCGGTACTGAGCGCGGTAGGCGTCGATGTTCAAAGCGGCAACGCGCAGGTCGCGGTTGTTTACCAGCGCGGTCTGGATCAGCTGCTGCAGTGCCGGGTCGTGGAAGAACTGGCGCCAGCCCTGCTCGGCGGCGGCAACTTCCGCCGATTGCGTCGGCGAGTACGCAGGGCCTTGCGGCCACTGCGCAGCCACCGGCGATTCCGGGGTCTGGTAGTCAGGGATCAACGAGCAGCCGCCAAGAATGAAAGCGGTTACTGCCAGGGACAACAAAGACTTGGTCATTGCCCAGCCTCATAACGTGGAGTTTCAGGGGTGACGTCTTTTTCCGGCTCTTTGCTGCCGAAGAGTGACGACACTGCGACGAAGAACAGTGGTACCCAGAAGATAGCGAGCACGGTCGCACTGATCATGCCGCCGATCACGCCAGTACCGATGGCGTGCTGGCTGCCGGCGCCGGCACCGCTGGCGATAGTCAACGGTACCACGCCGAGGATGAACGCCAGCGAGGTCATGATGATCGGGCGCAGACGCATGCGGCACGCCTCGATCGCCGCGTCATACAGGCTGCGGCCCTGCTCGTGCAGTTCCTTGGCGAATTCGACGATCAGGATGGCGTTTTTCGCTGCCAGGCCGATGGTGGTCAACAGGCCGACCAGGAAGTACACATCGTTTGACAACCCGCGCAGGCTGGTGGCGATCAGGGCACCGATGATACCCAGCGGTACTACCAGTACCACGGCGATAGGGATCGACCAGCTTTCGTACAGGGCCGCCAGGCACAGGAACACGAACAGTACCGAGAGGGCGAACAGTGCCGGCATCTGCGAACCGGACAGTTTTTCCTCATAGGACATGCCGGTCCAGGAGAAGCCGATACCGCTTGGCAGTTCGCCAGCAATGCGCTCGACCTCGGCCATGGCTTCACCAGTACTGTAGCCTGGTGCCGGTGCACCGAGGATTTCCATTGCCTCGACGCCGTTGTAACGCGAAAGCTTCGGCGAACCGTAGGTCCATTCGCCTTTGGCGAAGGAGGAGAACGGCACCATTTCGCCAGCGCCATTGCGCACGTACCACTTCTGCAGGTCTTCCGGGCTCATCCGCGCGTTCGGCTCGCCCTGGATATACACCTTCTTGACTCGGCCACGGTCGATGAAGTCGTTGACGTAGCTGGCACCCAAGGCAATCGACAGGGTGTTGTTGATGTCGGCGATGGTCACGCCCAGGGCGCTGGCACGCTCGTCATCGATGGTCAGCTGGTACTGCGGCTCGTCGTTCAGGCCGTTCGGGCGCACGGCGCTGAGGATCTTGCTCTGCGCGGCCTTGGCCAGGAACTGGTTGCGCGCTTCCATCAACTTGGCATGGCCGACACCGCCGCGGTCCTGGAGGAACACGTCGAAGCCGGTGGCGTTACCCAGTTCGAGCACCGCAGGCGGGGCAAAGGCGAACACCATCGCATCGCGGAACGTGAAGAAGTGCTGCTGGGCGCGCTGGGCAAGGGCAAACACGCTGTTTTCCTTGGAGCGCTCATCCCAAGGCTTGAGCATGATGAACGCCATGCCCGAGCTCTGGCCACGGCCGGCGAAGTTGAAGCCGTTGACAGTGAACACCGAAGCCACGGTGTCGGCCTCTTCGCTGAGCAGATACTCACGCATCTGGTCGACCACCACCTGGGTGCGCTCGGCACTGGAGCCGGCCGGAGTCTGTACCTGGGCGAACAATACGCCCTGGTCTTCTTCCGGCAGGAACGCGGTAGGGATGCGGGTGAACAGCCAGATCATGCCGACCACGATCAGCGCGTAGGCCAGCAGGAACGGTACCTTGTTGCGCAGAATGGAGCCCACGCTGCGCTCGTAGCCGGTTACGCTGCGGTCGAAGTTGCGGTTGAACCAGCCGAAGAAGCCACGCTTGGCCACATGGTGTTCGCCCTTCTTCAGCGGCTTGAGCATGGTGGCGCACAGGGCCGGGGTGAAGATGAGCGCCACCAACACCGACAGGCCCATGGCCGAGACGATGGTGATGGAGAACTGCCGGTAGATCACACCCGTGGAGCCGCCGAAGAACGCCATGGGCAGCAGTACCGCCGACAGCACAAGGGCGATACCCACCAGGGCACCCTGGATCTGCTCCATCGAGCGCTTGGTCGCTTCCTTGGGCGGCAAGCCTTCCTCGGACATCACCCGCTCGACGTTCTCCACCACGACGATGGCGTCGTCCACCAGCAAGCCGATGGCCAGAACCATGGCGAACATGGTCAGGGTGTTGATGCTGAAGCCGGCAGCGGCAAGGATGCCGAAGGTGCCCAGCAACACCACCGGTACGGTCATGGTGGTGATGATGGTGGCGCGGAAGTTCTGCAGGAACAGGTACATCACCAGGAACACCAGGACCACGGCTTCGATCAGGGTGTGGATCACGCCGCTGATCGACTCGGTGACCACCGGGGTGGTGTCATATGGGAATACCGCTTTCACCCCAGGCGGGAAGAACGGTTCCAGGTCGGCGATGGTCTTGCGCAAGGCCTTGGCGGTGTCCAGGGCGTTGGCACCGGTGGCCAGTTTTACTGCCAGGCCGGAGGCCGGCTTACCGTTGAACTGGGCGCTGACGGCATAGTTTTCACCACCCAGGCCAACCTGGGCGACATCACCCAGACGCACTTGCGAACCGTCGCTGTTGACCTTGAGCAGGATCTTCTCGAACTGCTCGGCAGTCTGCAGACGAGTCTTGCCGATGATGGTGGCGTTCAGCTGGGTGCCGGGCATGGCCGGCAGGCCGCCGAGCTGGCCGGAGGATACCTGCACGTTCTGCGCGGCCACGGCGGTCTTGACGTCGACCGGGGTCAGCTGGAACTTGTTCAGCTTGGCCGGATCGAGCCAGATACGCATGGCGTACTGCGCACCGAACACCTGGAAGTCACCCACACCCGCGGTACGCGAGATCGGGTCCTGCATGTTGGAGACGATGTAGTTGGCCAGGTCGTCCTTGGTCATGCTGCCGTCCTCGGACACCAGGCCGATCACCAGCAGGAAGTTCTTCACTGCCTTGGTGACGCGGATACCTTGCTGCTGCACTTCCTGCGGCAACAGCGGGGTGGCCAGGTTCAGCTTGTTCTGCACCTGCACCTGCGCGGTGTCTGGGTTGGTGCCCTGCTCGAAGGTGGCGGTAATGGTCATGCTGCCGTCGGAGTTACTTTCCGACGACACATAACGCAGGTTGTCGATACCGTTGAGCTGCTGCTCGATCACCTGTACCACGGTGTCCTGCACGGTTTGCGCCGAGGCGCCCGGGTAGGTCACGGCGATGGCGATGGCCGGTGGCGCGATGCTGGGGTACTGGTTGATCGGCAGCTTCAGGATCGACAAGGCGCCGACCAGCATGATCACCAAGGCGATCACCCAGGCGAAGATCGGGCGATCGATAAAGAACTTCGACATGGTTTACTCCGCTTTGGCGTCTGCTTTCGCCGCGTTGGCCTGAACAGGGCTGGCCGGCTTCTTGACGTTGGTGGCTTCGCTGACCTTGACCTCGACGCCCGGGCGCACGTACTGCAGCCCTTCGGTGATCAGGCGGTCACCCGGGTTCAGGCCTTCCTCGATCAGCCAGTCGCTGCCCAGGGTACGGTTGGCCTTGAGCTGGCGCAGTTCGACCTTGTTCTCCTGGTTGACCACCAGCGCGGTCGGCGCGCCTTTCAGGTCGCGGGTCACGCCCTGTTGTGGGGCCAGGATGGCATTGGCGTTTACACCTGCCTTGAGCCGCGCATGCACGAACATGCCAGGCAGCAGGGTGTGATCAGGGTTGGGGAACAGGGCGCGCAGGGTGACCGAGCCGGTGGTCTCGTCGACCGAGACCTCGGAGAACTCCAGGCGGCCCTCCTGCTTGAACAGGCTGCCGTCTTCCAGCACCAGTTGCACCGAGGCGGCGTTGTCGCCGGCTTTTTGCAACTGGCCGCTTTCCAGGTCACGGCGCAGCTTGAGCAGCTCGGCGGTGGACTGGGTGACGTCGACGTAGATCGGATCGAGTTGCTGGATGGTGGCCATGGCGTTGGCCTGGCCATTGCTCACCAGTGCGCCTTCGGTGAACGAAGAACGGCCGATACGGCCGCTGATCGGTGCCAGGACCTTGGTGTAGCGCAGGTCGATCTGCGCGCTCTTGAGCGAAGCCTCGGCCTGCAATCGTTTGGCATTGGCGTCGTCGTATTCCTGCTTGGAGACAGCCTGTTCGTCGATCAGCTGCTTGTAGCGCTCGGCCAGCGAGCGGGTGGCCTGCAGGTTGGCCTGGGCATTGGCCAGGGTGGCTTCGTACACGGCAGGGTCGATCTGGTACAACTGCTGGCCTTCCTTGACCTCACTGCCTTCCTTGAACAGGCGCTTGAGGATGATGCCGTTTACCTGCGGGCGCACTTCGGCGACGCGGTAGGCACTTGTACGCCCCGGCAATTCCGAGGTCAGGGTGAAGGCTTGGGGCTGGATGGTCACGACGCCGACCTGAGGAGCCTGCGCCGCTGGCGCTGCTTCTTCTTTCTTACAGCCACTGAGCAGGGTTGCCAGGGCGACGGCGGAAACCAGAGCGGTAACGGCTGGCTTGAATTGCATGAGGATCCTCGGGTCGCTGGAGCAGGGAGACGCTCAAGAGTAATGGAAGAGTCTTGATCTGGAAAAATTGCTATCCGGTGGATAAATAGCTTGCTAAGGAATATACTTACATTCATGGTTGTTTGTAAATACCGCTGGGTTGTACTCGGGTACTGCCACAGCCCTTGATTAGCTCCTCCGCGAGGCACCCTGCAGAGGTGCCCCCGGAGTGTTCCCCGCACGCGCCGCGCGTTCGGGGCAGATGAGGTTTGTACTGCCATGGTCCGTCGAACCAAAGAAGAAGCCCAGGAAACCCGCGCCCAGATCATCGAAGCGGCGGAAAAGGCCTTCTACAAGCGCGGGGTTGCGCGAACCACCCTGGCCGACATCGCCGAACTGGCGGGTGTGACGCGGGGGGCGATCTACTGGCACTTCAACAACAAGGCCGAGCTTGTGCAGGCGCTGCTCGACAGCCTGCATGAAACCCATGACCACCTGGCGCGGGCGAGCGAAAGCGAGGACGAAGTGGACCCGCTCGGCTGCATGCGCAAGCTGTTGCTGCAAGTGTTCAACGAGCTGGTGCTCGATGCCCGAACCCGGCGTATCAATGAAATCCTGCATCACAAGTGCGAGTTCACCGATGACATGTGTGAAATTCGCCAGCAGCGCCAGGGTGCGGTGCTGGATTGCCACAAGGGCATCACCCTGGCGCTGGCCAATGCCGTGCGCCGGGGCCAGTTGCCAGGCGAGCTGGATGTCGAGCGCGCGGCGGTGGCCATGTTTGCCTATGTCGATGGCCTGATCGGGCGCTGGCTGTTGCTGCCTGACAGTGTCGATCTGTTGAAGGATGTCGAAAAATGGGTCGACACCGGGCTGGATATGCTGCGCTTGAGCCCGGCTCTGCGCAAATGACACTTTGTTAAGGATTGTGAGGGAGTGTTACCCCTTTGTGTTAAGGGGGGATTAATGCTTCCGGATGACCTTGAACAAATCACCGATCCTGTGGGAGCGGCCTTGTGTCGCGATAGGGCTGCGCAGCAGCCCCGGCAATTTGTGCATCACTGCTGAAATCCTGGGGCCGCTTCGCGGCCCTTTCGCGACACAAGGCCGCTCCCACAGAGATCGCGTAGCTTCTAGCGTCCGCGCAGTTGCCGGTCGGGCAATGCAAACGCTGCAAACAGTCCCAGCACGGCTACCCCGGCACTCCCCATCAACAACTGCCGGAACGTATCGAGTAACCGCCCTTGTGTCATCAGGTCCACTTCGCCGGCCTTCAAGCTACCCAGCAACGGATTACCCAGCGACTCGAACCCGCCCTGGTGCAGCAGCGCCAGCAGCAGGCTGGACATGCACGCCACCCCCATGGCCCCGCCCAGCGAGCGGAACAGGTTGGTGGTGCTTGTGGCCACGCCGATGTCCTTGCTGTCCACCGCGCTTTGCGTGCCTACCAGCGAGGTCGGGAACTGCAGCCCGCAAGCGATGCCGGTCAGCAGCATGAACAGTGCGCTGAGCAAGGCCGATTGCGGCGGGGTCAGCGCCATGGCGAAAATGGCTAGCGGCATAAGCAGCGCGCCGGCCAGGATCTGCGGCTTGTAACGCCCGGTCAGGCTGGTCATGCGCCCGCCGGTGAAGGCCCCCATGGGCAGCCCCATCACCAGCGGCAGGAGGTGCAAAGCAGCACTGTCGGCGCCGGCGCCGGTGATGCCCTGGTAGCGCAACGGCATGAGCATGGTCAGGGAGATTGACTGGAAGCTGGCGAAGAAGATCACGCCCCAGCACAGCACCGCCACGCGATTGCCGAACAGGCCGAGTGGCAGCAGCGGCTCCGGGCAGCGGCGCTCATGGGCGATGAACAGCACCAGGCCCAGCGCGGCGCAGGCGAACAGGGCCAGCACGGCCGAGTCGACCCAGGCGTGACCCTGGCCGACCAGGGTAATACCCAGCAACAGGCTACCCAGGCCGAGGATCAGCAACACGGCGCCCAGGTAGTCCACCTGCGCCTCGCGGCGCTGCGCCGGCATGCCGCCGAGGGCGCGGCGGATCGCCCACAGTGCGACCAGCCCCAGCGGCAGGTTGATCCAGAACACCCAGCGCCATGACAGGTATTCGGTCAGCCAGCCGCCCAGTACCGGCCCGGCGACGCTGGCCACGGCGTACATGCTGCTGAAATAGCCCTGGTAGCGGCCGCGCTCCCGTGGGGGTACGAAGTCGCCGATGATCGCTTGGCTCACCGAGACCATGCCACCGGCACCTATGCCTTGCAGTACCCGGGCCAGCACCAGTTGTTGCATGTCCTGGGCCAGGGCGCAGGCGATCGAGGCCAGGGTGAAAAGGCTGATGCCGGTGAGGATCATCCTGCGCCGCCCGTACAGGTCGCCCAGCTTGCCGTAGATCGGCACGGCCACGGTCATCGCCACCATGTAGCCGGAGATGACCCAGGCCAGCAGGCCGACATCGTTGAACTGCGCCGAGATTGCCGGCAGCGAGACGGCGACGATGGTCTGGTCCAGGGCGCCGAGGAAGATCGCCAGCATCAGGGCGGTAAGCACGTTGCGCAGGGTGGTGGGGGGCAGGGCGGCGGTCACGGGGATACCTTGTTTATCGGTTGAGACCTCTTCGCGGGCATGCCCGCTCCCACAGGTACAACACAGGCCTGGAAGGCAGTGGTGTACCTGTGGGAGCGGGCGTGCCCGCGAAGGGGCCCCGAAATTGTAACCTGAGTTAGGTAGCTTCCTATGTACTATCTGCATCCCCTATGCAAGATCGGCATTGGCGCATTCATCCAGTGCTGCATGGCTGCGTGATATCGTTGGTATGCCACAGAGGCGGAAAACCGGGGGCTCGCACCAGCTTGGTGCAACATTATGCCGCAGGTTTTCGCGCCGCTGTCTCCCACACCTTTTATTCCTCTGCCTGCATGTCGAGCATGACCGCCCAGATGGCGACGGTTGGAACAGGCCAGGTAGACCCGATTACAGGGGTCGGTAGTTACCGTTCGACTTTCAACTTATTTTGCGGAGTGATCATGCCCAAGGCTTCCCATCAAGATCTGCGTTTTGCCTTCCGCGAGCTGCTCGCTTCAGGTTCCTGTTACCACACCGCATCGGTGTTCGACCCGATGTCGGCACGTATTGCCGCAGACCTGGGTTTCGAGGTCGGCATCCTCGGTGGTTCCGTCGCTTCGCTGCAGGTACTGGCGGCACCGGACTTCGCCCTGATCACCCTCAGCGAGTTCGTCGAGCAGGCCACCCGTATTGGTCGCGTGGCGCAACTGCCCGTGCTGGCTGACGCCGACCACGGCTATGGCAACGCACTGAATGTCATGCGCACGGTCATCGAACTGGAGCGCGCCGGCGTGGCTGCGCTGACCATCGAGGACACCCTGCTGCCTGCCCAGTTCGGGCGCAAGTCCACCGACCTGATCCCGGTTGAAGAGGGCGTCGGCAAGATCCGCGCGGCGCTGGAGGCACGGGTCGATTCGTCGCTGTCGATCATTGCCCGTACCAACGCTGGTGTGCTCACCACCGAAGAAATCATCGTGCGTACCCAGAGCTACCAGAAGGCTGGAGCCGATGGCATCTGCATGGTGGGTGTGAAGGACTTCGAGCAACTCGAGCAGATTGCCGAGCACCTGACGGTGCCACTGATGCTGGTGACCTACGGCAACCCGAACCTGCGCGACGACGAGCGCCTGGCACGCCTGGGCGTGCGCATCGTGGTCGATGGTCACGCTGCCTACTTTGCCGCGATCAAGGCCACCTATGACTGCCTGCGGCTGCAGCGCGGCCAGCAGAACAAGTCGGAAAACCTCAGCGCCACCGAACTCTCGCATACCTACACCCAGCCCGAGGACTACATCCGTTGGGCCAAGGAATACATGAGCGTCGAAGAGTGACACGCCCTCCCTGGAGGAACGGCCTTACAAGTCCTGATCCCACTCCGGTTCGTCCTTGAATCGCTGCACCAGAAAATCCAGCATGCTGCGCAGGGTCGCCGGCATGTGCTTGCGCGAGGTGTACACCGCATTCAGGTTCAGTTCGCGTGGCCTGGCTTCGGGCAGCAGGCGCACCAGTTCACCCCGGCGCAGGGCTTTCGCGGCCTGGTAGGTCGGCAGCATGGCGATACCTGCGCCGGCCAGCGCCGCTTTCTGCAGTGTCATCGCCTCGTTGGCACTGATGTTCCCCGCCACTGGCACGGCGACTTGCTGGCCGGCTACCTCGAAATGCCACAGGCTGTGGCCGAAGTAGGCATGGGTCAGGCAGTTGTGCCGGCTCAGATCCTCGACCCGTTGCGGCGTGCCGTGCTCGCGCAGGTAGGCCGGTGCCGCACACACTGCCGAGCGGCACACACTCAGGCGCCGGGCGATCAGGTTGGGGTCCAGGTCGTTGCTGGTGCGGATGGCCAGGTCGATGCGCTCGTCCACCAGGTTGACGGTGCGATCGAGCATCTGCAGTTCCACCTTCACCCCGGGGTAGCGCCGGACGTAGTCGGCCACTGCATCCACCAACTGGGCCTGGCCGAACGAGGTACTGACGCTGATGCGCAGCGCGCCCTTGGGCGCGTCATCCGGCTGCTGCACCGCGGCTTGCAGGTCGCCGGCCAGTTCCAGCAGTTGCCGACAGCGGGGCAGGGTTTCCTGGCCGGCGGCGGTAAGGCTGAGCTTGCGTGTGGTGCGCTGCATCAGCCGTGCGCCAACCCAGTCTTCCAGCTCTGCCAGGTAGCGCGACACCACCGGCCGAGACAGTTGCAGATGATCCGCCGCCGCTGACTGGCTGCCCAGGTCGACGACGGTGACGAAAACGCGCATGGCGTTGAGACGGTCCATGATTTGCCCGGTTTCAGAAACAAACTATGTTCGAGCATCGCATTTTTTGTCACGGATTGGGCAACTAAGCTGTTGGGCATTGTTCATCTGACGGGTGTTTGCGATGTCTCTTTTCACTCCCTTGCGTGGCCTGCTGCTGGCCTGTGTGACCCTGGCCGGCCCGGCGCTGGCTGCCGACCCCTTGCGGCTTGAGGTTTACAACCCTGGGCATGAGGCGATCTTCCCGGTCAGTTCGGTGATCGTCAGCGGTGAGCACGACGCCATCCTCGTCGATGCCCAGTTCGGCAAGGCCCAGGCCGAACAGCTGGTGCAGCGCCTGCGGGCGGGCGGCAAGCACCTGACCAGTATCTACATCAGCCATGGCGACCCGGACTACTACTTCGGCCTGGATACCCTGACCCAGGCCTTCCCGGAGGCCAAGGTGCTGGCGTCGGCCGCCACGGTTGCCCACATCCGCCAGACCATGGATGCCAAGCTGGCCTACTGGGGGCCGCAGATGGGCGCGGACAAGCCGGCGCGGCTGGTGCTGCCGCAGGTGCTCGAAGGCCACCACCTGACGCTGGAAGGGCAGGCCCTTGAGGTTGTCGGCCTCGACGGCCCTCAACCTGACCGCAGTTTTGTATGGATACCGTCGATCAAGGCGGTGGTCGGTGGCGTGGTGGTGTCGGAGAACATTCACGTGTGGATGGCCGACACACAAACGGCCAAGTCCCACGCCGACTGGCTTGGCACCTTGGCGCACATCGAAGCGCTGGCGCCGCGTACGGTCATCCCTGGGCACTACCAGGGGGACAGCGGCCGATCGCTGGAGGCCGTGCGTTTCACGGCGAACTACATTCGTGATTTCGATAGCGAGACCGCCAGGGCGAAAGACTCCGGTGCGTTGATCGCTGCGATGAAACGACGTTACCCGGGCCTGGCCGATGAAAGCTCGCTGGAGCTGGGGGCCAAGGTCGCCAAGGGCGAGATGAAGTGGTAATTCCGTTCAATTGATGGAGAGTATCCCATGAGCAAGATTGCAATCATCGGTGCCACTGGCCGCGCTGGCAGCCAGTTGTTGGAGGAGGCCCTGCGCCGTGGCCACAGTGTGCTGGCCATCGCCCGCGACCCGTCGCGGTTGCAGGGGCGGGACGGGGTTACCGTCAAGGCGCTGGATGCCAAGGACAGCGCGGCCGTGCAAGCGGCGATCGCAGGTGTGGATGCGGTGCTGAGCGCGGCGCATTTCTCGACCATCGAGCCACACGCCATCATCGAGCCGGTCAAGCGGGCCGGGGTCAGGCGCCTGCTGGTGGTGGGTGGGGCCGGCAGCCTGTTGCTGCCGTCGGGGCATCGGGTGATCGACAGCCCGGACTTCCCCGAGGCATACAAGGCCGAGGCCACTGCCGGGGTGCGTTTTCTGGAAGTATTGCAACGTGAGCCGAACCTGGACTGGACCTTCCTGTCGCCATCGGCGGAGTTCGTTGAAGGTGAGCGCAGCGGGCACTACAAGCTGGGCAAGGATCATCTGCTGATCGGCGCGGATGGCAAGAGCTGGATAACCTTCGCCGATTACGCGATTGCCATGCTCGACGAACTGGAAAGCCCGCAACATTCGCGGCGGCGTTTTACCGTCGGCTATTGAGTCGCCCCCTTAGCGGGTTTACCCGCGAAGGGGCCCTTGCAGGCTGGCCCGCTCCTCCAGCCAGTCCAGCAACTCCACAAGCCCAGCCGGCAAGCTCTTGGCCTGGCTCACCAGGTAATACCCCTTGCCGGTCATCACCTTGAGCGCAAACGGCATGCACAGCCGTCCCCCGCGCAAGTCATCGCCGATCAGCGACCAGTCGCCGATGGCCACGCCGGTGCCCTGCGAGGCCATGGCCATCGCCATGTCCAGCGTCTCGAAATGCTGCTTGGGCCCTTGAATGGCCAGCGTTGCTCCGGCTGCCTGCAGCCACAATCGCCAGTCATGCTCATTGCGCGAGGGGTGCAGGAGCATGTGTCGCGCCAGGTCGTCGACCTGCTGCAACGGTAACGGCCCCTGGCGCAGGGACGGTGCGCACACGGGGGTCAGTTGCTCATCGAACAGCTTGCGTACACGCAGCCCGTGGTTCGGCGCATCGCCATACACCACCGCGGCATCGAAACCCTCGCGGCGAAAGTCCACTCCATGTTGCACCGTGGTGGTCAGCTCTACAGGCACATCCGGGCGTAGTGCCTGCCATTCCATCAGGCGCGGCAACAGCCAGCGCATCACGCAGGTCGGTGCCTTGAGCTGCAAGGTAGTGCTGCGCCCACCCACCTCACGCACCCCTTGTTCGATCAGCGCGAACACCTGCTGCACTCTTGGCAGCCAGTCCTGGCCTTCACGGGTCAGGCTCAGCCCACGGGCCTGGCGCTGGAACAAGGCATAACCCAGATGCTCTTCGAGGGCCGCGATCTGCCGGCTGACGGCGCCTTGGGTGATATGCAACTGCTGCCCTGCACGGGTGAAATTGCAGTGTTGGGCGGTGACCAGAAAGGTATGCAGGGCGGGCAGGGGCGGGAGGCGTTTCATTGTGCTTAGCCATGATTACAGAACATGGCTAGTATGTGTTTTTTTGCATTGTGGCGATAGCCGTGGCTGGGTCCAATAAGGGCATAACCCAACCAAGATTCATGGTGAAACCCAATGGCAACCTGCGGCGAAGTACTGGTAAAACTCCTTGAAGGCTATGGCGTTGACCATGTCTTCGGCATTCCTGGTGTACATACCGTGGAGCTCTACCGCGGCCTGGCGGGGTCGTCCATCCGCCATGTCACCCCGCGCCACGAGCAGGGTGCCGGGTTCATGGCCGACGGCTATGCGCGGACCCGCGGCAAGCCCGGGGTGTGCTTCATCATCACCGGCCCGGGCATGACCAACATCACCACCGCCATGGGCCAGGCCTATGCCGACTCGATCCCGATGCTGGTGATTTCCAGCGTGCAGGCCCGCGACCAGTTGGGCGGTGGCCGCGGCAAGCTGCACGAGTTGCCCAACCAGGCAGCGCTGGTGTCGGGTGTGGCGGCGTTTTCCCACACCTTGATGAGTGCCGATGACTTGCCGCAGGTGCTGGCCCGGGCATTCGCCGTTTTCGAAGGTGCTCGCCCTCGGCCGGTGCATATCGAGATTCCGCTCGACGTGCTGGTCGAGCCGGCCGATCACCTGCTGCCGGGGCGCGTGGTGCGTAGCAGCCGGGCTGGCGCAGCGCCGCAGGCCGTGGCGCAGATGGCCGAGCGCCTGGTCAGTGCACGGCGGCCATTGATCCTGGCAGGGGGGGGCGCATTGGCTGCGGGCGCTGCGCTGGCGCGCCTGGCCGAGCGCCTGCAGGCGCCGGTAGCGCTGACCATCAATGCCAAGGGGCTGCTGCCGGCCAGCCATCCCCTGCAGATCGGCTCGACCCAGTCACTGCCAGCCACGCGGGCGCTGGTGGCCGAGGCCGATGTGGTGCTGGCGATAGGCACCGAACTGGCCGAAACCGACTATGACGTTACCTTCAAAGGTGGTTTCGAGATCCCGGGCAGCCTGTTGCGCATCGACATCGACCCGGACCAGACCGTGCGCAATTACCTGCCGACGCTGTCGCTGGTGGCCGATGCCGAACTGGCCACCGAGGCGCTGCTCGGTGCCTTGCAGGGGTTGCCGCAACCCGTGCGTGACAGCACGTGGGGAGCGGCCCGGGTGGCCAAGTTGCGCCAGGCACTGGCAGCGGGTTGGGACCAGCCGACCCTGAGCCAGACGCGTTTGCTGAGTGCGATTCTCGAGTGCCTGCCCAATGCAATCCTTGTGGGCGATTCGACCCAGCCGGTTTATACCGGCAACCTGACCCTGGACATGGACCAGCCACGCCGTTGGTTCAATGCCTCGACCGGCTATGGCACCTTGGGTTATGCGCTGCCGGCGGCCATGGGCGCCTGGTTGGGCAGTGCGGAGCAGGTCGGTGAGCGTGCGCCTGCGGTGTGCCTGATTGGTGATGGCGGTTTGCAGTTCACCTTGCCGGAGCTGGCAAGCGCGGTGGAAGCGCAGGTGCCGCTGATCGTGCTGCTGTGGAACAACCAGGGGTACGAGGAAATCAAGAAATACATGGTCAACCGGGCGATCGAGCCGGTGGGGGTGGATATCCATACGCCGGACTTCATCGGTGTGGCGCGGGCCCTGGGCGCGGTAGCGGAGCAGGTGGCAGATGTAGCGCAGCTGCAGGTGGCGTTGGGGCAGGCATTGGAGCGCAAGGGGCCGACCTTGATCCAGGTTGACCAGAATCAGTGGCAAGGGGCTGTGTTGGGTTGAAGTGAAGCTATTGTCTGTAC
>NZ_JBNRIJ010000041.1:19861-21322 GCF_053557675.1 Pseudomonas sp. XP1 | reverse complement strand
CCCGCGAAGAGGCCGGTACTGCCAGCCAAAATTTCAGCCAGCAGTCGCCCGCAACCTTGCCACATCACGAATCGGCGGCGCGCCATACAGCCGGCTGTATTCACGGCTGAACTGTGACGGGCTTTCATACCCCACCCGGTAGGCCGCCACCGCCGCCTCGAGCCCGTCATTCAGCATCAATCGCCGCGCCTCCTGCAGGCGCAGTTGCTTCTGGTACTGCAACGGGCTCATCGACGTCACGGCCTTGAATCGGTGGTGCAAGGTCGAGGTGCTTAGGTTGACCTCCCGCGCCAGATCCTCGATGCGCAAAGGCAACTGGTAGTTCTGATTGAGCCAGGTGATCGCCTGGCAAACCCGGTGGGTCTGGCTGTTGGCCAAGGCGATTTCGTACAACCGATAGCCCTGCGGCCCACGCAGCAGGCGGTACAGAATCTCCCGACGGAACAGCGGCGCCAGCATCGCGATGTCGCGCGGGGTATCCAGCAGGCGGATCAGCCGCAGCAGGGCGTCGAGCAGCGCGGCATCGGTTCTTTCCACATACAAGCCACGCCCGGAAGGCCGGTTGGGCACCAGCATCGGCCCGCTTTCGGCGATCAGCTGGCTGATTTCGGCCGGGTCCAGGTCCATGCGCAGGCCAAGGCTCGGGTGCTCGGGGCTGGCGTCCAGCCTCACGGCGCTCAACGGCAAGGTTACCGAGACCACCATGTAGTGCAGCGGGTCGTAAGCGTACTGCTCGTCACCGAGGAACAAGCTTTTGCTGCCCTGGGCGAGGATACACAGCGCGGGTTGTGCCAGGGTCGGTACCGAGCGCACGTTTTCGGTGTAGCGCACCAGGTACAGGTCATCGATGGCCGATGCCGGGCCGTGAGGCTCCCCTGCGTGGCGGCGGATCAGCTCGGCCAGCTCCTGGCGTTGAAGTTCCAGGCTCGGGTCGATGGACGTGGCGATGGTCATGGTGGCTTTCCTCTACTGACCGACGCAGCATAGGTTTGGGCAATGGCGGGCGCTAGTCAAAAGCTGCACGCCGATTGCCTGATCCTGCCGCGCTGCAGGATCAGGCAATCGGCGAGCAGTAATGGCCTAACGCGTCGCGCGGGTGAGGCCCTAACCTTGGCAGCCTGGCTTTTCCGTCCGCCTGCTTCAAGGAGATTGTGCAATGACCCCGACACAACCGGTCACCCACCTTGCTTTCATCCGTGCCAGCAGCGGGCGCTCGGCGGAGCTGGGCGCGCGCCTGCGTGACCTGCTCGAGCCCTCACTGCGGGCGCCGGGCTGCCTGAGTTTCACGGTGCAACGTTCGCAGGCTGATGCCGATTTATGGTTGCTCAGTGGCAGCTGGCAAGACCAGCAGGCGATGAGTGGCTACTTTGCTTCGCCGACGCTGGAAGTGTTTGGTGAGTTGGTACAGGCGCAGGTGGTCAGCAGCCTGGATCTGCATACCTTTGATTGAGGTGTTGCCTG
>NZ_JBNRIJ010000041.1:0-19794 GCF_053557675.1 Pseudomonas sp. XP1 | reverse complement strand
GCAAGCCAGCTCCCACCGGTGCTGCACCGCCCTTAAGACCTGATGACCCTGTGGGAGCTGGCTTGCCGGCGATGAGGCCGGTACGGGCAAATAAGGTAAAATGCCGGCCCCCGATCAACGAAGCGGATAGCAACATGGCACGTAGGGAATTCCAGCATTTCGAAGCGGTTTCGGCGATGGTCCCGGTGGAAGGTGGTGGCTACACCGCGGCCATCGCGGTCAAGGCCCTGGGTATGGGCGGCGCGCCGCGCTTTCACAAGATTCTCGACGGCCAGGTGTTCAAGGGTGCCGTGGCTGCCGACGAAGCGGCCACGGCCGAGCTGCAACGCCTGCAGGGCGTCAGCGAAGAGGGTGAGCTGATCTGGTGATCAGGCCGGCGGGCGGGCCATCTTGAACAGGTTGCCCAGCTCGAAATAGTCTGCCGGGCCACCGCCACGCAGGATCGGCTCGGCGGCAGCGGTATCGTAGATGCCGTTCTTCAACAGGTGCTCGGCAATGTGCACCGCCACCACCTCACCCAGGATCAGCCAGCTGGGCACCAGTTCCTGGTCGGCCCGCTTGAGCTGGACGATCTGGCTGACCTTGCACTCGAAGGCTACCGGGGTTTCGCCGACACGCGGCACATTGACGATGCTCGACGGCTTGGCGGTGAGGCCGCTCAATTCAAATTCGTTTATCTCGGCGGCAACCGGTGCGCAGCTCTGGTTCATCTGCTCGGCCAACGAGCGGGTGGCAAGGTTCCAGACGAACTCGCCGGTCTGCTCGATGTTGTTCAGGCTGTCTTTGCGCCCGACGCTGCAGAAACCGATGATCGGCGGGATGTAGTTGAAGGCGTTGAAGAAGCTGTAGGGAGCCAGGTTCAGGCGGCCTTCGCGGTCCTGTGAGGAGATCCAGCCGATAGGGCGGGGGCCGACGATGGCGTTGAACGGGTCGTGGGGCAGGCCGTGGCCTTTGGCGGGTTCGTAGTAATACATCTGTGCTGGGCTTGAAGGCCCTACCTCCTGGTGGACAAGGCGCCTAGTGTGCCAAGCCTGTGCCCGCCTGCAAATGATCAAGCCCGGCCGAAGCCGGGCTGGGTGCTCGCATCAGGGCTCAGCTGATGCGGTGGGCGTTGGTGCGGTCGAAGCCGTCTTCGGCGAAGCGCTGGCCGCCTGTGCGGTCGAAGCCATCTTCAGCGAAACGTTGGCCGCCAGTGCGGTCGAAGCCGTCTTCAGCGAAACGTTGGCCGCCGGTGCGGTCGAAGCCGTCTTCAGCGAAACGTTGGCCGCCGGTGCGGTCGAAGCCGTCTTCGGCGAAACGCTGGCCGCCAGTGCGGTCGAAGCCGTCTTCGGCGAAACGCTGGCCGCCAGTACGGTCGAAGCCATCTTCAGCGTAGGCAGCTGATTGGCTCTGGGTCGCTGCGAAGGTGTGCGCGTTAGTACGGTTGAAGCCATCTTCGGCGAAGGCACCAGCAGCGAAAATCGAGAGGGCCAGGGTGAGGATCAGTTTGTTTTTCATGGTCGTTGCTCCAAGGTTACTTGAGGTTGTTTGTTTCTATGGGTTTAATCCTACGCCGATTAATTTGATTAAAAAGCGCAAATAATAGTGCTTAAAAATCGAATAATTCGATATAGATTGGCGTGGATCTTGTGGCACTGGCAGCAGTTCTGGCCCAGGATGTGCCTGCCCATACGCCGAGGTTCTGCCAGCTATTTCAGCTTGAGGGGGTGGAATTAATGGGGCGTTAAGGATGAAAAATCTTTCACAGAGGGCTGCTGAACGCATTTTTCATACATCACCAACCGATTTTTCAAATGCTGCTCAGCACCATCGCCGCACCTCAAAATCGGAGCGGCACAACAATGAACAAACTTCCGCAAATCACCTTCGCCTTCTGGGTCATGAAGATGTGCGCTACCACCCATGGCGAAACGGCGGGTGATTTGCTGTCGATGATGGCTTCGTTTTGCCAGGTGAAACGTGGCCAGGCAGGTTGCTGCCAGATCCACAAGGGGCTATTCATGATCCGTCCCATGAGCCGAATAAGGCCGTCACTCGGCTCACAGGCTGCCGCATATCACAAAAAAGGGGCGCCCCATGCACTGGAGCGCCCCTTTTCAGTACTGCCAGGCCAGCATCACTCGGTGGTAATCCGCGAGTGCTGCTTGGTGTCCTTCATGGTCGCGTAAACCAGCAGCGAGCAGGCGATGCAGGCGGTGACGTACCAGTAGAAGCCGCTCTCCATGCCGGCGCTCTTGAACCACAGGGCCACGTACTCGGCGGTGCCGCCGAAGATCGACACGGTCAGGGCGTACGGCAGGCCCACGCCCAGGGCGCGGATTTCGGTTGGGAACAGCTCGGCTTTGACCACTGCGTTGATCGAGGTGTAACCGCTGACGATGATCAGCGCCGCCATGATCAGGAAGAACGCGCCCCACCATGTCTGGATGGTGTGCAGGGTGCTGAGGATCGGTACGGTGAACAGGGTGCCGAGCACGCCGAAGGCGATCAGGATCGGGCGCCGACCGATCTTGTCGGACAGGCCACCGATCACCGGCTGCAGGCACATGAACAGGAACAGCGTGGCGGCCGAGATGGTGGTCGAGTCGCTGATGCTCATGCCCACGGTGTTGACCAGGTACTTCTGCATGTAGGTGGTGTAGGTGTAGAAGGCCAGGGTGCCGCCCATGGTCAGGCCGACCACGGTCATCAGCTCCTTGGGGTGGCGCAGCAGGGTGCGCATCAGGCTTTCCTTGGCCTTTTCCTTCTTGGTGAAGGAGGCGGTTTCTTCCATGCCGCGACGCAGGTAGAGGGCCACCACGGCGCACAGCGCACCGATCACGAACGGTACGCGCCAGCCCCAGGCATACAGCTGCTCGGTGGTCAGGGTCTGTTGCAGCACGATCAGTACCGCCAGGGCGATGAGCTGGCCGGAGATCAGGGTCACGTACTGGAAGCTGGAGAAGAAGCCACGGCGGTCCTTGCTGGCCATTTCACTCAGGTAGGTAGCCGAGGTGCCGTATTCGCCACCCACCGACAGGCCCTGCATCAGGCGTGCGATGACCAGCAGGATTGGTGCGGCGACGCCGATGGTTTCGTAGCCCGGGGTCAGGGCGATGACCAGCGAGCCTGCACACATCAGCAGCACGGAGGCCATCAACGCGGCCTTGCGGCCTTTGCGGTCGGCGTACAGGCCCATCAGCCAGCCACCGATCGGGCGCATGAGGAAGCCCACGGCGAAGATCGCGGCGGTATTGAGTAACTGTGCGGTGGAATCGCCAGCAGGGAAGAAGGCCTTGGCGAAGTACAGCGAGAATGCGGCGTAGACGTACCAGTCGTACCATTCGACCATGTTGCCTATGGACCCGCTGAAGATCGACTTCAGGCGGCTGGCGGTGGTTTTTTCTGTGGCAGGCGCGGTGGACGCCCCGGCTGGCAGGGAGGTGGCATTATCCATCAGGGATACCTTCTCGTTGTTTTTGTGGAGCGCGCCGTGGCGCAGCTTGCCAAGGCAATTGCAGAAGGTGTGCCAAATGGGTGCATTGGGCTTCAAATGGGGGCGCTGCGCGCCCCTTCGCGGGCACGCCCGCTCGCACAGGGACCGCGTGACGTCTGACTCTTCGCGTTTCTCTGTGGGGGCGGGCGTGCCCGCGAAAGCCTGCAAGGCAGCGCCAAAAGAATCCGGCTAATGAGCGGTTATTTGCTTAGTGGCCTGGCGCGATAAGCGGATTTCCGCTCATTCCCGCCCAACAAAATCCTCGCGCACCAACCCATGCCGCTGCATCTTCTCGTTCAGCGTGCGCCGTGGCAGCTGCAGCGTTTCCATCACCGCATTGATCGCGCCCCCGTGCTGGCGCAGCGCCGCGCGCAGGCATTGCGCCTCGAACGCTTCCATCTGCTCGCTCAACGACTGCCCGGCAGGCGCCACCTCTATGTTCGGCGAGCCCAGCCCCAACGCATGGCGCTCCGCCGCATTGGCCAGTTCACGCACGTTGCCCGGCCAGTCGTGCGACAGCAGCTGCGCCAGTTGCGCGCCCGACAGTGGTGGGGCTGCGCGGCCAAGCTTTTCGGCGGCGGCACGGGCAAAGTGCTCGAACAGCAGTGGAATGTCCTCACGCCGTTCACGCAATGGCGCCAGGCGCAGCTCCGCCACGTTCAGGCGATAGGCAAGGTCTTCGCGGAAGCGCCCGGCACGGGCTTCTTCGAGCAGGTCGGGCTTGGTCGCGGCAATGATGCGCAGGTCGACGCTGATGCTCTGGTTGGCCCCCAGACGCTCCAGTTTCTGTTCCTGGATCACCCGCAGCAGCTTGGCCTGTTGGGCCAGTGGCATGCTTTCGATTTCATCGAGGAACACCGTGCCACCGTTGGCGTACTCCAGCTTGCCGATGCGCTTGCCCTGGGCCCCGGTAAAGGCGCCGCTTTCATGGCCGAACAGCTCGGCCTCGAACAGCGACTCGGGGATGGCTGCACAGTTGAGGGCGACGAACGGCTTGCCGGCGCGCGGGCCAAAATCGTGCAGGCAGCGGGCCACGCGCTCCTTGCCACTGCCGGTTTCGCCGCGAATCAGCACATTGACCGGCAGGCTGGCCAGGTCCAGCACTTGCCGACGCAGCTGTTGCAGGCCCTGGGACATGCCCAGCAACGTGCCTTCCAGGCGTGACTTGAGGTCGGCCTGCTCGTGCAGCCGGCGGTTCTCCAGGACCAGCTGACGCTTTTCCAGGGCACGGCGCAGGCTGCCCAGCAGGTGCTGCGGGGTAAAGGGTTTTTCCAGGAAGTCGTAGGCCCCGCTGCGCATGGCTTCCACTGCCATGGGCACATCGCCGTGGCCGGTCAGCAGGATCACCGGCAAGTCGGGGTCGTCCGCCTGCAGGCGTTCGAGCAACTGCAGGCCATCCATGCCCGGCATGCGTACATCGCTGATGATTACCCCGGGAAAGTGCCGTGGCAGGTGTGCCAGGCATTCTTCGGCGCGGGCGAACAGTTGCACGCTGAAGCCGGACAGGCTCAGCCACTGCTCGACTGCGGTGCGGATACTGGCTTCATCATCGACGACGATCACTGAATTCAACATACAGGCTCCAGGTCACGGGGCAGGGTAAGGCTGAAGCGCGCGCCGCCAGGCAGGTTTTCGGCCTGCAGCTGGCCGCCGGCCTCGTGGACGATACCGTAGGAAATGGCCAGGCCCAGCCCCAGGCCTTCGCCCACCGGCTTGGTGGTGAAGAACGGGTCGAAGACCTTGGCCAGGTCGTCCTCGGCAATGCCGCCACCCGAATCCAGCACACTCAGGCGCCACAGCTCGCCGTCGGGCTCGATGCGGATCTCCAGGCGTTTGTAGCGTTTGTCGGCCATGGCGTCGAGGGCATTGCGCAGCAGGTTGATCAGCACCTGCTCCAGGCGAATGGCATCGCCGCGTACCCAGGCCGGGCGCGCCAGGTACAGGGCTATTTCCACTTCTTCGCTGCGAATGCGTGCTTCCAGCAGGTGCAGGGCCTGGTCGACCACGGTGGCCAGGTCGAGGCGCTCGCGCAGGCCGACCGGGCTGTTGCGGGCGAAGGTTTTCAGGTGGCTGGTGAGCGCAGCCATGCGCGTGAGCATCTGTTCCAGCGGCTCCAGTGCCTGGCGTGCTTCGTCAATTCGGCCATGGTCGAGCAGCAGGCGCAAGGTTTCCAGCTGCATGCGCTGAGTGGTCAGCGGCTGGTTGATTTCATGGGCCATGGCTGCCGACATTTGCCCCAGCGCGGCCAGCTTGGCCGATTGCACCAGCCCCTCCTGGGCGGTGCGCAGCTCACGGGTGCGCTCCTCGACCTGGCGCTTGAGCTCCTCCCGGCTGCGCTGGCGCAGGCGGGCCAGGCGCAGGCGCTGGCTGACGAACAGCGCAGCGAACACCAGGCTCAGCCATACGGCGGCGGCGCCGAGGGCGGCATTGCGACCGTCGGCGGCTACCTGCGGCTTGCGCAGCAGATGCAAGGTCCAGTTTTCACCTTCCAGCGGCAGGCTTTCCCACAGGTACTCGGCGCTGCCCTCCGGGCCTTGCACGCGGCTGAGGGTGCTATTGGCGGCAAAGCGGGTCAGCACCTGGTGCTGCAACGGCACCAGCGGTTGCTTGTCGTACTGACGGGTTTCGGCCAGTTCGGCACGGTCGGCGCCACTGAGCGGCTGCAGTTCACGGTAGCGCCAGCCGTCCTGGTTGGCGATGAAGGTGATACCGCGGGCATCGCTGACCAGCAGGATGTCGCTGCCCTGACGCCACTCGCGTTCCAGTTCGGGAAACTCCAGTTTCACCACCATGGCGCCGAGGAAGCGGCCATGCTCGTCGTTCACCGCGCTGGCGAGGAAGTAGCCGGGCACGCCGCTGGTCACGCCCACGGCGTAGAAGCGACCACTGCCCTGGCTGCGGGTCTGCTTGAAGTAGGGGCGAAAACCATAGTTGGAGCCCACGTAGCTGCTGGGCAACCGCCAGTTGCTGGCGGCGATGGCCAGGCCGGTGCGGTCGAGCAGTTCGAGGGTGGAGGAGTTGGCGGCGCCATTGATGCGTTCGAGCTTGCGGTTCAGGGCGTCCTGCACCGGTTCGCTGACCGGGCCGCGCAGGGCGGCGATCAGTTCCGGGTCCAGCGCCAGCACGGCGGGCAGGGCGCGGTAGCGATCGATCAGCGTGTGCAGGGCATTGGCGTACAGGCCCAACTGCTGACTGGCACGCTGGGCGTCGGCTTCCATGGCCTGGCGCTTGGCCTGGTGCATGGCCCAGCTGGCGCTGAGGGTGGTGCCCAGCACGATAAGCAGGGTGATCAGCCCCAGACGCAGGGCGCGAACGGAAAAGGGCATGGGGCGGATCCGGATGAATGAGATATCAGGGCCGGCCTCTTCGCGGGTGAACACGCTCCCACAGGTATCGGGTTTAACCGCGAAGAGGCCGGTACAGGCAAAACCTGTCAGTTACAGCAGTTCAAAGCTCTGCTGCTGCACCGCCTGGGAATCCAGCCCGACCTGTACATTGAATTCCCCTGGCTCGGCAACCCGCTGCAGCTGGCCATTGTAGAACTTCAGGTCTTCTTCGCTGATGCGGAAGCTCAACGTGCGCGATTCGCCAGGCTTGAGCATCAGCTTCTGGAAGTTCCTCAGTTCCTTCACCGGGCGGCTCATCGATGCCGATACATCCTGCAGGTACAGCTGCACCACGGTCTCGCCTGCCACCTTGCCGGTGTTCTTCACCGTCACCTTGGCTTCCAGCGTGTCGCCACGCTTGAGGTCCTTGTTCGACAGCTTCAGCCCCGACAGCTCGAAGCTGCTGTAGCTCAGGCCATAGCCGAACGGGTACAGCGGGCCATTGGGCTCCTCGAAGTACTGCGAGGTGTAGTTGCCCGGCTTGCCCGGCGTGAAGGGCCGGCCAATACGGGTGTGGTTGTAGTACATCGGGATCTGCCCCACCGAACGCGGGAAGGTGATGGCCAGCTTGCCGGACGGGTTGTAATCGCCGAACAGCACGTCGGCAATCGCGTTGCCGCCCTCGGTACCGGCGAACCAGGTTTCCAGAATGGCGTCGGCCTGCTCGCGTTCCCAGGCAATCGACAGTGGGCGGCCGTTCATCAGCACCAGGACCAGCGGCTTGCCGGTGGCCTTCAGGGCCTTGATCAGCTCCCGCTGGCTGGCCGGGATTTCCAAGGTGGTACGGCTCGACGACTCGTGGGACATGCCGCGGGATTCACCGACCACTGCCACCACCACATCGGACTGCTTCGCCGCCTTCACCGCCTCGTCGATCAGCACCGCTGGCGGGCGCGGGTCGTCGACGATTTCCGGGGCATCGAAGTTGAGGAAGTTCAGGTAATCGAACATCGCCTTGTCGCCGGTGACGTTGGAACCTTTGGCGTAGACCAGCTTGGCCTTGCCCTCCACGGCGCGGCGCAAGCCTTCGCGCACGGTCACCGAGTGCACTGGTTTGCCGTCGGCTGCCCAACTGCCCATCATGTCGATCGGCGCATCGGCCAGCGGGCCGACCAGGGCGATGGTGCCGGCCTTTTTCAGCGGCAGGGTCTGGTTGCGGTTTTCCAGCAGCACCAGGCTGCGGCGCGCCACGTCACGCGCGGCTTCGCGGTGCAGGCGGTCGTTGCCGTAGTAGTCCTTCAGGTCGGTCTCGGCCTTGCCGATGCGCACGTACGGGTCCTTGAACAGGCCCATGTCGTACTTGGCACCCAGTACTTCGCGCACCGCCTGGTCCAACTCGCCCTGGGTCACTTCGCCGGACTTCAGCAGGCCGGGCAGCTCCTCGCCGTACAGGGTGTCGTTCATGCTCATGTCGATGCCGGCCTTGATCGCCAGCTTGGCGGCTTCGCGGCCATCGCGGGCGACGCCATGGCGGATCAGCTCCTGGATGGCGCCGTGGTCGCTGATGGTCACGCCCTTGAAGCCCCACTCCTTGCGCAGCAGGTCATTCATCAGCCAGGTATTGGAGGTGGCCGGCACGCCGTTGATCGAGTTCAACGCCACCATCACCCCGCCGGCACCAGCGTCGAGCGCGGCGCGGTAGGGCGGCAGATAGTCGTTGTACATTTTCGGCAGGCTCATATCGACCGTGTTGTAGTCGCGCCCGCCTTCCACTGCGCCATACAGGGCGAAGTGCTTGACGATGGCCATGATGCTGTCGGGGTTGGCCGGGCTGCTGCCCTGGAACGAACGGACCATCACCTGGCCGATCTTCGAGGTCAGGTAGGTGTCTTCGCCAAAGCCTTCACTGGTACGACCCCAGCGCGGGTCGCGGGCGATGTCGACCATCGGCGCGAAGGTCATGTCCAGGGCATCAGCCGCGGCTTCGATGGCGGCGGTGCGGCCGACCTTGGCGATGGCGTCCATGTCCCAGGTCGCGGCCATGCCCAGGCCGATCGGGAAAATGGTGCGTTCGCCGTGGACGGTATCGTAGGCAAAGAACATCGGGATCTTCAGGCGGCTGCGCATGGCCGCGTCCTGCATCGGCCGGTTCTCGGGCGCGGTACGCGAGTTGAAGGTGCCACCGATGCGGCCGGCGGCGATTTCCTCGCGGATCTTGTCGCGGGGCATTTCCGGGCCGATGCTGATCAGGCGCAACTGGCCGATCTTCTCGGCTTCGGTCATCTGGCTGACCAGATGGTCGATGAACGCCTGCTTGTCCTGCAGGGGCGGGGCGGAGGGGGCGGCGAGGGCCGCCTGACTGGCAAGGCCCATGGCCAGGCCCAGCAAAGACAGTTTCATCATCAATTCCGTTGTGGGGCCTCTGCCGTATCCACGGTGATACGCGCGCGGCCGAAGTTTTCAGGCGGCTATTGTTGTACGATTTGCAGGCATTTCTTCCAGCGGCGGATTATGCCTGAATATGTCGCCTGCGGACGAAGCCCCGAATGCCGGGACAACAACTATAAGAACGCTCAAGAGACCGACGGCATGACCCCCCTCGATGAATACCATCAGCGCCAGATCGCCGAAGCCATTGCCCGTGCCGAACGGCGCACCGATGCCGAACTGGTGACGGTGCTGGCCCGTCGGGCCGACGACTATGCCTACTGGCCGTTGTTCTGGGCCGCCGTGCTGGCGCTGGCCGTGCCGGCCCTCTTGCACTGGCTGCTAGGTTGGCCCGGAGTGCGTGGCTTGCTGGTGGCCAATGTGCTGCTGTTCGTCGGCTTGTGCCTGCTGTTGCGCAGCCCACGCCTGGCCGGCTGCCTGATCCCCCGGGCCCTGCGCCGCTGGCGTGCTTCGCGCCTGGCCCGCCAGCAGTTTCGCGAACAGAACCTGCAGCGCACTGCTGGTGCCACGGGTGTACTGATCTTCGTCAGCGAGGCAGAGCGGCATGTGGAGATCCTTGTCGACCGCGGTATCGAGCGCCATCTGGATGCCACCGCCCGCGCGGCCATCGTCGCCCGCCTTGCCGAACAGGTACGCCAGGGCCGCACCTTGCAGGGGTTTGTCGAGTGCATCGAGGCGTGCGGCGAACTGCTCAGCGAACATGTGCCGCCTACCCATGCACGTAACGAGTTGCCCAACCGGTTGGTGATTCTCGATTGAGTCGGCGTCCGGTGCCTTGCACCGCGTTGGATTCTTCGCGGCTAAAGCCGCTCCCACAGGGTAAGCGGACCGCTTGCGAATTCAGTTCCCTACGCGACAGCGCAGCCCAAAGGACTGGGCGATCTCCCACAGGAAGTTGAGCACCCTGTAGAATGCGTGCATTGCGCCAAGCGCTCCCCGCTATCCGAGGCACCGTTTTTCCATGTCCGCCAGTTCTTCTGCCCCATCCGCGCCGGATGCGCGCACCCAGTTTCTCGACCTGCTGAATGCCGCCCTGCATGGCAATACCCTGGTCAAACTGGTATTGGCGCGCCATGTCGGTGCCGACCAGACGTTGCAACGGATCATTGCCAAGCCGCTGCAGGTCAAGGGCCAGCCGTGCCTGTCGCTGGTCTACCGCCACCAGACCCGCGATATCACCCGCAACCTGGCGCTGGACCAGGCTCAGGCGCTGGTCGCCGAATTGCTGCCGGAAAGCTTCCGCAACGCGCACCTGTTCGACGCAGACGGTGAAGTGCAGCTGACCTTCAGCAAGAAGGGCAAGCCCATGCTCCAGCGCCACGGCGCACAGGCATCGCGCGAAGCTGCCAGCAGCAGTGGCCATGACCGCGAGAAGAAGCGCTACCTGGAGCTGTCACGGCCGTTCCTGCGTGACCTCGGCGTGACTGACGCACAAGGCGCGCTGATCCCGTCAATGTCGCGCAAGTGGAAGCAGATCAACAAGTTCATCGAAGTTTTCGACCACGCCCTGGCCAACGCCCCGGTGCCGGTGGAGCAGGCGCTACGGGTGGCCGACTTCGGCTCTGGCAAGGGCTACCTGACCTTTGCCATGCACGACTACCTGCGCAACAGCCTGGGCCGCGAAGCTCAGGTAACCGGCGTAGAGCTGCGCCAGGACATGGTCGACCTGTGCAACGCTGCCGCCTTGCGCCTCGAGCACCCGGGCCTGGAGTTCCAGTGTGGTGACGTGCGTAGCGTGGTGCCTGAGGCCATCGAAGTGATGATTGCCCTGCATGCCTGTGACATCGCCACCGACTACGCCATCCACACCGGCATCCGCTGCAACGCCGCAATCATCATGTGCTCGCCGTGCTGCCACAAGCAGATCCGCCCGCAACTGCACAGCCCGGGGTTGTTGCAACCGATGCTGCAGTACGGCCTGCACCTGGGCCAGCAGGCCGAGATGCTGACCGACAGCCTGCGCGCGCTGTACCTGGAAGCCTGCGGGTACGAGACCAAGGTGTTCGAGTTCATCTCGCTGGAGCACACCAACAAGAACAAGATGATTCTTGCGGTGAAGCGGCGCCAGGCAGGGGACAACGGCGCGTTGCTGGAGAAGATCGGGCAGCTCAAGGCTTTTTACGGAGTGCAGGAGCATTGCCTGGAGACGCTGTTGCGGGCGGATGGGTTGCTGCCTGACGTGTGATTCCTCAGCGGCTCTTGTGAAGCGCCGCACTTGGTAACACGTTATCCATAAGTGGCGCATTCGTACCTTTCAGGGGCTCGGTTTCGCCGGCCATTGCGGCCGTGCAGGTGACAACGGCATCGGCGCCTTGATGGGCCGCAAAGCGGCTCCTAATTGGTTCATTTCACCTGTGGGTGAGCGGCGCTTCAATAGCCAGGGCTGCTTGCCCCAACGGATGCGTACTGGCATCAAAGAAATGCAGCACTGTCCCCGGCATATCCACGAAGCGATCGACGAAATGCTGCTTCTGGTTGATCACCGATGCCTCGCTCAACGGCCTGATGGCAATCGACAGATGCGCCGGCCGGGCCAACCGGATGGCTTCGAGCAGGTGCTGGTCACTGCTGTCCAGGTGCTGCCCGAACAGGCATAACCCCTGGTTTTCCAGCGCCAGTTGCCCCAGGCACCAGCCCAGGTAATCCGAGTTGCGGATGGCGCGCAGTTTCTCGTCGCTACGGTCTTCGTTGACGAACAGCGGCACTTCGCCCGGGATGTTCACGGCAAAACCATCGAGCAGTTCGGCGCTGTCGGCGCTGCGTTGGCGGGTAGTGCCGTCGGGCAGCTTGAGCAGGTGCAGGCCGCCATGCAGGTGCAGCACCCGCGTGCCTTCGCCGTTGGTGCGGCGCACGTCGAAGAAGCCTTGCTCGTCGAACAGTTCGGCGAAGCCGTGCGGCGCGTGTTGCACGGCCCACGGTAGCAGCAGGTCGTAGTTGCTGGTGTAGACGCTGCGGTAGCCGCGCAGGGCCTGGTTGAGGGTTGCCAGGGTCGTGGCTGGCATGAGTGGCCAAGGCAGGTGCACCGTGCGTACGGCGTGGATCAGCGCTTCCTTGATCGAGTAGTAGCGGTTCAGTGGCGCGGTGGAGTTGATGGCCAGCGCGGCGTTGGTGCGCACGGTGGTGTTGAGGGCACTGAGCACCGGCTCGAACAGCTCCGTCCCCAGCGACTTGAACAGTGCCTGGTCGCTGACGGCCAGGCCTTTCTTGCGCCCGGCACGTTGCGCTTCCTCGAACAGCGAGAAGTAGCCGAACGGCTTCCACAGCACACGGCTGGCGCCGTTGCCCAGCAACAGGGCGTCGCAAGGGTGGCGGGCGGCGAGTTCCGGCCAGGGGGTGAGGGTGGCGTCTAGTGCGGGCATGCTGGGGTCCGTTGGGTGGAGCGGGAACGGGGGCGACTTTAGCATGTCATGCAAGGTGTGCGAGGGTTGGTGTCCAGGCAACTGCTTTGTGGAGCCTGTACTGGCTCTATCGCCGGCAAGCCAGCTCCCACAGCTACACCAAAGGTCCTCAGAGCAGCGCAGCTCCTGTGGGAGCCGGCTTGCCGGCGATAGGGCCAGTAGCTACGACGCAATTCTTCAACCTTGTTCAACTCGTTGTCCACTGCGACTCCTGTTACGCCAAACCCGATAGGCGCGAATGCCCGCCCGAACCGAGCCGAACAGCAGTTTGTCTTCCATTTCCCGGGCCATCCCCGAGCGCACCAGCATGCGCAGGAAGGTGCCGCGGGCGCGGGCAATGGCGAAGAAAATGCCCTGAGCCGCCAGGGTGTCGCGCACTTCGCGCAGGGCGGCGATACCGCTGACGTCGATGCTGGTTACCGCTTCGGCATCGAACAGCACGGCCTTGGGCTGGTCCTGGCTCTGCACCGCCTCGAGCAGGCGCATCTTGAAGTAGTCGGCGTTGAAGAACAGGATCGCGTCGTCGAAGCGGTACACCACCAGGCCTGGAACGGTGCGGGCATCCTTGTGTTTGCGGATGTCCACTTGGCCTTCGGTGCCCGGCAGCCAGCCCAGCACCGCGTCGGTGGGCTGATAAATGCTGTAAAGCAGGCGCAGGATCGCCAGGGTCACGGCAAACACGATACCGGGCAGTACGCCCAGGCTCAGCACCCCGACCGTGGTCAGCAGGCACAGCCAGAACTCGAAGCGGCTCAGGCGGCGAATGTGCCCCAGCGACTTGATGTCGATCAGCCCCCAGCCGGCCATCAACAGCACCGCGCCTAGCGCGGCCTGCGGGATCCACGCCATGGGTGCGGTGAAGAACAGCAGGATCAGGGCGATGACCAGCGCGGCGATGATGCCCACCAGTTGGCTCTTGCCACCGACCATGTCGTTGACCGCAGTGCGGGAGTCTGCGCCGCTGATGGCGAAGCCCTGGGAAACACCGGCAGCCAGGTTGCTTACGCCCAGGGCGACGAATTCGTGGTTGGCGTTGATCGCGTAGCCGTGCCGGGCGGCAAAGCTGCGTGCGGTAAGCATGGCGCTGCAGAAGCTGACGGTGGCGATACCCAAGGCGTCGCGCAGCAGGCTTTTCATTTCCGCCAGGTTGCTGTGCGGCCAGGCCAGCTGCGGGATGCCGGCAGGTACCGGGCCGAGAACGGCAACGCCGAAGCGGTCAAGGCCGAACAGGCCGACCAGCAGCATGAACAGCGCCACTACCGTCAGCGCCGCAGGCAGGCGGGGGTAGCGCCTTGGCAGCCAGATCAGCAGGCCCAGTGCGGCGAGGCCGATGAGCAGCGTCACCCAGTGGATTTCACCCAGGCGCTGGAAGAAGTTGATCAGGCTGAGGATGAAGCCGTCACCCTCGATCTTGAATCCCACCACCTTGGACAACTGCCCGGCGATCAGGCTCAGGCCGATGCCGTTGAGATAGCCGATCAGGATCGGGCGCGAGAAGAAGCTGGCGATGAACCCGGCCCGGGCCACGCCGGCCGCGATCAGCATTACCCCGACCAGTAACGTGACGATCACCGACAGTTCGGCAATCCGGTGCGGTTCACCCATGGCCAACGGCGCCACGGCGCCGGCGATCATCGCGCACGTGGCGGCGTCGGGGCCGACCATCAGCTGGCGCGAACTGCCGATCAGGGCGTAGACCATCATCGGTAGCACGCAGGCGTACAGGCCGTACTGCGGCGGCAGGCCGACGATCTGCGCATAGGCGATGGCAATGGGTATCTGGATCGCCGCCACCGAGAGGCCGGCCTGCAAGTCGGCGTGGAACCACTCGCGGCGGTAATGCAGCAGGTTGGCAAGGCCCGGTAGCCAGCGGGAGAGAAACATGCGTCGTCCTTTCGAAATGCTTCACGAATCCATCCACGCATTGAAGCGGATCGGCAGGCAAATGGCCATGGGGCAGGTCAAAGGGGGGAGAAACGAAAAAAGGAGCCTGGGCTCCTTTTGACAGCGATGACGTTGTGAAAACGCCATGCGGGTATACGATGTGGAGCGGGTAGAGGGAATCGAACCCTCAACTAAAGCTTGGGAAGCTTTCGTTTTGCCACTAAACTATACCCGCGTTTACGCAGCACTTTTTACCAGAACCCTCAACGAATTAGAAGCCCAAGTTATAAAAAAGCTTGTCGGCACCCCATAGCCTGCGGGTATCAGCTACAGGGCGCCGATGCGCTCAGATGGCCAATGCATGCTGCCCCTGCTGTACGTGCTGGTAGCGGTGACGAGGCTCGCGCACGGTCGGCTTGAGGAAGCCGAGCAAGACACTGCGGGTGTCCTCGCAGGCGGTCTTGTTTTCCATGTCGAGGAAGTGGCCCGCGTCACGGATCACGCTGAACTGGCTCTTGCCCACATGCCTGCTGAACTGCCGGGCATCTTCGACCGTGGTGTACTCGTCGCGCTCGCCGTTTATGAACAGCACTGGAATGTCGATATTGCGCGCGCCGTTCAAAGCCCGTTCCAGGTCGTGCTGCAGCACTTCGTTGATATGGAAGTGCATCTGCGCGTACTCGTGGCTGTCCAGGCTGCTGACGTGCCGGTAGTTGAAGCGCTTGAACAGTGACGGCAGGTGCTTGCCGATGGTGTCGTTGACCAGGTTGCCGACCTGATAGCGGTCACAGGCGGCCAGGTACTTGCAACCACGGTCCAGATAGTCGCGCATCGGTTCGTTGATCACCGGCGAGAAAGAACTCACCACAGCCTTCTTCACGCCACGCGGTTGGTGCGCCAGCGCCAGCAGCGTACTTGCGCCACCCCACGAGAACGACATCACGTGGTCTGCCTGGAAGTGCTCGATCAGCTCGAGGAGGATATGCGCTTCGGTCTCCTTGCTGATAAAGCGTTCCTGGCGATTGTGTGGCTTGGATTTGCCCGCATATGGCTGGTCGAACAGTACCACGTTGAACTGCGGGTGCAGGTTACGTACCGTCTGGGCGAAAGAGGCCGTGGTGGCCAGCGAGCCATTGATCAGGATGATCGTATTCTCGGCCGCATCAGCGCGATAGAACTCCGTGTAAACCCGATACTGACCTTGGATATCAAGTACAGCGATTTCTGGCCTCATGTCATCGACTCCTGGCGCAAAAAGGGTATTCGCGTCACCTAGGGTGCACGTTCTTTATGACAGGTAGGCATTTGCCTGAAGAGAAACCGGGGGGCCCTGTGTCGATCCTTGGCACGTGCGTCGACGGTATTGTTTTTGGTGGGGCAATTTGCCGTGCCCCAAGGCATCAAGGCCCTGGGTGGCCGGCAAAAGGTGTCTTCGAATGCGGGCGTGACTTTATAGTCACATGCAGACTGACGATTTGGATTCAAGCAGTGCGTCGGGGATCCCGCAAGTGCCGTTCGGGGGGAAATGTGACTTTTGTCGCTGAGCGGTCGTATGACGCACCCCGTGCGGCCGGAACAGTCTGACTAGACCGTGGCTATTTCATCCGCCGTGAGCTCACGAAACGCCCCTGGCGCCAACCCTGGGTCCAGCCGAATCGCCCCCATGCTCTCCCGATGCAACCCCACCACCTTGTTATCGAAATGGCCGAACATGCGCTTCACCTGGTGATAGCGCCCTTCGACGATCGCCAGCCGCGCCTGGCGCGGCCCGAGGATGTCCAGCTGGGCGGGCAGGGTGGTGAGGTTTTCGAAGGCGAAGTAGAAGCCTTCGAGAAACTTGGCCACATAGTGCTCGCCAATCTCGTCCTCGGTTTCCACCAGATAGTGTTTGGGCAGCTTGGTCGCGGGCTGGGTAAGCCGCCGTGACCATTGGCCATCGTTGGTCAGGATCATCAGGCCGGTGGTATTGAAATCCAGGCGCCCCGCGATGTGCAGGTCCTCACGCAATGCGGCGGGCAGCAGGTCGAGCACGGTGCGGTGTTGCGGGTCCTGTGTGGCGCTTACGCAGCCAGTGGGCTTGTGCAGCATCAGGTAGCGCGCCGGGCGGCCAGCCTGCAGCAGTTGGTCGTCCAGCTCCACGCGGCTGAATTCGCGCACTTCGGCCAGCGGGTCGCTGACTACCTGGCCATTCAACCGAACGCGGCGTTGCGCCAGCATCAGGCGGACTTGCTGACGGTTGTGGCTGGGCAGGTTGGCGAGGAAACGGTCGAGGCGCATGGCAAACGGTCAGTCGGAAGCGGGGGAGCGAAGTTGCTCTTCGACGGCGGCGCAGCGCGGGCACAGGCAGGCTTTGTCGCGCAGCTCGGCGGGCAGTGCCTCGAGCACGGCAGGGTCGATGGTCACGCTGTAACACCAGCAGGCCTGGGTGGCCCGGCGCGGGTCGGCCAGGCTGCACTGGTTGAGGGCGCCACAAGCGGGGCAGTGCTGGTTGTCGGGCATGGCTGCCGCTCACCTGTATCAAATTGTTGCAGAAATGGCACTGCACCTTGGCGGCAATGTCTTATTCAATGTCGATGATCGCATTTCGCATCGATGCTCGCCAGCGCCGCTGTTCGGGCACTCCAGCGGTCCAGGAGGCCGCCATGTCCTATCGAATACTGTTGATCGCCCTGCTGGGGCTGATGACTTCCGCCTGCGTTCCGTACTACGAGAGCGGGGGCTATTACCGATCGGACCACTACTATTCCGACCGCTATGTGTCACCGGATTATTACCGCTATGACCGCTATTACGTAACGCCGCAGCCGCGTTATTACTATCAGCCTGCGCCGCGCTACTACTACCGCTCGGCGCCTGCGCCTCATTACCGGCCTCATCCACAGCCGGGTATGAAGCAGTGGTATGGCAACCCACGCAATGACTATGGCAACCGCCAACGGTACGACTATGGGCGCGACCGGGACCGCCATGATTATCGCGGTGGCAGCCAGCGCTACCAGCAGAATGACCGTTGGCACTCCAACGGGCGGGGGGATGGTGACCGGCGCGGGGACGGGCGGCGTGGGCATGGGCAAGGAGGGAACTGGCAGCGGTAGGTAAATTGAAAATCGGGGGCGCGGTGCGCCCCTTTCGCGACGCAAGGCCGCTTCCACAGGTACGGCGCAGCATTGGAAATCATCGCTGTAGCTGTAGGAGCGGCCTTGTGTCGCGATGGGCTGCAAGGCAGCCCCAGCTTCTCGAAGCTACCCAAGATCCGCCAGCGGATGCCGCCCCTCCCACGCCTTGGCAAAATGCGCTTCGACCACCGCCGCCGGCACCTGCGCCACATCGGGCCAGTGCCAGTGCGGCTGGTTGTCCTTGTCCAGCAGGCGCGCACGCACGCCTTCGCTGAATTCCGGGTGGCGGCAGCAGTTCAGGCTCATGCTGTATTCCATCTGGAACACCTGCGCCAACGACAGGTGCCGTGCCCGGCGGATCTGTTCCCACACCAGGTGTGCGGTAAGCGGGCAACCTTGATGCAACCGTTGGCCGGCCTCTGCAAGCAGTGGGTCGTCGTGGTGCTTGAGCCCCTCCAGCGCACGCCAGGCGGCGGCTGCGTCGGCCACGTCGAGCAACTGATCGATCATCTGTCGCCGTGGCAGCCACTGGGCCTCGGGCAACTCGGCGCAGGCGCGGTGCTGTTCGGCCTTTAGCAGGCTGTTCAGTTGCAGGGCGGTCTGTTCCTGCCAGTTCAGTTGCAGCAGTTCCTCGATCAGCGCCTCTTGCTGGTACTCACCCAGAAAGCGGTCGGCCAGGCCCAGGTCCAAGGCGTCGTGGGCATTGATCGGCGCGCCTGTCAGGCCGAGGAACAACCCCAGCTTGCCCGGCAGGCGGGCAAGGAACCAGCTGGCGCCCACGTCCGGGTACAGGCCGATGCTGATTTCCGGCATGGCCAGCCGACTGCTGGGGGTGACGATACGTACATTGGCGCCCTGCAGCAGGCCCATGCCGCCGCCCAGCACATGACCGTGCCCCCAGCACAGCAGCGGCTTGGGGTAGGTGTGCAGGGCAAAGTCCAGGCGGTATTCGGCGGCGAAGAAGGTGGCGGCCAGCGGGGGTACGCTGCCGGGGTGGTCGCGGCAGGCCTGCGCCAGCGCACGTACATCGCCGCCGGCACAGAAGGCCTTGGCACCGTTGCCGCGCAGTAGTACGCAGACGATCCCCGGGTCGCGAGCCCAGGCGTGCAACTGTTCGCCCAATATCTCGATCATCGGCAGGTTCAGGGCATTGAGCGCCTTGGGCGCGTCCAGGGTGGCGATGCCGATGCGGGCGCCGTCGGCGCCGGTGAGTACCTCGCAATGAATGGCCATGGACTACCTCGCGCAAGTCATCGGACAAGTATGGCTTGCCTGGCCGAACATGCCGGTCGTCGGTCGGATCGTTTGACAAGCGGGAAGGGCTTACCTAGTGTCGCGCCATTGTTTATGGAAGGCCCCATGACTGACGACGATCGCATCAAACTCGAACCCAGCTGGAAGGCCGCCTTGCGCGCCGAATTCGACCAGCCCTACATGCATCAGTTGCGCGAGTTCCTGCGCAGCGAGTACGCCGCCGGCAAAGAGATCTACCCGCCAGGGCCGTTGATCTTCAATGCGCTGAACTCGACACCGCTGGACCAGGTGAAGGTGGTCATTCTCGGCCAGGACCCGTACCACGGGCCGGGCCAGGCGCACGGCCTGTGCTTCTCGGTGCAGCCGGGGGTGGCCACGCCACCGTCGCTGGTCAACATCTACAAGGAACTGCAGCGCGACCTGAACATCCCGATTGCCAACCATGGCTACCTGCAGAGTTGGGCCGAGCAGGGCGTGCTGTTGCTCAACACGACCATGACCGTGGAGCGCGCCAATGCCGCGTCGCATGCCAAGAAAGGCTGGGAGTTCTTTACCGACCGGATCATCCAGGTGGTCAGCGAGCAGTGCCCGAACGTGGTGTTCCTGCTGTGGGGCTCGCATGCGCAGAGCAAGCAGAAGCTGATCGACGGGACCAAGCACCTGGTGCTGAAGTCGGTGCACCCATCGCCGTTGTCGGCTTACCGTGGGTTCCTGGGGTGCGGGCATTTCAGCCGGGCCAACAGTTTCCTCGAACAGCGTGGGCTGGCGCCGATCAACTGGGCGTTGCCGCCGCTGTGATCACCTGAAAGAACGCGTCGCCTGCTTCGCGGGCTTGCCCGCTCCCACAGGGATAGCGCCTGCCTTGAGGGCGATGCAGTACCTGTGGGAGCGGG
>NZ_JBNRIJ010000040.1:0-40127 GCF_053557675.1 Pseudomonas sp. XP1 | reverse complement strand
GCATTCAGCTTGCCATTCACCGCTCTCACTTCAGATTCTAATCCCCTCTCAAGACACAAGCTGGCTTGCCGGCGATGGGCCGCACAGCGGCCCCTTGCGGACACAGCGCCGCTGCTGTTCTATACTGCCGCTCTTTTTCCCCTAGTACCTGGATACCCGTTCGATGACCACCCTGCTGGCCCTGGATACCGCTACCGAAGCCTGTTCCGTCGCACTGCTGCATGACGGCATGGTAACCAGCCATTACGAGGTGATCCCGCGCATGCATGCCCAGAAGCTGCTGCCGATGATCAAGCAGCTGCTGGCCGAGTCCGGTGTGGCGCTGAATGCGCTGGATGCCATCGCCTTTGGCCGTGGCCCGGGCGCGTTCACTGGCGTGCGTATTGCCATCGGTGTGGTCCAGGGCTTGGCCTTTGCCCTGGAGCGCCCGGTTTTGCCGGTGTCCAACCTGGCCGCACTGGCCCAGGGCGCGCTGCGCGAACAGGGTGTGCAGCAAGTGGCGGCCGCCATTGATGCGCGCATGGATGAAGTGTATTGGGGCTGCTACCAGGCCACCGAAGGTGAAATGCGCCTGGTCGGCCAGGAGGCTGTGCTGCCGCCCGAGCAGGTGGCGCTGCCGGCGGGCAGCGCTGGCGAGTGGTTCGGCGCCGGTACCGGTTGGGGTTATGCCGAGCGCCTGGCAGTGCAAGTGGCCGCCAGCAATGCCAGTGCCTTGCCCAACGCGCTGGACATCCTCAGCCTGGCCAGCTTTGCCTGGGCGCGCGGCGAGGCGATCGCTGCCGAACAGGCGCAACCGGTCTACTTGCGCGATAATGTAGCGACACCCAAGAAACGCTGAGTGTTGTTCGTCGGTTATCGCCGATGACACTAAAACCTTTTGCGCGATCTGTGGTCCAGTTATCACTCGAGCATTAGCGATGGAATCCTGATGCTGCTAAATTGCCATCATTGGTTCTGAGTGCTCATGCCATGCGTATCGACGGTTTCTCACCGCAGTCCTACCCGATCAAGCGCACTCCGCGAAAAGCAGCGGTGCGTGACGAGGCCATCGATGATGCCGAGGTGATCGAGGAGGTCGATACCGCCCCTCAGGAAGCCGCCGCCCGCCGTCGCAGCGGTGGCCTGCCAGCCCGCCAGCAGGACATGATTTTCCCCCGCGCACGTGATCGGCGCACGGCTACCGCATTGGCCAGCTACCTGAGCACCGCCGGTTTTACCGACTGGGACATGGAAGTACTGGGGCTTGACCTGTACATTTAGTGGATGAGTCCATCACCACTGCCTTATTTTCTCGGTTGTCCGTCATGGAGCGAAAACGCCTGGCGCGACTACCTGTATCCCGCCGATGCCAACAGCAATGAAATGCTCGGCTATTACAGCCAGGTGTTCAACGCCGTCGAGGGCAATACCACTTTCTATGCACGTCCTGCACCCGGCACCATTGTGCGCTGGGCGCAGATCATGCCCGAACACTTTCGCTTCACTGCCAAGTTCCCCCGGGACATCAGCCATGAAGGCGACCTGCGCGATCAGCTGGAACCGGCCTTTGACTTCACCCGCCTGATGGCCCCGCTTGGTCAGCGCGTAGCGCCGTACTGGCTGCAGTTGCCGGCCCAGTTCAGCCCCGCACGGCTGGGCGAACTCTGCCACTTCCTTGACGAAGTCGGAGTGCCGGTGGCCGTGGAGGTGCGCAACCAGGCCTTCTTCGCCAAGGGTGAAGAAGAACGGTTGCTCAACCGCCTGCTGCATGAGCGAGGCGTGGAACGTATCTGCCTCGACCCGCGCGCCTTGTTCAGCTGCACCTCTCGTGACCCCGCCGTGCTGCATGCGCAGGCGAAGAAGCCCAAGGTACCGCCACGCCCGGCAGCCTTCAGCCAGCACCCCCAGGTGCGCTTCATCGGCCACCCGCAGCTGGAGGCCAATGAGGCTTTTCTTGCCCCTTGGGTAGACAAGATCGCCGCCTGGATCGAGGAAGGCCGCAACCCCTACATCTTCCTGCACACCTCGGACAACCGCCTGGCCGCGGCACTGGCCCAGCGCTTTCACCAACGCCTGATGCAGCGCCTGCCGGGCCTTGCCGCGTTGCCGGAATTGCCGCGCACCCCCGAGGTCGAACAACTGGGGCTACTCTGACCTTTCCCTGACTGCCGGAGGTTGAACCATGGATGTGCAAACCCTGCGAGCCGAAGCCTTCAAGGCCTTGCACGAGCGTGACAGCGCCTTCGTCATCCCCAACCCGTGGGATGCCGGCTCGGCCAAGTTGCTGGCCAGCCTGGGCTTCGAGGCGCTGGCCACCACCAGTGCCGGCTTGGCCTTCAGCCTGGGCCGTCCGGACGCCGAAGGCGCCTTGAGCCTGGACGATACCCTCGATAATGCTGGCGAGATCGTCGACGCCACCCCGTTGCCGGTGGCCGCTGACCTGGAGAACGGCTTTGGCGACCTGCCCGAGGATTGCGGCCAGACCATTCTGCGGGCTGCCGAAGTCGGCTTGGTGGGTGGCTCTATCGAGGATGCCAGTGGTCGCAGCGATACGCCGATCTATGATTTCGGGGTGGCAGTAGAGCGTGTGCGCGCAGCAGTTCAGGCGGCACGCAGCCTGCCGTTCCCGTTCATTCTTTGCGCCCGGGCAGAGAACCTGCTGCACGGGCGCATGGACCTGGACGACACCATCCTGCGTCTGCAAGCCTATGCCGAGGCCGGTGCCGATGTGCTCTACGCGCCCGGGCTGCGTACTGTCGAGGAAATCCGCGCGGTGGTGCAGGCCGTCGCGCCACGGCCGGTGAATGTGCTGATGGGCATGGCGGGCGTGCCGCTGAGCGTCAACCAGTTGCAGGACCTGGGTGTACGTCGCATCAGCGTCGGCTCATCGCTTGCCCGTGCCGCGTTGGGGGCCTTCCACCGGGCTGCGCTGGAGATTCGCGATGAGGGCACCTTCGGCTACGGTGAGCAGGCGCTGCCGTTCGCCCAACTCGACGAGCTGTTCCACCGCCGATGAGGGCGGTGCTGGCGTTGCTGGTCTGCCTGTCGTTGTTTGCGGGGCTGGCCTGGCACCTGGGTTGGCGTCTGCCCGCCGCATGGAGCCCTTGGGCGCCGCTGGATGTGCGTCAGCCACCCAACCTGTTGACTCCCTACAAACTGTCCCGCCTTCGCGATGACCCGGCACTCTGTCGCCTGGCGCTTCAAACCAGCCAGCTGCGCTACCGGGCACAAGCCGACAGCTCGGCTGCTGCCAACTGCCCATTGCGGAACGTATGGCGTATCGAAGGTGGTCAGGCGCGGCTCGGCGGCAGCTTTCTGGCCAGTTGTCCGTTGGCGGTGGCGTACGCACTGTTCGAAAAACATGGTCTGCAGCCTGCGGCGCAACGGGTGTTTGGGCAGCCGGTGGCACAGGTCGACCATCTGGGCAGTTTTGCCTGCCGCAATGTCTACCACCGCAAGCAGGGCAGGCTGAGCCAGCACGCCACGGCCGATGCCTTGGACATCAGTGGCTTTCGCCTGCGAGACGGCCAGCGCATTGTCCTTGCGCGGGACTGGCAGGCGGGTGGGCAGAAAGCGGAATTCCTTCGTCAGGTGCAGCAGGCAGCCTGTGACAGCTTCAGCACGGTACTGGGGCCGGACTACAACGCTGCACACCACAACCACTTTCATGTGGACATGGGCCGCTGGCAGATCTGTCGCTGAGCGTGGGCACGTTCAGGCGTGGGCGCGCACGTTGTTCAGCACCACCGGGCGTGCCCAGTGGATGTCGAACTCCAGATCGGTCTGCTGCTTGGCCAGGGTGGCGTCATCGAACGGCTCGGGGGCCGGGTCCAGCAGATTGGTCTCGAACTCGGCGATCGGCAGGAACAGCGAACGCGGGATAGGGCCGGGGCCGGGTTCGGCAATGGGGTGACCTTGGCTCATCACCACCGGGCGTAGCCAGCTGTTGCTGATATCGAGCTGACGCTGCTGCTCGATCAGCTCGGCTGCGCTGAACGGCTCGGGGGCAGGCGGCAGCAGATTGGCTTCGAGCTCTGCCTTGGGCAGAAACAGTGGCTCGGGCGGTGCCACCTCGGTGTCGTGTACCGGGCAGGCACGCTGGGCGTCGATCAGGGCCAGTGCACGGGCGCCGCCGATCGGCTCGCCGCTGCTCTGGTCGTATTGCACGAACGACTGGCTGACGCTGTCTACGGGCTCTTCCTGCTGCTCGGCCATGGCCCGGGCAAAGAAATCCTGCCAAAGGTGGCTGACGCCCCCCAGTGCCTGGGTGTTGTGCTGACTGTAGTTGCCGACAGGCGACAGGTAGGTCAAGCCGATGGGAAGAGTATCTGACATGGCAGTCGCGCGCGTTGTGCTCTGGCAGAATAGCGGGATATTGCCTGTATCGGCCGAAGTAGCCGATACATTAACGGCTGGGTTCAATTTCTAGGTGTGAATGATGGAAGAGCAGGGCACAGGTATCCGGGTCGAGGCGCTGTCGGCTGAATTCGAGGCGCAAGCCGCTGCGTGGGCGCAGCGCCTGGGGTTGCCGCTGCAGGACGATGCTGCCGGGTTTGCCGTGCAGGTTGGTGTTGATGGCTTGCAGATCCAGCAATTGGGCCCGCAGGCCCCGGGGCCGGTGCGGGTGGACTTTGTCGAAGGCCAGGCCGCGCACCGGCGCCTGTTCGGTGGTGGCAACGGGCAGATGATCGCCAAGGCGGTGGGCATTGCCCAAGGCGTGCGTCCGCAGGTGCTGGATGCCACTGCCGGGCTGGGCAAGGACGCGTTCGTGCTGGCCAGCCTTGGCTGCCAGATGACCCTGATCGAACGCCAGCCGCTGATTGCCGCGCTGCTGGAGGATGGCCTGGCGCGGGCGCGGTCGGATGAAGAGGTGGGGCCGATCGTCGGGCGCATGCGCCTGCTTGCCGGCAACGCCATCGAGCGCATGCGCGCCTGGGAGGGCGAGGCACCCCAGGTGATCTACCTCGATCCGATGTTCCCGCACCGGGACAAGAGTGCGCTGGTGAAGAAGGAAATGCGTGTGTTCCGGCCCTTGGTGGGGGATGACCTGGATGCCCCGGCCCTGCTCGAAGCTGCCCTGGCGCTGGCCAGCCACCGGGTGGTGGTGAAGCGGCCGCGCAAGGCGCCGATCATCGACGGGCCGAAGCCGAGCCATAGCCTGGAGGGCAAGTCGAGCCGGTATGACATTTACCCGAAGAAGGCCCTCAAGGCCTGAGCTGAGAGCTTCGGTATCCTGTAGGAGCAACTATCTTATGTTGCCTGTAAGGGCCCTATCGCCGGCAAGCCAGCTCCCACAGGTACTGCACAGCCCTGAGGACAGTGCGATCAAGGTGGGCGCTGGCTTGCCGGCGATGGGGCCAGTCCTGGCAGCCTGATGTCTCAGGGCTGGAACGCCCGCAGGAACACACCTACCACCTCGCGCACATGCGCCTCGGCCTCATCCCCCTCCAGCGGCCCCGCGCACCCCAGCAGCAACCGGTAATCCGGTGCGCCCTTGACCAGGCAGAAGAAGTGCTCCGCCGCACGCAGCGGGTTGTCGATGCGCAACAGCCCGCGCTCATGCGCCCTGCGCAGCAATGCCTCCATCCCCGCCAGCACGCGCTTGGGCCCGGCTTCGTAGAAGTACTCGCCAAAGCTCGGGTCGAGGCTGCCCTGGGCCATGATCAGGCGGCTGAGCTTGACCGCTTCATCGCTGCTGATCAGCGCCTGGAAGCCACGGGCAATGGTCAGCAGCACCTCTTCCACCGGTGCCCCTTCGGGGTACTCGAACAGCAGGTCGGGCAACTGGATCTGGCAGGTTGCCATGACCGCCGAGCAGAACAGCGTCTGCTTGTCGGTGAAGTGGCTGTATACGGTGAGCTTTGAAACACCTGCCGCCGCAGCGACCGCATCCATGCTGGTGTTGGCGTAGCCAAGGCTGAGGAACAGGGCCTTGGCTGCTTCGAGAATCGCCTCGCGCTTGGCCAGATCCTTGGGCCGGCCCGGGCCGATGGGGGCGTCGTTGGACATCGTGGTCTGCATCTGGTTGAAGATTCGCTCATCTTACCGGCTCAGACGCCATTCGGGTGAAACCGCTCCCACAACGCTCAATCACTGCTCTGCAAAAAACGGTACATACCCTTCCCGGCACCCACTGCCTCATTTAATATACTTGTCAGTATAAATATTCGATGTGCTCTCTGGGAAAGGATTCATCATGTTGCGCCATGCCTTGTCCATCGCTCTGTCCGCCGCTGCCGTGCTGTTGCTGGCGGCGTGCGGCCAGGAAGCCGCCCCACCTGCTGCGCCGCGCCCGGCGTTGGTGGTGCAGCCGCAGCCGGCCGAAGCCGCTGCCGACAGTTACCCCGGCGAAGTGCGGGCGCGCTTCGAGCCGGAACTGGCTTTCCGTATTGGCGGCAAGGTCAGCAAACGCCTGGTCGAGGAAGGGCAGCGGGTCAAGGCCGACCAGCCGCTGGCCGAGCTGGACCCGCAGGATGTGCGCCTGCAACTGGAAGCCAACCGTGCCCAGCTGGCCGCCGCCGAGGCCAACCTGTCGCTGGTGCGCGCCGAGCGCGATCGCTACCAGAAGCTGCTGGACCGGCAGATGGTCAGCCATTCCCAGTTCGATAACGCCGAAAACCTCTACCGCGCCGGCCTGGCCCGGCTGAAACAGGCCAAGGCCGAGTTCGACGTGGCTGGCAACCAGGCTGAATATGCCGTGCTGCGCGCACCCCAGGCCGGAGTGATCGCCAAGCGCCAGGTGGAAGTGGGCCAGGTGGTCGCCGCGGGGCAGACCGTGTTCACCCTGGCCGCCGATGGCGAACGGGAAGTGGCTATCGGCCTGCCGGAGCAGCAGTTCGCCCGCTTCGCCGTGGGCCAGCCGGTGAGCGTCGAGTTGTGGTCGCACCCGCAAGAGCGCTTCCAGGGGCGCATCCGCGAGTTGTCACCGGCCGCCGACCCGCGTTCGCGCACCTTCGCTGCCCGCATCGCCTTTACCACGGCTGCCACGCCGGCAGAGCTGGGCCAGAGCGCCCGGGTGTTCATCGCCCACGAAGGGCAGATCCCGCTGGCGGTGCCGCTGTCGGCAGTCACTGCGGAAAACGGCCAGGCCTACGTCTGGCGGGTCAACAAGGAAAGCCGCCTGGAGCGGGCCGTAGTGCGCCTGGGGCCCTACGGCGCCGACAGCGTACCCGTGCTTGAAGGCCTCGCCCCCGACGACTGGGTTGTCGCCGCAGGTGGCCATGTATTGCGCGAGGGCCAGGAGATACGCCCCGTGGACCGTACCAATCGCGTAGTGAACCTGACGGCCAAGGAGTAAGTCCCGATGGGTTTCAACCTTTCTGCCTGGGCGCTGCGCAACCGCCAGATCGTCCTGTTCCTGATGATCCTGCTGGCGGCCATTGGCGCCATGTCCTACACCAAGCTCGGCCAGAGCGAGGACCCACCGTTCACCTTCAAGGCCATGGTCATCCGTACCCTGTGGCCCGGTGCCACCGCTGAGGAAGTGTCCCGCCAGGTCACCGAGCGCATCGAAAAGAAGCTGATGGAAACCGGCGAGTACGAGCGAATCGTCTCGTTCTCCCGCCCGGGCGAATCGCAGGTCACCTTCATGGCCCGCGACTCGCTGCATTCCAAGGACATTCCCGAGCTGTGGTACCAGATCCGCAAGAAGGTCGCCGACATCCGCCACACCTTGCCGCCGGAAATCCAGGGCCCGTTCTTCAATGACGAGTTCGGCACCACCTTCGGCAATATCTATGCACTGACCGGTGAGGGCTTCGACTACGCGGTGCTCAAGGACTATGCCGACCGTATCCAGATCCAGTTGCAGCGGGTCAAGGATGTAGGCAAGGTCGAGCTGATCGGCCTGCAGGACGAGAAAATCTGGATCGAGCTCTCCAACCTCAAGCTGGCCACCCTCGGCGTGCCGCTGGAGGCCGTGCAGCAGGCCCTGCAGGAGCAGAATGCGGTCAGCACCGCTGGCTTCTTCGAAATGCCCAGCGAGCGCCTGCAACTGCGGGTGAGCGGGCGCTTCGACAGCGTCGAGCAGATTCGCCAGTTCCCCATCCGCGTGGGTGACCGCACCTTCCGTATCGGCGATGTGGCCGAGGTGCACCGCGGCTTCAACGACCCGCCCGCACCGCGCATGCGCTTCATGGGCGAGGATGCCATTGGCCTGGCGGTTTCGATGAAGGATGGCGGCGACATCCTGGTGCTGGGCAAGGCACTGGAAAGCGAGTTCGAGCGCCTGGCGCGCAGCCTGCCAGCCGGCATGGAGCTGCGCAAGGTCTCTGACCAGCCGGCAGCGGTCAAGGCTGGTGTGGGCGAGTTTGTCCAGGTGCTGGTCGAGGCGCTGGTCATCGTGCTGCTGGTGAGCTTCTTCTCGCTGGGCCTGCGCACGGGGCTGGTGGTGGCGCTGGCCATACCGCTGGTGCTGGCCATGACCTTCGCCTCCATGCACTACTTCGGCATCGGCCTGCACAAGATCTCCCTTGGCGCGCTGGTGCTGGCCCTGGGCTTGTTGGTCGATGACGCGATCATTGCCGTGGAAATGATGGCGATCAAGATGGAGCAGGGCTACGACCGCCTCAAGGCGGCCAGCTACGCCTGGAGCAGCACCGCCTTCCCGATGCTCACCGGCACCCTGATCACGGCGGCGGGGTTCCTGCCCATTGCCACAGCAGCCTCCAGTACGGGCGAATACACCCGTTCGATCTTCCAGGTAGTGACCATTGCCTTGCTGACCTCCTGGGTGGCTGCCGTGGTATTCGTGCCTTACCTGGGTGAGCGCCTGCTGCCGGACCTGGCCAAGCTGCATGGCGCGCGCCATGGCAAGGATGGCCACGCGCCAGACCCTTACGCCACACCGTTCTACCAGCGTGTACGGCGGGTGGTCGAATGGTGCGTGCGGCGGCGCAAGACGGTGATCCTGCTGACCGTTGCCGCCTTTGTCGGCAGTATCCTGTTGTTCCGCTTCGTGCCCCAGCAGTTTTTCCCGGCCTCCGGGCGCCCGGAACTGATGGTCGACCTGAAACTGGCCGAGGGTGCCTCGCTGGCCAACACCGCCGAGCGGGTCAAGCAACTTGAGGTGTTGCTCAAGCAGCAGGAGGGTATCGACAACTACGTGGCCTACGTGGGCACCGGTTCCCCGCGTTTCTACCTGCCGCTGGACCAGCAGCTGCCGGCGGCCAGCTTCGCCCAGTTCGTGGTACTGGCCAAGTCGATGGAAGACCGCGAGCGCCTGCGCAGCTGGCTGATCAGCACCGTGGACCAGCAGTTCCCCGACCTGCGTGCCCGGGTCACCCGCCTGGAAAACGGCCCGCCCGTGGGGTATCCGGTGCAGTTCCGGGTGACTGGCGAGCACATCGAGAAGGCGCGTGCGCTGGCGCGCGAAGTGGCCGACAAGGTGCGCCAGAACCCGCATGTGGTGAACGTGCACCTGGACTGGGAAGAGCCGAGCAAGGCGGTGTTCCTCGAGATCGATCAGGACCGCGCCCGCGCCCTGGGCGTGAGCACCGCTCACCTGTCGAGCTTCCTGCAAAGCTCGCTGACCGGCACCACGGTCAGCCAGTACCGCGAGGACAACGAGCTGATCGAGATCCTGCTGCGCGGCACCCGGCAGGAACGCAGCGAGCTGGGCAACCTCGGCAGCCTGGCGCTGCCGACCGACAATGGCCAGAGCGTGGCGCTGTCGCAGGTTGCGACACTGGAGTACGGCTTCGAAGAAGGCATCATCTGGCACCGTAACCGTTTGCCGACGGTGACCGTGCGCGCCGATATCTACGACAAGGAGCAGCCGGCGACGCTGGTGAAACAGATAGAACCGACCCTGCGTGACATTCGTGCCAAGCTGCCGGATGGTTATTTGCTGGAAGTGGGCGGCACGGTCGAGGACTCCGAGCGTGGGCAGAAGTCGGTGAATGCCGGCATGCCGCTGTTCGTGGTGGTGGTGCTGAGCTTGCTGATGATCCAGCTGCGCAGCTTCTCGCGCACGGTGATGGTGTTCCTCACTGCGCCGCTGGGGCTGATTGGCGTGACCTTGTTCTTGCTGGTATTCCGCCAGCCGTTCGGCTTTGTCGCCATGCTTGGCACCATTGCCCTGGCGGGGATGATCATGCGCAACTCGGTGATTCTGGTGGACCAGATCGAGCAGGACATCGCGGCGGGGCTGGATCGCTGGCAAGCGATCATCGAAGCCACGGTGCGGCGCTTCCGCCCGATCGTGCTGACCGCACTGGCAGCGGTGCTGGCGATGATTCCGTTGTCGCGCAGTGTGTTCTACGGGCCGATGGCGGTGGCGATCATGGGCGGGTTGATCGTGGCCACGGTGCTGACCCTGCTGTTCCTGCCGGCGTTGTATGCGGCGTGGTTCAGGGTGAAGAAGGGCTGAAGACCGCAGGGGAGGGCTTTGCCCTCCTATCGCGACACAAGGCCGCTCCTACAAAGGTCCTGCATTCGCCGATCAATGTAGGAGCGGCCTTGTGTCGCGATGGGCTGCAAAGCAGCCCCCAGGGCCCTCAGAGGGCGCCGAAGACCTTCTTGGCCAGGCTGGTAGCCGCTTCAGCCGGGTTCTGGCGAATGCTCTGCTCCTGCTTGGCAATCATCTCGAACAGGCCATCCAGTGCCTTTTCAGTCACGTAGTTCTCGATGCTGGCGCTCTTGGCATCGACCACACCCAATGCCACTGCCTGCCCGGCAAAGTTGTTGTACTGCTGAGCCAGGCCAACCTTGTCGGTAGCCTGCTTGACGATCGGCAGGAACTTGGCGCGGATCTGCTCGCGGCTGCTCTTGTTCAGGTACTGGGTGGCCGAGTCGTCACCGCCGCCGAGGATGCCCTTGGCATCGGTCACACTCATGTTCTTCACGGCATCCACCAGAATCGCCTGGGCCTGCGGCACGGCAGCCTCGGCGGCCTTGTTCATGCTGGTTTCCAGGGCTTCGACCTGTTCACCCTTGCCGAACATCTTCATCGCCTTGGCGGCCTTGCCCAGGTTGCCTGGCAGTTCGATGCGCACGTCAGGGTTGTTGCTGAACCCACCCGGGGTGCTCAGTTGCTTGACGGCCAGTTGTGCGCCTTGGGTCAGGGCATCCTTCAGGCCGCCGGTGGCGTCCTTTTGGGTCAGGTCGCCCAGCGACAGGGCCAGGGCACTGGCCGATAGCAGCAGGCCGGCACACAGGGTGGTGAAACGCAGGGAAGTGCGGATCATGAAGCTTTCCTTGTAAACAGATGAATACGGATATCAGCGGACTGGATCGACCTTGATCCGCACGGGCTGTGGGTCACTGCCGTCAAGCATGACGCCGTGGTGTTCGGTGTTGATGAACAGCAGCTTGCCGTCCAGCTCGATGCGCGCGCTTACCGCATAGCGGTGGCCGGGCTTGACCTGGGCCGGGTCGTAGGTGAGGTGGAATGGCAGCGGTACGTTGCCTTTGACCGGGCCGGCCTGGCGGGCCAGGGTCACCGCCGGGGCGTCCATCAACGAGACGTCCTGCAGTTCCACGCTGAGGGTGGCGGCAGGTGGCAGGGCGCTGCGCTGCAGGTAGAAGACTTCGCCATCCAGGCTGGCCTGGTTGGACGGGGTGTGGCTGGAACAGGCTGCGAGCAAGGATGCGCAACACAGCATAAAGAGCTTTTTCATGGTATCTCCGAAGTCCTTGGCGTTGGCTTGTGGCCAACCCCAGGGACTTTAGCGGATTTCTTCTGGCGGGTCCTTGATGAAGATACGACAAAGAGAGGGGTGAGCAACGCGAAGCGCAATATTCAGCTACGGCGCGGCGGTCGCAGGCCGACTGCATCCAGTTTGCTTGAAACGGTCAGGCCGCCCTGTGCAGTCCACAGGGTGGCACCGACAGGTGAGTGTTTCAGGTGGCAACCGGGTCGACAGTTACCCGTTGTGTACCCGATACAGTGGCTGGTTCTATCGAGTGACGGCTGGTGTTGATGTAGCGCAGTTTGCCGTCTACCTCGATGCGCACGGCGAGGGCATAGCTGCGGCTTGGGTCGATAATGCTGGTATCGAAAGTCAGCGGCAGATTGATCGGCATCAGGCCGCCACAACGCAGGCGCAGCTCGGCAAGGCTGATGGAGCGTGCATCTGCTTTGGTGATATCGATCAGCCTCAATTCAACCAGTCCGGATGGCGCAAGCGTGTTATCGCCTGAGGAAACGATTTCAACGTCCAGCGTCTTCATTTGAGTCATGTTGGTGCTCCTTGAGAGGGATGGGCTTGAAGTAGCGCCGTGATCCTGATCCCTCCCAAGGGCCGAGAGCAGCCTGAAAAACTACCTTTGCATGACCTCTGCAGGCTCATCTCGGTGCAATGCCACCTGGCGGATCGACAGGCGCAGTTCCGCCGACAGCACGCGCTTGGCCACGCCTTCGGCCAGCTCGCCGAGCTTGTCGTGATAACCCAGCTTGCCCTGGGCATCTGCATGCAGCACGCCTTGCTCGAGCAGGGTCTGGATGAAGTGGCGGAACAGGGTCTTGTCGAAGAACTCCGGGGCGTTCAGGCCGTGCAGGATCGACAGGCGCTGGGCCATCATCACGCACAGGTCTTCCAGTTCTTCGGCGCTGAGGCTGTTCTGCCCGCTGTTCAGCAGCAGCGAGGTGGCCATGTAGAAACGCTGCAGGGTCTGGGTGATGGTGCGGGCGAGCAGGGCCAGCAACACGAACTGCCGCGAACTGGGTGCCGGGCGAATGTAGGTGTCGTTGTCCTGGCGCAGCAGCCCTTGCTCGACCAGCGCGGCCAGCCACTGGTCAATCACCTCATCCAGTTGCTCCGGCGACCAGCGCAGGAACAGTTCGGCCTGCAGGTAAGGGTACAGCGCGTGCACATACTGGCCCAGCAGTTCGCGGCTCATGCGCGAGCTGCTGAGGAAGAAGCTCGCCAGCAGCGCCGGCAGGGCGAAGATGTGCAGCACGTTGTTACGGTAATAGGTCATCAGTACCGCGTTGCCTTCATCCAGGTACAGGATGCGACCCAAGGCGTCCTTCTGCTCGGCCACCAGGTTCATCCCGCGCACGTGTTCGATCAGCGCCTGGCCGTCGCCATCCGGCAGGGTGGTGTGCGGCGAGTAGGGCACCTGGCGCAGCAAGGTCAGGTACAGGTCGAGCACGCGGGTCAAGGCGCGCTCGTCCAGGGCCAGGCGGCTGGTGGACAGCAGAGCCAGGGCCACCAGGTTGACCGGGTTGATCGCGGCCGCCTCGTTGAGGTGACGAGCCACGGTTTCGCCCAGGCGGGCGGTGGTTGCATTGAGCCAGGCCGGGCGGTACTGCGGGCCGTGATCCTGTTCGCGCCAGCCGGGCTGTTGCTGGTCGAGGAAGCCGGCCAGGCGGATCGGCTCGCCGAAGTTCACGTATACCTGGCCAAAGCGCTGTTTTAGCGCGCCAAATACCTTGAAGATATCGAAGATCGACTCTTTCTTCTTGCTGGCACCGCGCAGTTCGCCCAGGTAGGTGCGGCCTTCGAGCACGCGCTCGTAGCCGATGTACACCGGCACGAACACGATCGGCGTGCGCGACGAACGCAGGAAGCTGCGCAGGGTAATGGCCAGCATCCCGGTGCGCGGCTGCAGCATGCGCCCGGTGCGCGAGCGGCCGCCTTCGACGAAGTACTCCACCGGGAAGCCCTTGGTGTACAGGGTATGCAGGTACTCGTTGAACACCGCGGTGTACAGCGGGTTGCCCTTGAACGTGCGGCGCATGAAGAAGGCACCGCCACGACGCAACAGGTTACCCACCAGTGGCATGTTGAGGTTGATGCCCGCGGCCACGTGCGGTGGTGTCAGGCCGTTGCGGAACAGCAGGTACGACAGCAGCAGGTAGTCGATATGGCTGCGGTGGCACGGCACATAGATTACTTCGTGGCCGGGTGCGATGCCTTGCACCTGCTCGATATGGTTGACCTTGATGCCGTCGTAGATCTTGTTCCAGAACCAGCTCAGCACCACTTCGAGGAAGCGGATCGCGGTGTAGGTGTAGTCCGAGGCAATCTCGTTGCCATAGCGCAGGGCCTGGGCTTCGGCCTTGGCCAGCGGCAGGTTTTCGCGCTGCGCCTCATCGACGATGGCCTGGCGCACCTGGGGCGCGTGGATCAGGCCTTTGACCAGGTTGCGACGGTGCGAGATGTCCGGGCCTATGACGGCGGTCTTCAGGTTGCGAAAGTGCACGCGCATCAGGCGCTGGGCCATACGTACGGTGCGTTCGTGGCCCTTGTTGTGCTGTACCAGTTCGCGCAGGTGGATGGGCGCGGAGAACTGCACCCGGGTCTTGCGCCCGAGGATCAGCACGGTCAGCAGCCGGCGCAGGCGCCCGGTAACCGCCCAGCTGTCGGCGAACAGCAACTTCCACGGGCTGGATTCACTTGCCGGGGTCTGGCCCCAGAACACACTGACCGGAATGATCTGCGCATCCTCTTCGGCATGCTGGCTGACGGCGGCGACCAGGCGCTCCAGGGTAGGCGGGGCACCGCGCTTGTCGTGGCGGCCGAGCCAGTCCGGGTCCGGGGTCAGGTAGAAGAATGCCGCCGGCTCCTGCAGCGGGCCGACCGCCACCGGTAGCACCGGGCGCGGCAGACCTGCCTTGGTGCATTCGTGGTCGAGCACGGCCAGGTCGGTGAGCGCGGGCGAGGGCAGGGCATAGAACACCGGGCGGCTGCGGTCGAGCTTGAGGGTGAGGGAGGACTGGTTGATGGTCTCGGAGCGCACCCACAGGTACAACAGGCGACGCAGGGCGCCGAAGATCAGGCGGCGCAGGGGGGAACGGGTCATGGGGTGTGTGCCCTGGGAGTGATTTTCAGGTGGGTATCCAGCCAATTAGTCTGCCGTATCCGCGCAAGTTCAGCAAAAATCGCCGAACGGCGCGACGGTCATCAAATTTTTTTGTTCTGTGTCATATACTCGGCCTGCCACTTGCAAGATATTTGCGCAAGCGGCGTCGACACAGGGAGGGACTCTGTGTCTGCAAGGCGATCTTCACAATAAAAATCCGGAGTAGTTCAGATGTCGTCTCGTGAGACTGGGAATGTAAAGTGGTTCAACGATGCCAAGGGTTATGGCTTCATTCAGCGCGAAGGTGGTGCGGATGTATTCGTCCACTATCGGGCGATCCGCGGTGAGGGGCATCGTACCCTGGTCGAAGGTCAGCGGGTGGAATACGCCTGCGTGCAGGGCCAGAAAGGCCTGCAAGCCGAGGACGTAGTGGGCCTCTGAGCCTCATGCTGTAAGGCTTGTTGTGGGAGCTGGCTTGCCGGCGATCACCGGCGAAGCCGATGCCAGGCACCGTGTTGCCTGCATCGCCGGCAAGCCGGGCTCCCGCAACGAATGCAGTGCATTCATGTACGCCAGGTGATTTCCTCTTCACCGTCGGCGCTGATGCGGACCCAACGGTCGGCATCTTCTTCCCCATCTTCCTCCACCCAGCCACCTGGCGCGCAGCGCACTTCCACGCCCAGTGCGGCAAATGCGGCGCGGGCGCAGGCGACATCATCGGCCCACGGCGTCTGGTCGCTTTCCAGGTACAGGCTGTTCCATTTCCCTACAGCCTTGGGTAGCCAGGTGACCGGAATGTTACCGGCCTGGCATTTGAAGGTATGGCCTTTCTGCTTCCATTCGCTGCATGGGCCGATTGCCTGGGCGAGCCACTCGGCAATCTGTTTGTGGTCGACGTCGGCGTCCTTCAGGTAGATCTCGATATCAGGTTGGCGCATAAGGGCTCCGGGTGTGCTCAGTCTTGGCGCACGAAATAGTCATAACGCATGGAAACCGTGACCTCGAACGGATCGGGCTGGTCGATTACCCGGGCACGTTTTTCGGCACTGGCACGCCAGCCGTGCGGGGTCATGGCCAGCAGGTCGGCGCGGGCCTTGGGCGCGGCCAGGCTCAGGCGGAACTCCAGGGTTTCGCTGTGGGCATGGGCCATGCCTTCGGGCACCAGGGCCAAGTGTTTGTCGTCGGCGTAAGGGCGTACTTCATCGTAGAGCACTTCGCGCAGTTCCATCAGGTGGCCGCTGGTGGGGCCGACCCGCATCAGGCCGCCGCCGGGGCTGAGCAGGCGCTTGGCCTCGGCCCAGTCCAGCGGGCTGAACACGCTGGCGATGAACTGGCAGCTGGCGTCGGCAAGCGGCACGCGGGCCATGCTGGCGACCATCCAGGTAACTTCGGGTGCGCGGCGGCAGGCACGCTTGACTGCCTCACGGGAGATGTCCAGGGCGTAGCCGTCGGCAGCTGGCAGGGCTTGGGCGATTTGCGCAGTGTAGTAACCCTCGCCACAGCCGATGTCCAGCCAGGCTCCGGGCTGGCGCTCGGCGGCCAGTTCGGCTAGGCGGCGCGCCACCGGCGCATAGTGGCCGGCGTCGAGGAAATCGCGGCGGGCTTCTACCATGGCCTGGTTGTCACCCGGGTCGCGGCTGTTCTTGTGCTGCACCGGCAGCAGGTTCAGGTAACCCTGGCGGGCCCGGTCGAAGCGGTGGCCGGCCGGGCACACCACACCGTTGTCGAGCCGGCTCAGTGGTGCCTGGCAAAGAGGGCAGGCGAGCATCAGGCGAGCAACCGGACCAGGGTCTGGTAATAGATTTCGGTCAGCAGATCAAGGTCGCTTGCCAGGATCCGTTCATCCACCTGGTGGATGGTGGCGTTGACCGGGCCGAGCTCGACCACCTGGGTGCCCATGGTGGCGATGAAGCGGCCATCGGAGGTACCGCCGCTGGTCGACGGCTGGGTGTCACGGCCGGTGACGCCCTTGATGCTGGCCGAGACGGCGTCCAGCAATTCGCCCGGCTCGGTGAGGAACGGCAGGCCCGACAGCGCCCAGTCGATCGACCAGTCCAGTTCATGCTTGTCGAGGATCGCCGACACCCGCGCCTGCAGGCCTTCGACGGTGGACTCGGTGGAGAAGCGGAAGTTGAACAGTGCGGTCAGCTCGCCTGGGACCACGTTGGTGGCGCCGGTGCCGGAGTTGAGGTTGGAGATCTGGAAGCTGGTCGGCGGGAAGAACGCATTGCCTTCATCCCAGTGCTCGGCCGCCAGTTCCGCCAGGGCCGGTGCGGCCAGGTGGATCGGATTGCGCGCCAGGTGCGGGTAGGCCACATGGCCCTGCTTGCCGCGTACGGTCAGCTTGGCGCCCAGCGAGCCACGGCGGCCGTTCTTGACCACGTCACCCAGCAGGGTGGTGCTGGACGGTTCGCCGACGATGCACCAGTCCAGGCGCTCGTTGCGTGCTTTCAGGCGCTCGACCACGGCCTTGGTGCCATGGTGGGCCGGGCCTTCCTCGTCGCTGGTGATCAGGAACGCGACCTTGCCGCGGTGCCCCGGGTAGTCCTGCACGAAGCGCTCGCTGGCAATAACCATGGAGGCCAGGCTGCCTTTCATGTCGGCGGCGCCACGGCCGCAGAGCATGCCGTCGGCGTCGATCAGCGCTTCGAACGGCTCATGCTGCCATTGCTGCACCGGGCCGGTGGGGACCACGTCGGTGTGGCCGGCAAAGCACAGCACCGGGCCATCCTGGCTGCCGTGGGTGGCCCAGAAGTTGTCGACGTCCTCGAAGCGCATCGGCTCGAGCTGGAAGCCCACGGCGCCCAGGCGGTTCATCATCTGCGCCTGGCAGTCGGCGTCGACGGGGGTGACCGAGGGGCGGCGGATCAGGTCGCAGGCCAGTTGAAGGGTAGGCGAGAGCTCGGTAGGGGCCGTCATGGGGGACTCCGGGGCAAGGCAAGGCGGGGAAATCTGAGGGGCGTTATCTTATATCAAATGGATGTAAAAGGTACGACCGGATTGGCCTAGGTGATGGCGCAACGTTTTCAGTGGCATGTGCAACGTTTGTTATTGGCTAAACACCCTTCACCCAGTTGCATATGAATGGCGCCATGTGCGGGTATCAGAAAGGCTTGTTTTTACCTGTGACAGCGGCAGTTATCCTGCTGATAACTGCCGCTGTTTCTTTAGAGTTGGTTAATGCCGAGGCTGGTAATTGTAATGTTCCTGCCGCCATTGTCGGCATTTTCTGCCCACATATTTACATAGGTTGTTTCATCATTGATTTTTTCGCGAGCCATTAGCATGAGAGGTACCAGCACTTCACTGATTTCAGTTTCGTAGGTTGTTTCGTTCGTATTTATCGTGCACCGAAGGCTGTCTTTTCGTTGATTCAAGTAGCTAAAGCTGATGCGGGTTGGTTCAATTTTGAAAGAGTTTTCTGTTGGACGCTGCTGGCACATCATTGTTCACTCCTGGTAATTAACTTAGAGCGTTCAGCGTAGGAGTTCCCCTGTTTGTCAACAACTATCAGAATTGCCAGGTACGTGGGCGCGTGAATGCCTCTGGTGGACGCGGTCTGCCCGGGTTTTTATTAGGAACCGCACCGAATGCCATGCCTGCGACGCTGGGGTCATTGAAGTTCCAGCTAAACGGAACTTCAATTTTGCATAGCGCGCGTCAGCACGTGGTGGCCTCGGCGGGCACTTGAGAGAAGAGGCCCAGAACGCTGGTCGGCGTCGAACAGCGTCTGGAATGGCTCAAACGGCCATTTTCCCGCCTGGCCGTGGGGCCGGTTCGCGGTCACTTCTGAATATCAGGCCGTTCCAGCACCCCTCAAGCCTGTTGCGGTTCGGCAGCCTTTTCCCCGGGCTTGGGCAGCGAAGACAGGAACGCCATCACCAGCGCCGCCACATAAGGCAACGACTGCACCAGCAACATTGCCACCCAGAAGCGCATGTCCGAGCTCGGCAGCCCCTGTACCAGGTAGATGCCCAGCGCTGCGCCCCACAGCAGCAACATGATGAACAGCTCTTCCCGCGCCTCGGAAATCGCCACCAGCAGCCCGTGGCTGTCGGCGTTCTTCGGTGTGCGGAAGAACGGCATGCTGCTGGTGAAGAACCCGTACAGCACCGCCTTGGCGATGGTATGCGACAGCGCCAGCCCCGCCAGCGCCGCAGCAAAGGCATCCTTCAGGTTCACCCCTACCGCGCGGCGGTAGAGGAAGATGATCTTGCCGACCTTGAAGAAGAACAGTGCCAGCGGCGGAATGGCAAAGATCATCAGCGGCGGGTCGACCCGGTGCGGCACGATGATCATCGCCGCCGACCACAGCAGCGCGCCGATGGTGAAGAAGATGTTCATGCCATCGGCGATCCACGGCAGCCAGCCGGCCAGGAAGTGGTAGCGCTGGCCGCGGGTCAGCTCGCTGCCCTTGCCGCGCAGCAGGGCGCTGGCGTGGTGCTTGATGATCTGAATGGCGCCGTAGGCCCAGCGGAAGCGTTGCTTCTTGAAGTCGATGAAGGTATCGGGCATCAGGCCCTTGCCGTAGCTGTTGTGGGCATAGGCGGCCGACAGGCCCTTCTCGAATACCCGCAAGCCCAGTTCGGCGTCCTCGCAGATGCACCACTCGGCCCAGCCCAGCTCTTCCAGCACACTGCGCCGGGTCATGGTCATGGTGCCGTGCTGGATGATCGCGTCACGGTCGTTGCGGGTGACCATGCCGATGTGGAAGAAGCCCTTGTATTCGCTGTAGCACAGCTTCTTGAAAGCGCTTTCGTGCTGGTCGCGGTAGTCCTGCGGCGACTGCACCACGGCAATCTTTGGGTCGGCGAAGTGCGGCACCATGTGCTTGAGCCAGTTGCGGTCGACGCAGTAGTCCGAGTCGATCACCGCGATCACCTCGGCGTCCTTGGCGGTGTGCGGGATCAGGTAGTTCAGCGCGCCGCCCTTGAAACCGGCCAGGGGCGCGACATGGAAGAATTTGAAGCGCTCGCCGAGTTTCTCGCAATGGGCCTTGAGCGGCTCCCACACGGCCGGGTCCTTGGTGTTGTTGTCGATCACCAGCACTTCGTAGTCGGGGTAATCCAGCGCTGCCAGTGCGTCAAGGGTCTGTTTTACCATCTCCGGCGGCTCGTTGTAGCACGGTACGTGCACCGACACCTTGGGCCGGTAGGCGCTGTCGGCCTGCACCGGCAGGAATTCGCGCCGGCGCTTGTGTATCCATACCGCCTCGGCCAGTTCGTGGGCCTCGGTCAGCAGCACGATGAACACGCCCAGCGCGCCGAGGGCCAGCAGCACGCCCACGGTCAGGCTGAACCAGGTGCTGTATTGCTGGCTGTAGTCGTAGGCGATCCATACCAGCACCGAACCGCACAGGAAGGTGATGAAGGTGAGGAAGGTACGGCCACGCTGGCGCAGGGCCGAACCGTCGATGAACAGCACCATCAGGGCGATCATTGCCAGCACCACCGAGGCCACCGCCAGGGCGCGCCATTGGGGGATCGCCACCACCGGGCCGTCGAAGTTGAATTTTTGCTGGCGCTCGGCGTTGTACACGCCCCAGTAGGCGCCCACCGAGCCTTCGTCACTGGCCTTCCACGGCTGGTCGTAGGCCTCGATCACGAAGTAATTGTAACCGCGGCGGTTGAGGGTGTTGACCAAGGTACGCAGGTAGATGGCCTGGTCGGCCTGGGTAGCATCGGCGCCGCCGCGCATGCGGCCGTTGCTCGGCCAGCCGACTTCCGACAGCAGCAGGGGTTTGCGCGGGAACTGGTGCTTCAGCTCGCGGGCGCGGTCGAGCACGAACTCCACCGAATCCTTCATCGGCACGAACTCCCAGTACGGCAGGATGTGCGCGGCAATCAGGTCGACGTGCTTGGCCAACTGCGGGTTTTCCTTCCAGATGTGCCACTGCTCACTGGTGGTCACCGGCACCTTGACCGCTGCGCGTACCCGGTCCAGGTACTTGATCAGGTTTTCCGGGGTGACTTCTTCGCGGAACAGTGCCTCGTTGCCGACCACAACCCGCACCACGCTGCGCGAGGTGTTGGCCAGCTGGATGGCCGTGGCGATTTCGCGTTCGTTGCGCTCCAGGTCCGGGCTGATCCAGATGCCCAGCGTCACCCGCAGGCCGAATTCCTCGGCCAGGCGCGGGATATCCGCCTGGGTGCCCTCCACGGTGTAGATCCGGATGCTGTCGGTCAGTTTGCTCAACTGCTCCAGGTCCTGGCGCATCTCGTCGTCACTGGGGTACTGGCCCTTCTGCGGGCTTTCGCCCAGGCGGAACGGTGAATACGAGAAGCCGGATATCTGTTCTGGCCAGGCGGGGGCGGATACCGGGCGGTTGATCAGCGCCCAGAACCCGGTGAACAACGCGGCGATGGCCAGGACCACTACCAGGTTCAGGCCGAATTTACGTGAAGACATTGTCGTCCATATGTGTCGAAGTGATAGGACATTAAAGCAGGGTTGGTAGTCTCTTTCCTAACGATGCAGGCCATGGGCCCCCTGGCATATAATGCGCGCCGGTTTTTTGGGGTATGAACATGAGCACAGAAGATCCACGCTTCGCCGGTGTCGCCCGGCTTTATGGCGACCAGGGGTTGCACCGTCTGGGCCAGGCCCATGTGGCCGTGGTCGGTATTGGCGGGGTAGGCTCGTGGGCGGCGGAAGCGCTGGCCCGCAGTGGCGTGGGCGAGATCACCCTGTTCGACCTCGACGATGTGTGCGTCAGCAACACCAACCGCCAGGCCCATGCGCTGGAAGGGCAGGTGGGGCGGCCCAAGGTCGAGGTCATGGCCGAGCGCCTGCGGGCGATCAACCCGGCGTGCACGGTGCATGCTGTGGCCGACTTCGTCACCCGCGACACCATGGTCGAGTACATTACCGAGAACCTCGACTGTGTGATCGACTGCATCGACAGTGTAATGGCCAAGGCGGCGCTGATCGCCTGGTGCCGGCGGCGCAAGATCGCCATCGTCACCACCGGTGGCGCCGGTGGGCAGATCGACCCGACACAGATCCAGATCGCCGACCTGAACAAGACCTTCAATGACCCGCTGGCCTCGCGGGTGCGCTCCACCCTGCGCCGCGATTACAACTTTTCGCGCAATGTCAGCCGCAATTATGGCGTGCCGTGCGTGTTCTCCAGCGAACAGCTGCGCTACCCCAAGGGCGATGGCAGCGTTTGCCTGCAGAAAAGCTTTGTGGGCGAGGGCGTGCGGTTGGACTGCTCGGGTGGCTTTGGCGCGGTGATGATGGTGACCGCGACCTTTGGCATGGTGGCGGCGAGCAAGGCGGTGGAGAAGCTGGTGGCGGGGGCGCGGCGGCCTTCGGAGCGGGTCAAGCCTGAATAGACCGCGTGGGCTTCTTCGCGGGCTTGCCCGCTCCCACAGGTACTGCATCTCTCTCAAGAAAGGTGAAAATCCTGTGGGAGCGGGCGAGCCCGCGAAGAAGCCAGCACCGATTCAACGGTTGGACGCCAGCTCCGCCATCCGCTGCAACACCGCATGCAGCCCGTTGCTGCGCGACGGCGACAGCTGGCGCTCAAGCCCCAGCTGTGTGAACCACTCACGCAGATCGAGCCCGGCAAGCTCTTCACTGGCCAACCCCTGCACCCGTACCAGCAACAACGCAAGCAGCCCACGCAACAGGCGCGCATCGCTGCTGGCCTTGAACCGCCACAAACCCTCTGCCTGCTCGGCCACCAGCCATACCAGGCTTTCGCAGCCATGCACCCGGTTGGCCTCGGTCTTGTCAGTTTCATCCAGCGGTTCCAGCCGGTCGCCCCACTGCATCAGCAGCCGCGCGCGTTGCTCCCAGCCCTTGCCCTGCTCGAAAGCTTCCAGCGCCTGGCGCGCCTGGTCCGGCAAGCTCATCGCAACAACTCCAGGCCTTGATCCAGCGCCTCGAAGAAACGCTGCAAGTCCTCGCTGTCGTTATACAGCCCCAATGAAACGCGGATCGCTCCCTCCAGGCCCAAGCCCTTCAGCAGCGGCATGGCACAGTGGTGCCCGGCACGCACGGCAATGCCTTGCTCGGTCAGCAGATGGGCGATGTCGGCATTGTGCACGCCTTCGATGACGAAACTGGCAAGCGCCGCCTGCGGCATGCCGAGGATGCGCACGCCATCGCGGTCTGCCAGGCCGCGCAACAGGTGCTGGTGCAGGCTGGTTTCATGGGCTTCGAGTGCCTGGGCATCGAGGCTGGCCAGGTAGTCCAGGGTCGCACCCAGGCCGATCACCCCGGCGATCGGCGGCGTGCCGGCCTCGAACCCCAGCGGCGCCGGGCGGAAGCTGGCGCTGTGGTACTCGGCCAGTTGCACCATCTCGCCGCCGAACTGCCAGTGGTGCAGCAGGTCCAGCGCCTGGCTGCGCCCGTACAGCACACCAACGCCCTCCGGGCCGTACAGCTTGTGACTGGAGAACACATAGAAGTCGCAGTCAAGCTGCTGCACATCATGGCGGCCATGCACCACGCCCTGGGCACCGTCGACCACGGTCAGCGCGCCTTGGGAGCGGGCGTGGGCCAGCAGTGCCGGTAACGGTTGCCAGGTGCCCAGCACGTTGGACAGCTGGCTCACCGCCAGCACCCGGGTACGCGGGCCGATCAGTTGCAGCGCCTGGTCCAGGTCGATGCGGCCATGGGCATCCAGCGGCAGCACCACCAGGCGCAGGTTGCGTCGACGCGCCAGCTGTTGCCAAGGCAGCAGGTTGGCATGGTGCTCCAGGGCGCTGACGGCAATCTCGTCACCGGCCTCGAAGCGGTATTCCAGGCCATAAGCCAGCAGGTTCAGTGCCGAAGTGGCGCCGTGGGTGAAGATGATCTGCCGCGAGTCTGGTGCATTGAGCCAGGCGGCAACCTTGTCGCGGCTGGTTTCGAAGGCCTGTGTGGCCAGTGCGCCGGGCAAGTGCTGGGCACGGTGCACGTTGGCCGCGCCATGGCCGTAGTAATGGCTCAGGGCATCGAGCAGGGCTTGCGGCTTCTGGGTGGTGGCGGCGCTGTCCAGGTAGGTCTGGTGCTGCCGTTGCAGGGCGGCGATGGCGGGAAAATCGGCACGCCAGGGAGAGGGCTGGAACATGGTCGCGGGGCCTGGAATGAAAATCGGGTCTGGCGTGGTGCCAGACCCGATCTTAACATCTCAAACGCTGAGATTCCGCTGTTCGCGAGCAAGCTCGCGTCTACAGGGGGTGACGGATTCTCAGTTGTGCGCGTGCAGCGCCTCGTTCAGCTCGATGGCCGACTTGTGGGTCTTGCACTCTACCGCGCCGTTCAGCGAATTGCGGCGGAACAGCAAGTCGGTCTGGCCGGCCAGGTCGCGGGCTTTGACCACTTTGACCAACTGGTTGTTCTCGTCCAGCAGGTTCACCTTGGTACCGGCGGTGATGTACAGGCCAGCTTCGACGGTATTACGGTCGCCCAGCGGAATGCCGATACCAGCGTTGGCGCCGATCAGGCAGCCTTCGCCTACCTTGATGACGATGTTGCCGCCACCGGACAGGGTGCCCATGGTCGAGCAGCCGCCGCCCAGGTCCGAGCCCTTGCCGACGAATACGCCAGCGGAAACGCGGCCTTCGATCATGCCCGGGCCTTCGGTGCCAGCGTTAAAGTTGACGAAGCCTTCGTGCATGATGGTGGTGCCTTCGCCGATGTAGGCGCCCAGGCGCACGCGAGCAGTGTCGGCGATACGCACGCCGGCCGGGACCACGTAGTCGGTCATTTTCGGGAACTTGTCCACCGAGAACACTTCCAGCAGTTCGCCCTTCAGACGCGCTTCGAGTTGCAGTTCGGCGAGCTCGGCCAGGTCGACCGCGCCCTGGTTGGTCCAGGCCACGTTCGGCAGCAGCGGGAAGATGCCAGCCAGGCTCAGGCCGTGCGGCTTGACCAGGCGGTGCGACAGCAGGTGCAGCTTGAGGTAGGCCTCTGGGGTCGAGGTCAGCGCGGCGTCTTCGGCCAACAGGGTGGCGACCAGCGGCTTGTGGCTTTCGGCCAGGCGGGTCAGCAGAGCGGCCTGGGCAGCATCCACACCTTTTACGGCTTCGGCCAGTTGCGCGGCCTGGGCGTTGCTGAAAGCGATGGCCTGGTTGCCACCTTGGTAACCGAGAACAGGGGCTACTGCAGCGACCAGTTCGGCACTCGGGTTGAGCAGCGGTTGTGCGTAGAACACTTCCAGCCAGGCGCCCTGGCGGTTCTGGGAGCCGACACCGAAGGCCAGGCTGAACAGGGTATTGGACATGTGATTACCTCGTGCGAAATAGGGTAGGGGCTCAGGCCAAGGCAGCGGCGTACAGGTCGGGCTTGAAGCCGACCAGGGTACGCGCGCCAAGGTCGAGCACCGGGCGCTTGATCATCGACGGCTGGGCCAGCATCAGCTCGACGGCCTTGGCCTGGTCGAGGTCGGCCTTGCTGGCGTCGTCCAGCTTGCGGAAGGTGGTGCCGGCACGGTTGAGGATGACTTCCCAGCCGTGTTCGTCGCACCAGCGGTTCAGGCTGTCACGGTCGATGCCTTGGGTCTTGTAGTCGTGGAATTCGTAGGCGATGGCCTGGTCTTCGAGCCAGGTACGTGCCTTTTTCATGGTGTCACAGGCTTTTATGCCGTAGAGCGTGTAGGTCATTGTGTGCATTGGGGATCACAGGCGGCCCCAACCTCTCCGTTTTCCGATTTCAGTCGCGGGATTATGCGTGAACGATCCTGTGAGCGCCACGGGTGTGCATGTCTTGCGTCTCACAGGCACTGCAAGACTCAAGGCATGCATCTGCTAAGCGACAAGAGGTCGAACCTGCGCCACCGACAAACCGAAGTATCATCATGTTACATATTCATCCGCCACCTGCGACTATCGTGCAGCGGCCCTGAATCGCCCATCGCCGCTAACATATTGTTTCAATGGCGATGTTTCGCCCTGTTGTCGTTTCTGGTTCACAAAGGAAGCTTTCCCGGATGCAGTCCGCCTACACCGTCCTCATCCTGCTGACGCTGGTCAGCGTGTCGAAGCTGGTCGGCCGCATGATTCCGCTGCCCTTGCCGTTGGTACAGATCGCCGCCGGCGCCTTGCTTGCGTGGCCGACACTGGGCCTGCATGTGGCACTGGACCCCGAGCTGTTCCTGTTCCTGTTCCTGCCGCCGTTGCTGTTCGCCGATGGCTGGCGTATTCCCAAGCGCGAGTTGTGGCGCATTCGTGGGCCGGTGGTGGCGCTGGCCGTGGGTCTAGTGCTGTTTACCGTGGTCGGGGCGGGTTACTTCATTCACTGGCTGCTGCCGAGCATCCCTCTGCCCGTGGCGTTCGCCCTGGCCGCAGTGTTGTCGCCAACCGACGCCGTGGCGGTTTCGGCCATTACCCAGGACCGCCTGCCCACCCCGCTGATGCACATGCTCCAGGGCGAGGCCCTGATGAACGATGCCTCGGGCCTGGTGACCTTCAAGTTTGCCCTGGCGGCGGCGATCACCGGGGTGTTCTCGTTGACCGACGCAAGCTTCAGCTTCGTACTGGTCGCCCTGGGCGGCCTGGCGGTAGGCGTGGCCCTGAGCTGGCTGATCGGCCGCCTGCGTGCCTGGATGATTGCCCGCGGCTGGGACGACCCGGCCACCCACGTGGTGTTCATGTTGCTGCTGCCGTTCGCCGCCTACGTGCTGGCCGAGCGCCTGGGCGTGTCGGGCATCCTTTCGGCGGTGGCGGCCGGCATGATGCAGAGCTGGCTCGACCTGCTGCCACGGCAGACCAGCACCCGTCTGCTCAACCGCAGCGTGTGGTCGCTGCTGGAGTTCGCCTTCAACGGCCTGATCTTCCTGCTACTGGGCCTGCAACTGCCGGATATCATCAAGGCCGTGGTCAGCCATGAACCCACCGTCTGGCCGACCCTGGCCTGGCGCTGCCTGGACGTGGTGGCGATCTTTGTGGCGCTGATCTTGCTGCGGTTCATCTGGGTCCAGAGCATCTGGCGCTCGATCGGCGTGGTACGCCGCTGGCGCGGTAAGCCGGCGCTGGTGCTGATGCCCACGGCGCGCTCTTGCTGGTTGCTGACCCTGGGTGGGGTGCGCGGTGCGGTCACTCTGGCCGGCGTGATGTCGATCCCGTTGTTGATGGGTGCAGGCAAGGCCTTCCCGGAGCGTGACCTGCTGATCTTCATTGCGGCCGGGGTGATCCTGCTGTCGTTGATCAGTGCCTGTATCGCGCTGCCGCTGTTGCTGCGCGGGGTGACCAAGAGCCCGGACGAGCGCTTGCACCAGGAAGTGCAGGAGGCCTGGCGACGTACGGCCGAGGCGGCGATCCATGCGCTGGAGGCAGAGGAAGTGATCGACAGCAATGCGCCGCAGGATGCCGCGCAGGCGACCTTGGCGACCGAGTTGAAGGCGCGCTTGATGGCGGAATACCGCGATGAGCTGGACAGCTACAACGACAGCGCCGAAGCCAAGGCGCTGGCCGAGCAGATGGACCTGCTGGAGCGGCGTTTGCGCTTGCGGGCGCTGCGGGCGCAGCGGCTGGAGCTGTATGAGCTGCATCGCCAGCACCTGGTGGGGGATGAAGTGGTACGCCAGGTGCTCGGTGAGCTGGATATGAGTGAAGCGAACCTAGGGTCGGTCAGGTAGACCGCAGGGGCGCAAAGCGCCCCCCTTGAGCGAATCAGCGGTTCTGCAGAAATGCGCGAATCCGCTCTGCCGCCTCGATGCACTCGGCCAGCGGCGCAACCAGTGCCATGCGCACACGCCCGGCGCCCGGGTTCACGCCATCCACTTCGCGCGACAGGTACGACCCCGGCACCACCGTCACATGCTGGGCTTCGAACAGGTCGCGGGTGAACTCGGCATCGTCGCCTGGCACCTTGGCCCACAGGTAGAAGCTGCCATCCGGCCGCTGCACATCCAGCACCGGTTGCAGGATATCCAGCACGGCATCGTACTTGGCGCGGTACTGGTCGCGGTTCTCGCGCACATGCGTCTCGCCCTGCCAGGCAGCGATGCTGGCCAGCTGGGTTTGTACCGGCATGGCGCAGCCGTGGTAGGTACGGTACAGCAGGAACGGCTTGATGATCTCGGCGTCACCGGCGACGAAGCCCGAGCGCAGGCCCGGCAGGTTGGAGCGCTTGGACAGGCTGTGGAATACCACGCAGCGCTTGAAGTCGCTGCGGCCCAGTTCCGCACAGGCAGTCAGCAGGCCTGGTGGCGGGGCATCCTCGTCGAAGTACAGCTCGCTGTAGCATTCGTCGGCGGCAATCATGAAGTCGTGCTCGTCGGCCAGGGCAATCAGCTTCTTCAGGGTGCCCATCGGCACCAGTGCGCCGGTGGGGTTGCCCGGCGAACACAGGAACAGGATCTGGCAACGCTTCCACACTTCAGCCGGCACGGCGTCGAAGTCGGGGTTGAACCCGTTGCTCTCCAGGCACGGCAGGTAGTGCGGGGTAGCACCGGCCAGCAGCGCTGCGCCTTCGTAGATCTGGTAGAACGGGTTGGGGCTGACCACCAGGCCGTCATCGGCGCGGTTGACCACGGCCTGGGTGAAGGCGAACAGTGCTTCACGGGTGCCGTTGACCGGCAGGATGTGGCGGTCGGCATCCAGCCAGCCGGCCGGTACGCCGAAGCGCCGCTCGCACCACTGGCCGATGGCCTGGCGCAGGGCCGGCAGGCCGATGGTGCTTGGGTACACTGCCAGCTTGTCGAGGTTGTCGGCCATGGCCTGGGCGACGAACGCCGGCGATTCGTGCTTCGGCTCACCGATCGACAGGGCGATGGCGCGCTTGTCCGCCGCAGGCGCAACGCTGCCCAGCAGGGCGCGGAGTTTTTCGAACGGGTAGGGCTGAAGCTGGGTCAAGGCATGGTTCATCGGCGCAAGGTCTCGTCAATCGTCTAATCGTTAAAAGGTCACGCGGGTAGGGCTGGCATCGCTGGCCTGGCCGGCCTGCAACTGCTGGACGATGGCCTCCTGCAGTCGGCTGCACAGCTGTGGGTCGGACAGCGGCTGGTTGTCGGCATCGGTGATGAAGAAAACGTCTTCCACCCGCTCGCCAAGGGTGGCGATCTTGGCGTTCTGCAGCGACAGGTCAAACTCCAGGAAGATGCGCCCCAGCCGGGCCAGCAGGCCTGGGCGGTCGGGCGCGGTGATTTCGAGGATGGTCACCGGACGCTGGGCATCGTTGAGGATGGTCACCTGTGGCGGGAAGTCGAAGTGCTTGAGCTGGCGCGGTACCCGGCGCTGGATGATGGTCGGGTAGTCCTCGGGGTTGCGCAGCGCTTCGGTCAGGCCGTCGCGGATCTGCTTGACCCGCTGCGGGTTGTCGCCGATCGAGCCGCCGTCGTTGTCCAGCACGATGTAGGTGTCGAGGGTGAACTGGCTGCTCGAGGTGATGATCCGCGCGTCATGAATGTTCAGGTTCAGCTGCGACATCGCCGCCACCGTCACGGCGAAGAAGTCGTGCTGGTCGGGGGCATAGATGAAGATCTGCGTGCCACCCTCGAACTCGCGCTGGGTGGTTTCCTTGATCAGCACCAGCGGCCCGCCATCGGCCGGCTGCTGGAGGATCGCGTCACTGTGCCAGGCCACATCGGCGGCGGTGTGCTTGAGGAAGTAGTCATCGCCCAGCTGCGACCACAGCTGCTCGACGTCGTCCGGGTCTGTGCCTTCGCGCACCAGGATATCCAGCGCCGCCGTTTGGGTCTGGCGAATCTGCTCCTCGCGGTCCAGCGGGTTTTCCAGGCCACGGCGCAGGGCGCGCTTGGTCTCGGTGTACAACTGGCGCAGCAGGCTGGCCCGCCACGAGTTCCACAGGCTGGGGTTGGTTGCGTTGATATCGGCCACGGTCAGCACGTACAGGTAGTCCAGGCGCGTCTCGTCACCCACGTGCAGGGCAAAATCGTTGATCACCTGAGGGTCGGACAGGTCTTTGCGCTGGGCGGTGGTCGACATCACCAGATGGTTCTGCACCAGCCAGACGATCAGTCGGCTGTCCCAGGCGGGCAACTGGTGGCGTTCGCAGAACTTCTTCGCATCCACCGCACCCAGCTCGGAATGGTCGCCCTGGCGGCCCTTGCCGATGTCGTGGTACAGGCCGGCCAGGTAGATCAGCTCGGGCTTGGGCAGGCGGCCCATGAGCTTGCTGGCCAGCGGGAATTTCTCGGACACCGGCGTGTATTGCAGCTTGCGCAGGTGCTTGATGAGGTTGAGGGTGTGCGCATCGACCGTATAGATGTGGAACAGGTCGTGCTGCATCTGCCCGACGATCAGGCCGAACTCCGGCAGGTAGCGTCCAAGGATGCCGTAGCGGTTCATCCGCCGCAGGTTGCGGTGGATGCCGATTTCGCACTTGAACAGCTCGATGAACAGGCTGGTGTTGCGGATATCGGTGCGGAAGGTATCGTCGATCAGGTGCCTGTGTTCGCGCAGCAGCCGCACGGTATCGGCGCGTACGCCCTTGATCTCGGGGTGCTGGGCCATCAGCACGAAGATTTCCAGCATGGCGAACGGCGTGCGTTTGAACACGTTCGGCCTGGCCGCTTCTATATAACCGTCATGCAGGCGGAAGCGCGCATTCAGCGGCTGGGTGGTGCCGCTGTCGTCATCGGCGAGGATGACCTCCTCGAAGTGCTGGATGATCAGGTCGCACAGCTGGCTGATGCTCATCACCACCCGGTAGTACTGCTGCATGAACTGCTCGATCGCCCGCTTGGGGTTGTCGTCGCTGTAGCCCAGCAGTGCGGCGATGCTGCGCTGGTGGTCGAACAGCAGGCGGTCCTCGGCGCGCCCGGCCAGCATGTGCAAGGCGTAGCGCACCTTCCACAGGAAGTCCTGGGACGAGGCCAGCAGCTCGTTCTCGCTTTCCAGCAGGAAACCTTCGCCGGCCAGCGCGTGCAGGTTGAGGGTGCCGTACTGGCGCCGGGCCACCCACAGCACCGTCTGGATGTCCCGCAGGCCACCTGGCGAGCCTTTCACATTGGGTTCGAGGTTGTACTCGGTGTCGTTGTACTTGTGGTGACGGGCCTTGAGTTCGGCCCGCTTGGCCAGGAAGAAATCCTTGCTCGGCCACATGTGCGCAGTACTGGTCACCTCCAGCATGCGCTGGCGCAGGGCTTCGGGGCCGGCAACGGTGCGGCTTTCCATCAGGTTGGTGATGACCGTCAGGTCGGCGCGGGCCTGCTCGGCGCACTCGTCGACGGTACGCACGCTCTGGCCAACTTCCAGGCCGATGTCCCACAGCAGGGTGAGAAAACGCTCGATGGCGTCGCGGTACTGCTCGTGTTCGGCAGCACCCAGCAGGATCAGCAGGTCGATGTCCGAATGCGGGTGCAGCTCACCGCGGCCGTAGCCACCCACCGCGACCAGGGCGATGCCGCTCTGGTCGCCCCAGTCGAACTGGTTCCAGGCCTGTTGCAGGATGTTGTCGACGAGCCAGGCGCGGGCCTCGATCAGTGGGCGGATGTCGCTGCCACTGCGGAAACGCTTGTCGAGCACCTCGCCGGCCTGGCGGATGGCTTTCTTGAAGGCGGCGATGGGGCTCGCCTTGAGGGCCAGTTCCGCCTGGAACTGGCCGCGGTCGAACAGCTCGGGATCCACCTGGGGCATCGCGTCACGTTCCTGTCGTGGGGGTGGCCTGTCGGAGTGCGGTCAGGCCGAGGTGCGCGGGATGGTGTCGTCCTTGCGCAGGGTGAAGATCTCGTAGCCGGTCGCAGTCACTACCAGGGTATGCTCCCACTGGGCCGAGAGCTTGCGGTCCTTGGTGATGGCGGTCCAGCCGTCGCCCAGCACCTTGGTGTCGGCCTTGCCCTGGTTGATCATCGGCTCGATGGTGAAGGTCATGCCTTCCTTCAGCTCCATGCCAGTGCCAGCGCGGCCGTAGTGCAGGATCTGCGGCTCCTCGTGGAACACCTTGCCGATGCCGTGGCCGCAGAACTCGCGCACTACCGAGAAGCCGTTCTTTTCAGCGTGCTTCTGGATCACTTCGCCGATGTCGCCCAGGCGGCAGCCCGGCTTGACCAGTTCGATGGCCTTGTACATGCACTCCTGGGTGACCTTGGACAGGCGCTCCGCCCATACCGGCACGGTGCCGACGTGGAACATGCGGCTGGTGTCGCCGTGGTAGCCGTCCTTGATCACGGTGACGTCGATGTTCAGCGTGTCACCGTCCTTGAGTGGCTTGTCGTTGGGGATGCCGTGGCAGACCACATGGTTGATCGAGGTGCAGATCGACTTCGGGTAGCCCTTGTAGTTGAGCGGCGCCGGGATGGCCTGCTGGACGTTGACGATGTAGTCGTGGCAGAGGCGGTCCAGCTCTTCGGTGGTGACACCGGGCTTGACGTGTTCCTCGATCATTTCCAGCACCTCGGCGGCCAGGCGGCCGGCGATGCGCATCTTCTCGATGTCTTCTGCGGTCTTGATGGTGACGGTCATTACAGGCTCTCTACAGCGCCGTGCACGGCGCGAACAAACGGGAAAGGCCGGATTCTAGCAGAGCAGGGCGCCGATCGGTCGGGATAAAGGCGGCCATGCTGCTGTCTATAGCTGGCATTCTGGCGCGAAAGCCGGGGTGCTGCAAAAGCCGCTGACGGACGCAACAGCATTCGGGTTCCGTTCGGCCGCGGTCTGTGGTATAAAATGCGCCGCTTTCGGGGACGACCCCGTCAGCACTTAACCCACACACGTGTCGACACGATGACCTGGGTGCCCCGAGTTGCAGAATTCGCGGGTTGGTCATTGGGATACGTGGAGGCCCAACCCGACTTATCAAGGAACTATCATGTCCCAAGTCAACATGCGCGATATGCTGAAGGCCGGTGTGCACTTCGGCCACCAGACCCGTTACTGGAACCCGAAAATGGGCAAGTACATTTTCGGCGCGCGTAACAAGATCCACATCGTCAACCTGGAAAAAACCCTGCCGATGTTCAACGACGCTCTGGCGTTCGTAGAGCGCCTGGCCCAGGGCAAGAACAAGATCCTGTTCGTCGGCACCAAGCGTTCCGCCGGCAAGATCGTCGCCGAGCAAGCTGCTCGTTGCGGTTCGCCGTACGTTGACCACCGTTGGTTGGGCGGCATGCTGACCAACTACAAGACCATCCGCGCTTCGATCAAGCGTCTGCGCGACCTGGAAACCCAGGCCGAAGACGGCACTTTCGCCAAGCTGACCAAGAAAGAAGCCCTGATGCGCTCCCGCGACCTGGAAAAACTGGATCGCAGCCTGGGCGGCATCAAGGACATGGGCGGTCTGCCAGACGCACTGTTCGTTATCGACGTTGATCACGAGCGCATCGCGATCACCGAAGCCAACAAGCTGGGCATCCCGGTTATCGGCGTTGTCGATACCAACAGCAGCCCGGAAGGTGTTGACTACATCATCCCAGGTAACGATGACGCCATCCGCGCTATCGAGCTGTACATGACTTCGATGGCTGACGCAGTCATCCGCGGCCGTAACAACGTTGCCGGCGGCACCGAAGTTTACGCTGAAGAAGCGGCTGCACCTGCTGCCGAGTAATTAGACGCTAGCGTCGACTTGGCACGCAAAAAGGGGGCTCTGCCCCCTTTTTGCCACCTTGAAATCCTGCTGTCAGCATCGGCCCCGCATCATGGGCTCGCTGAGATAAATACAGCGGATTTGCAGAATTGAACGCCCGTGACGAGCGGGTGGAATGGTTGAAAAACTTTCCAAGAGGATTTTGAAATGGCAGCAATTACTGCAGCGCTGGTCAAAGAACTGCGCGAGCGTACCGGCGAAGGCATGATGGATTGCAAGAAGGCCCTGGAAAAGGCCGGCGGCGACATCGAAAAAGCCATTGACGACATGCGTGCCTCGGGCGCCATCAAGGCCGCCAAAAAGGCTGGCAACGTCGCTGCTGAAGGCGCTATCGCCGTCAAGACCGACGGTAAATCCGCCGTCCTGCTGGAAGTGAACTCGCAGACCGACTTCCTGGCCCTGCAAGACGACTTCAAGAACTTCGTTGCCGACAGCATCGAAGAAGCCTTCGCCCAGAAGCTGACCGACGCCGCCCCGCTGATCGCATCGCGTGAAGCTGCTCGTGAAGCCCTGGTTGCCAAGTGCGGCGAGAACGTCAACATCCGTCGCCTGGTGCGCGTCGAAGGTGACGTTGTCGGTGCCTACCTGCACGGCAACAAGATCGGCGCTGCCGTTGTCCTGAAAGGCGGCGACATCGAGCTGGCGAAGAACATCGCCATGCACGTTGCGGCTTCGAACCCTGAGTTCCTGGATTCGTCGGAAATCTCCGCTGAAGCCATCGAGCGCGAGAAGAACGTCTTCCTGCAGCTGAACGCCGACAAGATCGCTGGCAAGCCGGAAAACATCGTTGAGAACATGATCAACGGCCGTATCACCAAGTTCAAGGCCGAAGCCTCGCTGAAAGAGCAAGCCTTCGTAATGAACCCGGAAGTCAAGGTTGGCGAGCTGGCCAAGAAAGCCGGTGCTGAAATCGTTTCCTTCACCTACTTCAAGGTCGGTGAAGGCATCGAGAAGCCAGTCGACGACTTCGCTGCTGAAGTTGCCGCTCAGGTAGCTGCTGCCAAGCAGTAAGACAGCCCCGTCTGTCGCCCCGAAGAGGCTGCCCGCTCACGCGCGCAGCCTCTTTGTCAAAACGGCGAAGGGTTTATAAAACCTGCCGCCGCTGGCACCAAGACGGTGCCACGCTACAGTTAGCAGGCTGCAAACAGCCCGCACGAATTTTCTAAAAGTACGCCGCAGGAGAGACTCGCAATGGCTCAGCAGGTGAGTGGTCGCCAACCTCGCTATAAACGCATTTTGCTCAAACTTAGCGGCGAGGCCCTGATGGGCTCGGAAGACTTCGGGATCGACCCGAAAGTGCTGGATCGCATGGCCCTGGAAGTTGGCCAGCTGGTAGGGATCGGTGTCCAGGTCGGCCTGGTGATCGGTGGTGGCAACCTGTTCCGCGGCGCCGCGCTCAGCGCAGCCGGCATGGACCGCGTCACCGGTGACCACATGGGCATGCTGGCCACCGTGATGAACGGCCTGGCCATGCGCGACGCGCTGGAGCGTTCGAACATCCCGGCCCTGGTCATGTCGGCCATTTCCATGGTCGGTGTCACCGATCATTACGATCGTCGCAAAGCTATTCGCCACCTCAACTCCGGGGATGTGGTAATTTTCTCCGCCGGTACCGGCAACCCGTTCTTCACCACCGACTCCGCGGCCTGTCTGCGCGCTATCGAAATCGATGCCGATGTGGTGCTGAAGGCGACCAAGGTCGATGGTGTGTACACTGCCGATCCATTCAAGGACCCGCATGCCGAGAAGTTCGATCACCTGACCTACGACGAGGTCCTGGATCGCAAGCTGGGTGTGATGGACCTGACCGCAATCTGCCTGTGCCGTGACCACAAGATGCCATTGCGGGTATTCAACATGAACAAGCCTGGCGCCCTGCTGAACATCGTGGTGGGTGGCGCTGAAGGTACTCTGATCGAGGAAGGCCAAGCATGATCAACGACATCAAGAAAGACGCGCAGGAGCGCATGACCAAGTCCCTCGAGGCCCTGGCCCGCAACCTGGCGGCAATCCGCACCGGTCGCGCCCACCCGAGCATTCTGGACAGCGTCAAGGTCCCGGCCTGGGGTAGCGAGATGCCGCTGAACCAGGTGGCCGCGATCACCGTCGAAGATGCCCGCACCCTGAAGATCGTCGCCCACGACAAGAACCTCAGCGCTGCCATCGAGAAGGCCATCCTCACCTCCGATCTGGGCCTGAACCCGTCCAGCGCCGGTACCACCATCCGTGTGCCGATGCCGGCCCTGACCGAGGAAACCCGCAAGGGCTACACCAAGCAGGCCAGCGGCGTTGCCGAGGATGCCAAGGTAGCCGTGCGCAACGTGCGCCGTGACGCCCTGGCCGACCTTAAGAAACTGACCAAGGACAAGGAAATCAGCGAAGACGAAGAGCGTCGTGCCGCTGACGAGATCCAGAAGCTCACCGACAAGTACGTTGCCGAAGTCGATGCTGCCTTCAAAGCCAAGGAAAAGGACCTGATGGCCGTCTAAGGCCGGGGTTTTTTAATGGAAAAGACCAAGCCAGCGGCGCCGTCCTCGGTGCCGCGTCATGTCGCGATCATCATGGATGGCAACAACCGCTGGGCGAAAAAGCGCCTGTTGCCCGGCGTTGCCGGGCACAAGGCGGGTGTCGACGCCGTTCGCGCGGTCATCGAAGTCTGTGCCGAGTCCGGGGTCGAGGTACTGACCCTGTTCGCCTTCTCCAGCGAGAACTGGCAGCGCCCCGCCGAAGAGGTCGGTGCGTTGATGGAGCTGTTCTTCTCGGCCCTGCGCCGCGAGGCCAAGCGCCTGAACGAGAACAACATCAGCCTGCGTATCATCGGTGACCGTTCGCGTTTCCATCCCGAGCTGCAGGCCGCCATGCGCGAGGCCGAGGCGCTGACCGCCGGCAACAACCGCTTCATCCTGCAGATCGCGGCCAACTACGGTGGCCAGTGGGACATCGCCCAGGCCGCACAGCGGTTGGCGCGGGAGGTGCAAGCCGGGCACCTGCGTCCGGAAGACATCACCCCGGGTCTGCTGCAGACCTGCCTGGCAACCGGCGAGCTGCCGCTGCCGGACCTGTGCATCCGCACGGGTGGCGAGCACCGCATCAGCAACTTCCTGTTGTGGCAGCTGGCCTACGCCGAGCTGTACTTCTCCGACCTCTACTGGCCGGACTTCAAACACGAGGCCATGCGCAACGCCCTGGCCGATTTCGCTTCGCGCCAGCGCCGCTTCGGTAAGACCAGCGAGCAGGTCGAGGCTGGAGCTCGTGCTTAATGCTTAAACAACGCATCATTACCGCGCTGATCCTGCTGCCGATCGCGCTGGGTGGCTTCTTCCTGCTCAACGGTGGGGATTTCGCCCTGTTCATCGGCTTCGTGGTGACCCTCGGTGCCTGGGAGTGGGCGCGCCTGGCCGGGCTCATGGCCCAACCGCTGCGCATCGCCTATGCCGTGGTCGTCGCCGGAGCGCTGATGTTGCTGTACATCCTTCCGGAGCTGGCGCCCTGGGTGCTGGGCGCCGCGGTGATCTGGTGGGGGTTGGCCACCTGGCTGGTGCTTACCTATCCGCGCAGCAGTGAACTCTGGGCCAGTGCCGCCTGTCGGTTGCTGATCGGCCTGCTGGTATTGCTGCCGGCCTGGCAGGGGCTGGTGTTGCTCAAGCACTGGCCGCTGGGGAACTGGCTGATCCTGTCGGTCATGGTGTTGGTGTGGGCTGCCGATATTGGCGCGTACTTCTCCGGCCGTGCCTTCGGCAAGCGCAAGCTGGCGCCTCAGGTCAGCCCTGGCAAGAGCTGGGAAGGCGTGTATGGCGGCCTGGCGGTCAGTCTGGTGATCACCCTGGTGGTCGGTATCAGCCGCGACTGGGGCTTCGGGCAGATCCTGCTGGGCCTGCTGAGTGCCGCGCTGGTGGTCATGTCTTCGGTGGTCGGTGACCTGACCGAAAGCATGTTCAAGCGCCGTTCGGGCATCAAGGACAGCAGCAACCTGCTGCCTGGCCATGGTGGGGTGCTCGACCGCATCGACAGCCTGACCGCGGCGATCCCGGTTTTCGCCGTGCTGCTGTGGGCCGCCGAATGGGGTGTGATGTGAGCCGTCCGCAGCGTATTACCGTGCTCGGGGCCACCGGCTCCATCGGCCTGAGCACGCTGGATGTCATCGCGCGCCATCCCGACCGTTACCAGGTGTTCGCCCTGAGTGGCTATTCGCGTATCGAGGAATTGCAGGCCCTGTGCGTGCTCCACCGCCCGGCATTCGCCGTGGTGCCGAGCGCCGAGGCGGCCGCGCGACTGCGCGACAGCCTGGCTGCGGCGGGGTGCGTCACCGAGGTGCTGGAAGGCGAGGCCGGGTTGTGTCAGGTGGCGGCTGCGTCGGAAGTGGACGCGGTGATGGCGGCCATCGTCGGCGCCGCCGGCCTGCGCCCCACCCTGGCGGCGGTCGAGGCGGGCAAGAAGGTGTTGCTGGCCAACAAGGAGGCGCTGGTCATGTCCGGCGCGCTGTTCATGGAGGCGGTGCGGCGCAGTGGCGCCGTGCTGCTGCCGATCGACAGCGAGCACAATGCGATCTTCCAGTGCATGCCCGGCGACTACGCGCGCGGCCTGAGTGCAGTCGGCGTGCGCCGGATCCTGCTCACCGCATCCGGCGGCCCGTTCCGCGAGACGCCTGTAGAGGCGCTGCTGGACGTCACCCCGGAACAGGCCTGTGCGCACCCCAACTGGTCCATGGGGCGCAAGATTTCAGTGGATTCGGCCAGCATGATGAACAAGGGCCTGGAACTGATCGAGGCCTGCTGGTTGTTCGATGCCGCACCGGCCAGGGTCGAGGTGGTGGTGCACCCGCAGAGCGTGATCCACTCCCTGGTGGATTATGTCGACGGTTCGGTGCTGGCGCAGCTGGGTAACCCGGACATGCGCACACCCATCGCCAACGCCCTGGCCTGGCCCGAGCGGATCGATTCCGGGGTGGCGCCGCTGGACCTGTTCGCCATCGCCCGTCTGGATTTCCAGGCGCCCGACGAGCAGCGCTTCCCTTGCCTGCGCCTTGCGCGGCAGGCTGCCGAGGCTGGCAACAGCGCACCGGCCGTGCTCAATGCAGCCAACGAGGTTGCGGTCGATGCATTTCTCCAGCGGCGTATCCGCTTTCCGGAGATCGCGGGTATGATCGAACAGGTGCTCGATCAGGAGCCCGTCGTACCGCTGCCGTCGCTGGACGCGGTGTTCGCCGCCGATCAGCGTGCCCGGGAGCTTTCCCGTGAGTGGCTGAGGCGTCACGGTCGCTGATGCAGGCCCACCATGGTTCACGAGGGGGCTGGGCATGATGCCAGCCCGCTGAACATCATTCGGAGATGGATATGACAGCGCTCTACATGATTATCGGCACCCTCGTAGCCTTGGGTGTACTGGTCACTTTCCATGAATTCGGCCACTTCTGGGTGGCGCGCCGCTGCGGTGTCAAGGTGCTGCGCTTCTCGGTGGGCTTCGGCACGCCATTGCTGCGCTGGCATGACCGCCATGGCACCGAGTTCGTGATCGCTGCGATCCCGCTGGGTGGTTACGTCAAGATGCTCGACGAGCGCGAGGGTGACGTGCCGCCGGCGCTGATCGAGCAGTCGTTCAATCGCAAGTCCGTGCGCCAGCGCATCGCGATCGTCGCGGCGGGCCCGGTTGCCAACTTCCTGCTGGCCATCCTGTTCTTCTGGGTGCTGGCGATGCTGGGTACCCAGCAAATCCGCCCGGTGATCGGTGCGGTCGATGCTGGCAGCCTGGCAGCATCGGCAGGCCTGACCGCAGGTCAGGAAATCGTCTCCATCGACGGCAAACCGACCAATGGTTGGTCTGCGGTCAACCTGCAGCTGGTTCGTCGTCTGGGCGAGAGTGGCACCCTGCAGGTTGGCGTGCGTGAAGAGGGCGCCAGCGCCGAGCGCCAGCTACAGGTGAAGCTGGACAGCTGGCTCAAGGGCGCCGACGAGCCGGACCCGATCCAATCCCTTGGGCTGCACCCTTGGCGCCCGGCCATTGTGCCGGTGTTGGCAGAGATCGATCCCAAGGGGCCAGCTGCCGCAGCGGGCCTGAAAACCGGTGACAAGCTGCTGGCCCTCGATGGTGTAGCAGTGGGCGAATGGCAGCAGGTGGTCGATGCTGTGCGGGCTCGACCGCAAGCCAAGGTAGTGGTGCGGGTCGAGCGCGACGGTACTGCGCTGGACGTCCCTGTTACCCTGGCGCGCAAGGGCGAGGGCAAGGCGGCTGGCGGGTATCTTGGCGCAGGGGTAAAGGGTGGCGAATGGCCTGCAAACATGCTCCGCGAAGTCAGCTACGGCCCGCTGGATGCAGTGGGGGAGGGCTTGTCACGTACCTGGAACATGAGCGTCCTGACCCTTGAATCGCTGAAGAAAATGCTGTTCGGGGAGCTCTCGGTAAAAAACTTGAGCGGACCGATAACCATTGCTAAAGTGGCGGGCGCTTCAGCCCAGTCCGGCGTGGGGGATTTCCTGAATTTCCTGGCCTACCTGAGCATAAGCCTGGGGGTTCTTAACCTGCTGCCCATCCCGGTTCTGGATGGGGGGCATTTGCTGTTTTACCTGGTCGAGTGGGCGCGCGGTCGTCCTCTGTCGGATCGGGTGCAAGGTTGGGGGGTCCAGATCGGTATCAGTTTGGTCATAGGGGTGATGTTGCTCGCTCTGATCAACGATCTGGGTCGACTATAAAGCTTCGCTCAATTGCGAAACCTGCCGTCTTGTCGCGGCGGGCTGTTTATTGCCAGTTGGAATAAAAGGACTTCATGAAACGTCTGCTGCTAACTGCGGTCATGTCCGCACTGATGATCGCTGAAGTTCACGCCGAGTCCTTCACCATCTCCGATATCCGCGTCAACGGCCTGCAGCGGGTTTCCGCCGGCAGTGTCTTCGGTGCCTTGCCGCTGAACGTCGGCGACCAGGCCG